>NZ_JAEULU010000322.1 GCF_016792925.1 Gemmobacter sp.
TCGTCGAACACGGCGCGGGCGGCCGGGTAGGCCTCGGCCAGGGCCTTGCCCGCGCCGATCTCCCAGAACTCGGTCACGCCCGCCTGTTCCATCCACAGCACGCTTTCACGCCAGCGCACCGAGCCGGTGACCTGCGCCACCAGCAGGTCGCGGATGCGGTCGGCCTCGGTCACCGCCTCGGCGCGCACATTCACCACAACGGGCAGGCTGGGGTTTTCGATATTCACCGCCGCCAGCGCCTCGGCCATCACATGCGCGGCGGGCTGCATCAGGGCGCAATGGAAGGGGGCGGAAACCGGCAGCAGCAGCGCGCGCTTGGCGCCCTTGGCCTTGGCGATCTCCACCGCGCGCTCCACCGCCCCCTTGTGCCCCGAGACCACCACCTGCGCGGGGTCATTGTCATTCGCGGCCTGGCAGACCTCGCCCTGCGCGGCCTCGCTGGCCACTTCGGTCGCGGTCTCGAAATCGAGACCCAGCAGCGCCGCCATGGCTCCCACGCCCACCGGCACCGCCTCTTGCATGGCCTGGCCGCGAATGCGCAGCAGCCGCGCCGTATCGCTGAGGCTCAGCGCCCCCGCCGCACAAAGCGCGGAATATTCGCCCAGGCTGTGACCGGCCACGAATTGCGCCTGGTCCAGCCCCATCCCCTCGGCCTCCAGCGCGCGCAGCGCGGCCAGCGAGGTCGCCATCAGCGCGGGCTGGGCGTTCTGCGTCAGCGTCAGCTCGGCAATATCCCCCTCCCAGATCAGCACGGAGAGCTTTTCGCCCAGGGCGTCATCCACCTCGTCGAACACGGCGCGGGCGGCCGGGTAGGCCTCGGCCAGGGCCTTGCCCATGCCGATGGTCTGGGCGCCCTGCCCGGGGAAAACGTATGCGCGGCTCATGGTTCCTCCGATCTGCTTTTCCAAGGGGATACAGGCTCGCACCGGCCCGTGCAATCGGCCCGCGCATGGCCCCGCCGCCCGGCGGGCTTTTGCCCAAGCCAGGGGGCGGGGCCTGAAATCCCTTGGAAATCAGGAACAAATCCAATACAATTCAATTGTTTAACCCGTATCAACAATCAGCCCGGAAACCTGTGCCATGCCCTTGATTATCGCCGAAAACCGCAACACTGAAGGCGACGGTTACCTGCTGTCTGGCAATGACGACATCGCTGTCGAGGCCGGAATCACCGTGCATTCCACCGCGGCCAGCGGCATTGCCACCTGGGCGGGGGCGCATGTCTTCACCATCAATGGCACGGTCGAGGGCTTTGACGACGGGGTGAAGATGCTCGGCACGACCGAGACCTGCACCGTGATCGTCAGCGCCACCGGCGTGATCGGCGCCTATGGCTCGGCCGATCCGGCGCATCAGTCGAACGGGGTGCTGTTGGATGGCATCCATTCCACCCTGAACAATGCCGGCCGCATCAACGGCGCCTATGCCGCCCTGACCGGGGTGATCACCGGCAATGTGGTGGTGGTGAACAGCGGCACCATGACCGGCGGCGTCTTTGGCATCAACGCGCCCTTCGGTCTGGGCAGCCTGCAACTGACCAATAGCGGCGCGCTGTCGGGGGAAACCGCGATCTATGGCGCCGCCGGGGTGGACAGCATCACCAACAGCGGCACCATCACCGGCGCGATCCAGCTGCGCGAGGGCCATGACAGCCTGCAAAATACCGGGCGCATCACCGGGGCCATCGACCTGGGCCTTGGCAATGACAGCTTCACCGATGCCGCCACCGCGATCATCAACAATGACTCGGTGCT
>NZ_JAEULU010000001.1 GCF_016792925.1 Gemmobacter sp.
CGCGGCTTTTTCCACCGCGGCGTCAATCTCGGCCTGCGGCTTTTTCGCCAGTTTCAGCGCGAAGCTCATATTGTCGCGCACCGTCATATGCGGATAGAGCGCATAAGACTGGAACACCATCGCGATGCCCCGTTCCGAGGGCGGCACCTCGTTCATCCGCACGCCGTCGATGGTGAAATCACCGCCGGTGATTTTCTCCAGCCCCGCAATCATGCGCAGCAGCGTGGATTTGCCGCAGCCCGAGGGCCCGACAAAGACGATCAGCTCGCCCGAGGTGATGTCGAGGTTGATGTCTTTCAACACCTTCACCTCGCCATAGGCCTTTTCCACATTGGTCAGATTCAGCTTGGCCATGATGTCCCCCCTTCAAACCCGCTTGGCGAGGCAAATCTGCCAGGCATCCAGCGTCACCTTGTTACCGTTCAGCGGCAGGCTTCCCAGCTCTGCCCCGATCTGCTGCCAGCTCCCCTCTGGCAGCGTGATCTCTTGCGCCCCGTCCCCGAGGTTGAAGGCGCAAAAGATCGTCTCCTCGCCCGCGCGCAGGAACCGGGCCACGGAGCCTTCGGCGCGGATGTCGTTCATGGCGCCCGTGCGCAGCACCGGATGGGCGCGGCGGAAGGCGAGCGCGCGGCGGTAATGCGCCAGCATCGAGGCCTCGTCGGCACCCTGCCCCGCGACCGAGCGCGCCAGATGCGGCGCCGTCACCGGCAGCCAGCTTTTGCTGGCGGTGGTGAAGCCGCCCTGCCCATTGCCGCCTTCCCAGACCATCGGCGTGCGCGCGCCGTCACGGCCCTTGAATTCGGGCCAGAATTCAATGCCATAGGGGTCTTGCAGCTCCTCAAAGGCCACCTCGGCCTCGGGCAGGCCCAGCTCCTCGCCCTGATAGAGGCAGAGCGAGCCGCGCAGGCAGACCAGCATCGACATATAGGTTTTCGCGCCCTCATCCGTCAGGTTCCAGCGCGTGATATGACGCATGGTGTCGTGGTTGGAATAGCTCCAGCACGGCCAGGCATCCGGCGCGGCGGCCTCCATGCGGGCGAAGGTTTCCTCCACCCCGGCGGCGGTCAGGCGTTTGGGTTGCAGCATCTCGAACGGGTAGCACATCTGCACCTTGTCGCCGCCCGAGGTATATTCGGCCATGATCTCCAGCCCGCGCTGCGCATCGCCCACCTCGCCCACGGCAGCGGCGCCATAGGGTTCCAGCTCGGCCCGGAAGCGGCGCAGGAAGGCCAGGTTCTCGGGCTGGTTCTTGTCGAACAGATGCAGCTGGTGGTTATAGGGGTTCACCGAGGGCGCGATCGTGTCATTGCGCAGCTCTGGCGGCAGGGCCGGATTGTCACGCAGGTATTTGTCGGCAAAGTAGAAATTGATGGTATCCAGCCGGAAGCCATCGACGCCGCGCTTCAGCCAGAACCGCTCCACCTCCAGCAGGGCCTCCTGCACATCGGGGTTGTGCAGGTTCAGATCGGGCTGAGAGGTGAGGAAGTTGTGCAGGTAATATTGCCGCCGCCGCCCGTCCCAGGCCCAGGCCGAGCCGCCGAAGATCGACAGCCAGTTGTTGGGCGCCGTGCCATCGGGTTTCGGATCGGCCCAGACATACCAATCCGCCTTCGGATTGGTTCTGTCGGCCCGGCTTTCCCGGAACCAGGGGTGAACGTCGGAGGTATGCGACAGCACGAGGTCGATCATCACCCGCAGGCCCAGATCATGCGCCCGCGTCACCAGCGCATCGAAATCCGCCAAGGTGCCGAACATCGGGTCGACGTCGCAATAATCGCTGACATCATAGCCGAAATCCTTCATCGGCGAGGTGAAGAACGGGCTGATCCAGATCGCATCGGCGCCGAGGCGCGCGATGTGATCCAGCCGCGAGGTGATGCCGGGCAGATCGCCCACCCCGTCGCCATTGCTGTCCTGAAAGCTGCGCGGGTAGATCTGATAGATCGTGGCCCCGCGCCACCAGTCCGGGTCTTTGTGCAGTGTCATTTCCGTCTCACTTCACCGAGCCGGCCAGCAGGCCGCGCACGAGGTATTTCTGCATTGCGAAGAACACGATCAGCGGCACCGCGATCGAGATGAAGGCCGAGGCCGACAGGATCTCCCAATCGCCGCCGCGCGACCCCATGAGGTTCAAGAGCGTGCCGGTCAGCACCATTTCATTGTCGGTGGTGCCGAGGAAAACCATGGCGACCAGCAGGTCGTTCCAGGTCCAGAGGAACTGGAAGATCGCAAAAGAGGCCAGCGCCGGGAAGGAGAGCGGCAGGATGATCTTGGTGAAGATCTGGAAATCCGTGGCGCCATCGACCTTGGCATTCTCGATGATGTCGCGCGGCAGGCCCGCCATATAGTTGCGCAACAGGTAAATCGCCAGCGGCAGGCCAAAGCCGGTATGGGCGAGCCAGACCCCCAGATAACCCTTGCCGATGCCGATGCTGTTATGGAATTGCAACAGCGGGATCAGCGCCAGTTGCAGCGGCACCACCAGCAGGCCCACCACGGCGGCAACCAGCAGCGCCCGGCCCGGAAACTCCATCCAGGCCAGCGCATAGGCGGCGAAGGCGGCGATCAGGATCGGGATGATTGTTGCCGGAATGGAAACGGTGAGCGTATTCAAAAAGGCCTTGCCGACGCTTTGCCCCGGCGCGGGCTTGAACAGCACGGTGTCATAGTTGTTCAGGGTGAATTCCGGCGGGGTCGCGGCGCTGACAAAGACGCGCGGCATGCGCAGATCGGCCATGCTTTGCGTGGAGCTGAGCGTGAAGGCCCCGGTCTCGGTCACCGTGATCGCCTCGCCCGAGGGCAGCGCGCCGGTTTCGCCCGCCGCATAGGCCTCGGGGTCTTTGGAATTGATGCCCCAGCGGCTGACCTTGGCGGCCGTATCCAGAAGCTGCCCTTCGATGACGAAAACGCCATCCTTCTGAACTTCCTCGCCTTTCAGGCGGATGGCGGGCAGTTGTGCCTCCTGCGTGGACAGCGCCTGCCACCATCCGGAGCCCGCGATCTGGTCACCGGTGCGGAAGGACGAGACCAGAAGGCCCAGCGTCGGAAAGACCCAAAGCGCCACCAGCAGCACCGCCGAGATGTGAACGGCCCAGGTCAAAGCGGGTTTGGAACCGGCAATGTTATCCATGTGTAACCTCCCCGCGCCTCAGCGCATTTCCTTGCGCGCGTTATGGACGTTCCAGACCAGAATGGGGGTCACCAGCAACATGATGACCATGGCCGCCGCCGAACCCACGCCCCAGTCCGAGGCGGTGAACAGCTTGTCGAACATGTAATTGGCCAGAACCTGGCTTTCCCACTGGCCATTGGTCATGGCGCGCACGATGTCGAAGACCTTCAGAACGACGATGGTGATGGTGGTCCAGACCACGACAATCGTGCCCATGA
>NZ_JAEULU010000019.1 GCF_016792925.1 Gemmobacter sp.
GCCCTGGCCTTGCGTCGCGCGGATCGAGGTGCAGAGGTTGGTTTTCTGGCTGAGGCAGGAGGGGCATTGGCGGCATTCCGGCGTATAGAGCGGAATGACGTGATCGCCGGGTTTCAGCGTGGTGACGCCGGGGCCGCATTCAATGACCACGCCCGCGCCCTCATGGCCAAGGATCGCCGGAAACAACCCCTCCGGGTCAGCCCCCGAGAGGGTGAATTCGTCGGTGTGGCAAATGCCGGTGGCCTTGATCTCCACCAGAACCTCACCCCATTTCGGGCCTTCGAGGTTCACCTCCATGATCTCAAGCGGTTGGCCGGGGGCAACAGCGACGGCGGCTCGGGTGCGGATGGTTTTGCTCATGGTCACAGGTCTTTCACCAGACGCAGGCCGTCATAGATGGCGGCATGGGTGTTGCGGGCGGCGACGGCATCGCCGATGCGGAACAGGCGGAAGCTCGCGCCGGGGTTGCGGGTGATGGTTTGCAGGCTACCGGTCGAAAGCGCCTCGTAATCCACCTCGCCCAGATTGGAGGATTGCGGTTTCAGCTCGAAATACAGCTCGTCCAGGGGGCGGGTGCCGTGGTTCACGATCACCTGATCCACCAACCGCTCGCGCGTCACGCTGCCGTAATCGCTGCCCAAGGTGGCGCGCAACTGGTTGCCCTCGCGCGCGACGCCCATCAACCGCCATGTCACGGTGAAGGTCGTATCGCGACCTTGCAGGTTGCGCATATAGGGCACAAGGTTCATCGCCATGACCTCGGGCGCAAAGCTGCGATCCGGGGTCACGATCTCGACCCGCGCGCCGGTGGCAGAGATCAGGTCGGCGGCTTGCAGCCCCGCATGATCGCCGGCATCGTCAAAGATCAGCACATTCTGGCCGGGCTTCACATCGCCCGACAGGATGTCCCAGGCCGAATGCACCAGATCATTGCCCGTGCCCAGCACCTCGGTATGGGGCAGGCCGCCGGTGGCGATGATCACCTCATCGGGGTTGGTGGCCAGCACATCGGCGGCATCGGCGAAGGTGTTGAATTTGAAGGTGACGCCCTTCTTTTCGCATTGGTCAAAGCGCCAGGCGATGATCGAGGTCATCTCGCGGCGGCGTTCATCCTGCGCGGTGAGGCGGATTTGCCCGCCCGGCTGGTCGGCGGCCTCGAACACGGTCACGGCATGGCCACGCTCGGCGGCGACGCGGGCGGCCTCCATCCCGGCGGGGCCTGCGCCGACGATGGTGATGCGCTTGGGCGTGGCGGCGGCGGGGATGGTGTGGGGCATGGTTTCCTCACGCCCGGTGGCCGCGTTGTGCAGGCAGAAGGCCAGCCCGCCCTGATAGATCCGGTCAAGGCAATAGTTCGCCCCGACGCAGGGCCGGATGTCATCCTCGCGGCCTTCGATCACCTTCCGCACCAGATGCGGATCGGCCATATGGGCGCGGGTCATGCCGACCATATCCAGCTTGCCGCTGGCAATGGCGTGGCGCGCGGTCGCCACATCGGGGATTTTCGCGGCATGGAACACCGGGAAGCCGGTGGCGGCGCGAATTTCCCCCGCAAAATCCAGATGCGGCGCGTTTTTCATACCCTGAATCGGGATCAGATCGGTCAGGCCGGGGTCGGTGTCGATATGGCCCTTCACCACGTTCAGGAAGTCGATCAGGCCGGAGTTCTTCAGCTTGTGGCTGACCTCCATCCCCTCGGCGGCGCTCATCCCGCCCGGCAGATCCTGATCGCCGGTATAGCGCAGGCCCACGATGAAATCCTCGCCGCAGCGGGCACGGATGGCGCGCAGCACGTCGAAGGTAAAGCGCAGGCGGTTGTCGAGGCTGCCGCCATAGGGCGCCTCCAGATCATTGGTCAGCGGCGACCAGAATTGCTCCAGCAGGTGACCATAGGCCTCCAGCTCGATCCCGTCGACGCCCGCGGCCTTCATCCGCTCGGCGGCGTCGGCGAAATCGCCGATGATGCGGGTGATGTCCCAATCCTCCATCCGCTTGGGGAAGGCGCGGTGCGAGGCCTCGCGCTCGTGGCTGGGGGCCACCACCGGCAGCCAATCGGCCTTGTCCCAGCGGGTGCGGCGGCCCAGATGGGTCAGCTGGATCATCACAGCGGCGCCGTGATCGTGGCACTCATCGACCAGCTGTTTCATGTGGCCCACCACCTCGTCCTTCCAGGCGAGAATGTTGTTGAACACCGGCGGGCTGTCGCGCGCGACGGAAGCCGAACCGGCGGTCATGGTCAGCGCCACGCCCGCCTTGGCGCGTTCGACATGATAGGCGCGGTAGCGGCCCTTCGGCATGCCATCTTCCGGGTAGGCCGGCTCGTGGCTGGTGATCATGATGCGATTGCGCAGGGTCAGATGCTTCAGCTGATAGGGCTGCAACAGGGGATCGTTCGACATGGCGGGCTGCCTTCCGGGATAGGGTGCTGGGCGGATCATCGGTAAAATGTTCACTTGTGTCAAGATTGCATTCAGAGGTGAACATTATTGCGGTTGCGGCGGCATGGGCCTATGGTCGGGCCATGGCACGCAAGGCGACATCCGACACGAAATCTGAAACCGGCTGGCGCGGTTCGCGCGAGGGCTGGCTGGAGGCCGCCTATGACATGCTGGTGCATGAGGGCGTGGAGGCGGTGAAAATCATGCCGCTGGCCGAGCGGCTGGGCCTCTCGCGCACCAGCTTTTACTGGTTTTTCAAGGATCGCGACGCGCTGCTGGCCGCGCTGGCCGAAATGTGGGCGGCGCGCACCACCCTGCCGCTGACCGCCGCCTGCACCGAATATGCCGAGACGGAAACCGAGGCGATGCTGAACGTGATCGGCTGTTTCCTGCGGCCCGAGACCTTTGACGCCAAGCTGGAATTTGCCATGCGCGGCTGGGGGTTGCAGGATGCGGTGATTCTGGCGCAGATCGAGGCGGCAGACCGGCAGCGGCTTGCAGGCTTGCAGGACATGCTGGCGCGCTGGGGCCATGGCGCGCAGGATGCCGATGTGCGCGCGCGCACCATCTATCTGACGCAGATCGGCTATATCTTCATGCGGGCAGAGGAGAACCTGGAGACCCGCCTGACCCGCATCCCGCATTATGTAAAGATCTATACCGGCCAAGCGCCCGCACCGCGCGAGCTGGCGCGGTTTCGGGCGCACTTTGGCGATCAGCCCGCGTCCTTGGCCTCCTCCGGGGGCAATTGCGCGAATTTGGCGTAAAGCGCCATGGCGAGCGGCAAGGGCAGCGCCGCCGAATCGGCGGCATGCAGACAATCGCAAAACAGCCGATAGCCGCGATGGGTGCCCAGCAGCGCGGCAGCGCGGGCGCTGTGCCAGCGGCAGGCGGCCTCGTGCAGCGCAGCGATGCCGGGGAGGGATTTCAGCGCCGTGATGCCCTCGACCAGCGCCGCGGCATGGCGGGCCGCGGCCAGATTTTCCACCGTGT
>NZ_JAEULU010000078.1 GCF_016792925.1 Gemmobacter sp.
GCGCTGAACTCGGAAATCTGGGATATCGAGGGCAACCGCTATATCGACTTCGCGGCGGGCATCGCCGTGGTGAATACCGGCCATTGCCACCCCAAGGTCATGGCCGCCGTGGCCGAACAGATGGGCCGCTTCACCCATACCTGCCATCAGGTGCTGCCCTATGAGAACTACATCCGTCTGGCCGAGCGTCTGAACGCCGCCGCGCCGGGGGCTTATGCCAAGAAGACGATCTTCGTGACCACCGGCGCCGAAGCCGTTGAAAACGCTGTAAAGATCGCCCGAATCCACACCGGCCGCAATGCCGTGATCGCCTTTGGCGGCGCCTTCCATGGCCGCACGTTCATGGGCATGACCCTGACCGGCAAGGTGGAGCCCTACAAGAAGGGCTTCGGCGCGATGATGCCCGATGTCTATCACGTGCCCTTCCCGCAAGACCTGCATGGCGTGACCACCGCAGATGCCATGTCGGGCATCACCAAGCTGTTCAAGAACGACCTCGATCCGGGCCGCGTGGCCGCCATCATTTTTGAACCCGTGCAGGGCGAAGGCGGCTTTTACCCGGCGCCCGCCGATCTGGTGCGCGCCATCCGCAAACTGTGCGACGAGCATGGCATCGTGATGATCGCCGACGAGGTGCAGACCGGCTTTGCCCGCACCGGCACCATGTTCGCCATGCATGGCTATGATGTGACCGCCGACCTCACCACCATGGCCAAGGGTCTGGGCGGGGGCCTGCCGATCGCCGCCGTGACCGGCAAAGCCGAGATCATGGATGCCGCCAATCCCGGCGGTCTGGGCGGCACCTATGGCGGCAACCCGCTGGGCATCGCCGCCGCCCATGCAGTGCTGGACGTGATCGAGGAGGAAAAGCTCTGCGACCGCGCCAATGAGCTGGGCTCGCGTCTGAAACAGCGGCTGGAGGCCATCCGCGCCACCACGCCGGAAATCGCGGATATTCGCGGCCCCGGCTTCATGGTGGCGGTGGAATTCGCCAATCCGTCCAACAAGGCCCCGGACCCCGATTTCACCAACCGCGTGAAAGCCGAGGCGCAAAAGCGCGGCCTGATCCTGCTGACCTGCGGCGTCTATGCCAACGTGGTGCGCTTCCTCGCCCCGATCACCATCCCTGACGCGATCTTCGCCGAGGCGATGGAGATTCTGGAAGCCTCGGTCGCCGCCGCCCGCGCGGCCTGAGCCTGACAACAGCGGGGGCCAGCCCCCGCACGTTCCTAAGCAGCGGGGGCCAGCCCCCGCGCCCCCGGGATATTTGAGCCAAGATGAAAGCCACCGCGCCCATTCATCTGTTCAAAAATATCCTCGGGGGGAGAATGAGCCGCAGGCTCAGAGGGGGGCAGACAGCCCCCCTTTCTTCATCTTCGCCAGCTTGTGCAAAAAGCTTAACCTCGCTAAGCGAGGGCCATGGATGCGGGGATCACTCTCAGCGGGGTTCATTTCGGCGTGCAGGGCAAGGCGATCCTGCACGGGTTGGACCTGTCGCTGCGTGAGGCGCGGATCGGCATCATCGGGCGCAATGGTTCGGGCAAGACCACGCTGTTGCGTGTGATGGCCGGGCTGGTCACGCCCATGGCGGGCACGGTGCGGGTGGCGGGGCTGGACCCGGCGCAGGACCGCAAGGCCATGCTGGGGGCCATTGGCATCCTGTTCCAGAACCCCGATCACCAGATCATCTTCCCCACGGTGGAGGAGGAATTGAGCTTTGGTCTGCGCCAGATGGGGCAAAGCGCCCCGGAGGCGCACGCCGCCGTCGCGACCTTGCTGGAGGCCGAGGGCCGCGCGCATTGGGCCAAGGCGCTGGTCTCCAGCCTCAGCCAGGGGCAGAAGCAATGGCTTTGCCTGATGGCGGTGCTGCTGATGCGCCCGGCGACGCTGTTGCTGGACGAGCCTTTTGCGGCGCTGGATCTGCCAACCCAAAGCCGCCTCACCCGGCGGCTGGCCGGTCTGCCGCAGCGGCTGATCACCATCAGCCATGATCCGCAGGCGGTGATGGCCGCAGACCGGGTGATCTGGCTGGAGGCGGGGCGCGTGGCCGCTGACGGGCCGCCTGCCGAGGTTCTGCCCGCCTTCCGGGCCGAGATGGACCGGATCGGAGAGTGCGATGCTGACACAGATCTCGGCCATTGAAACGCCGCTGCATCATTGGCCTGCGGGCCTCAAGCTCGGGCTGATGGTCGCGGGAAGCCTCGCGCTGTTCACCCTGCAAGGCTGGGCCCTGGCTCTGGCCGCCACCGGCGTTGCGGCGGTCTATCTGTCGCAAGGGCCGCGTTTCAGCCTTGAGGGGCTGCGGCTTTTGCGCCCGCTTTGGCCGTTTCTGCTGCTGCTGGCGGTCTGGCATCTGTGGCTGTGGCAGCCCTTGCACGGCGCGCAGATCGCGCTGCGCCTGATCGCAGCGGTCGGGTTGGCAAATCTGGTGGCGCTGACCACCCGGCTGGAAGCCATGCTGGCGCTGATCGAGCGCCTGCTTTCCCCGCTGCGCTGGCTGGGGCTGAACCCGCGCCTGCCCGCGCTGGCGATGGCGCTGCTGCTCCGCTTCGTGCCGGTTTTGCTGGACAAGGCCGGGCTTCTCATGCAGGCATGGCGCGCGCGCAGCCCTCGCCGGGTCGGAGCGCGGATCGTCCTGCCGCTGGCCCTGGCCGCGCTGGACGATGCCGATCACGTGGCCGAGGCCCTGCGCGCGCGGGGCGGGCTGTAACTCCCCTCAGGTTTTTCAGGAGACATCATGGAACGCAACCTGACCCATATCGCCCTCTTCGCGGCGCTGATCGCGGCGCTTGGCTTTCTGCCGAAGATCGACCTGGTTTCGGGCGTGCCGATCACGGCGCAATCGCTGGGCGTGATGCTGTGCGGCACCGTGCTGGGCGCCAGGCGTGGCGCGCTGGCGGTTCTGCTGTTCCTGGCGGTCGCGCTGGCTGTGCCGGTGCTGGCCGGGTTCCGCACGACGCTGATGGCGCTGAACTCGCCCACGGCCGGTTACATCATCGGCTTCCCGCTGGCCGCCTTCACCGCCGGTCTGGTGGTGGAGCGTCTGCGCATCGACATCTTCCCCGCCGCCTTCCTCGGTGCCGTGCTGGGTGGCATCGGCGTGCTGCATGTCTGCGGAATCCTCGGCATGTCGGTGATGCTGGAGAAAACCCTGCCCGAGGCCGCCGTTCTCGCGCTGCCCTTCCTGGCCGGTGATCTGCTGACAGCGGGCCTTGCCGCAGCCGTTACCCGGTCGATCGCCCGGCTGCGCCCGGCCTCGGTGCTGTCGCGCGCCTGAGCGCCCCGGCCTCAAGCGCGTGATTATTCGGTGGGGCGCACGAAACGTGTCGCCCCGCCGCCCCGCAAGACGCGGACATTGCCAGGGCGCGGGGCGCCTTCCTCGCGCAGCAATTCGGCCTGCAAATCGGCCAGCGGCGCCTCCAGTGCAGTGCCAAGCGCCACCTTGCGCCCCTCGACCTCGGCCTTGGCCGAGACGACCGAGACCACCCGCGCCACCCCGCCCTCAAAGCTGAAGATCGGCGCGCCGGAAGACCCGAAATCCACATCGCAAGACAGCATCAGCATGTCTTCGCGCTCGGCCAGCACCTCGCAGACCTGTTGCAGCGAGGGGGCCTCGGCCCGGTCCTTGGCATAAGAGACCACGCCCACCTCGGCGCCGCGATGCGGCTGCGCGGCGGTGCCGAAGGGCGCGACCGAGGGCAGGCGGATCGGCTGATCCAGTTGCAACAGCGCCACATCATAGGGCACCCGCGCCTCCAGCGACTGCCCGCCATAGACATATTCCGGATGGGCCACGGCCCGGCGCACATGGCGATAGGCCTCGGCCCGGCCATTGCGCCAACCGGCCAGAAACTCGATCTCTGCCGCGTCGATCCGGGCGCCGGTTTCCTTGTCGAACAGGCAATGCCCGGCGGTCAGCACCAGATCGGGCGCGATCAAGGCCCCGGTGCAAAAGCCCTTGGTGCCCAGATTGAGCCGCCCGACCGCCTCCCAGCCCCGGCCCGCATCGCTGGTCTCCAGGCTGCGCAGCCCCATGTCCTGCGCCTGTGACGGCAGGGCGAGCAAGAGGGCAGCAAGGATCAGGGGCAAGGGGCGCATCATGGCTCGGGCTTAGCAGGGCAGTTCGGCAGCAATGTGGCAAACGCCCGGTTAACGCAAGCCGGGATGTGGGGCGGCGTTCAGGCCAGCCCCGCCGCCACCAGCGCGCGCGGCGCAGGCCCGCCCGTCGCCCAATCCAGCAGCTCCACCGTATGCACCACCGGCACCCCGGTGCCCGAGCCGATCTGCATCATGCAGCCGATATTCCCGGCGGCAATCACCTGCGGGGCGCGCGCCTCCAGCGTCGCCACCTTGCGGCGTTTGAGTTCGCCCGAAATCTCGGGTTGCAGCAGGTTATAGGTTCCGGCCGAGCCACAGCAGAGATGCGGATCGGCTGGCTCCACCACCTCGAACCCCGCCGCTTTCAGCAGGTCTTTCGGCGCCGATTTCACCTGCTGCCCATGCTGCAAGGAACAGGCGGCGTGATAGGCCACGCGCAGGTTTTTCCGCGCTTCGGCCTGCGGCAGCCCCAGCTTCACCAGCAGTTCCGAGACATCCATCGCGAGGCCCGAGACCTCCGCCGCCTGCCCCGCCAGCGCATCGTTGCGGAACATATGGCCGTAATCCTTCACCGTGGTGCCGCAGCCCGAGGTGTTGATGACAATGGCATCAAGCCCCCCGTCCGCCTTCACCCCCTGCCAGGCGGAGATATTGGCGGCGGCCTGCGCATGGGCCTCGCCCTCGCGGCCCATGTGATGCGTCAGCGCCCCGCAGCAGCCCATGCCCTTGGCCACCACCACCTCGCAGCCCAGGCGGCGCAGCAGGCGGATGGTGGCGTCATTGATGTCGGTGTTCAGCGCCTTTTGCGCGCAGCCGGTCAGCAGCGCCACCCGCGCGCGTTGCGGCGCGGTGGGGGCAAAGCTCTGCGGATCGTCGTTGCGACTGACCGGCGGCACTTCCTTGGGCGCCATGGCGATCATCGCGCGCAGCCGCGCATCGGGGATCAGCGCCGCGAAGGGCCGCGCCATCTTGGCCCCCAGCAGCGAGAGGCGGAACAGCAGCGGGTTCGGGATCACTTTGGCCAGCACCCACCGCAAGGCGCGGTCATGCCACGGGCGGGTATAGGTTTTCTCCACATAGGCTCGGGCTTGGTCGATCAGGTGCATATAATGCACGCCCGAGGGGCAGGTGGACATGCAGGCAAGGCAGGACAGGCAACGGTCGATATGCTTCACCGTCTTCTCATCCGCCGGGCGGCCGCTTTCCAGCATCTCCTTGATCAGGTAGATGCGGCCGCGCGGGCTGTCCAGCTCGTCACCCAAGACCTGATAGGTGGGGCATGTCGCGGTGCAAAAGCCGCAATGCACGCAGGATCGCAGGATCTGGTTGGCGCGGTTCAGGCCGGGGTCTTGCAGCTGTTCGGGGGTAAAGAAGGTCTGCATCTCAGGCTCCGGTCTGCGCGGAAAACAGCCCGCGCGGGTCAAACTGGCGGCGCAGGCCTTCGGTCAAGGCGGCAATGCCGGGGGCCTCGGGCGCGGGGTCGGGGCGGGTGAGGCAGGTGGCATGGCCGCGAAAGGCGCCCGCCCGCGCCCGCAGATCGGCCCCCGGCGCCATGCGCACCCAGACCAGCCCGCCGCCCCAATCATACAGCACCGCCTCGGCGCCGATGCGCGCGACCAGTGCCGCCGCCTCGGAGGGCACCAGATGCAGCCGCCACAGATCGCCCGGCACCAAAGCCAAGGGCGCCACGTCCCGGATCGCTCCCCAAGGTGACACGGAGGGGGAGGCCACTTCCTCCGCCGCCCCAAACGGCGCCAGCAAAGCCTGCAACCGCCCCAGGCGATAGCGCACCGAGGTCTCGAACCCCTCGATCCGCAGAAAGCTGCCCTGCCCCGGCCAATGCGCCGCGCCTGTCACCTCATAGGGCGAGCCAAGCGCCAGCGAGAGCGCCGCGACGGCTTGCGCGTCACTCAACCCATGCAAACACAGCGTCGCCTCCGCCTCCGGCAC
>NZ_JAEULU010000246.1 GCF_016792925.1 Gemmobacter sp.
GCATGTTTCAACTGGATCGCCCCCGCTCGCGCGGTGCCTCCGCCCTGGCGATGCTGGAGCTGATCTTTCATGCCGCCGTCCGCCATGTGCGCAAAAGCCATGGCAACGCGCTGTTCGGCCTGCTGATGAACATCGTGCAGACGGTGATGCTGATCCTCGTGTTCTACACGATGATGAGCATCATGGGTGGACGCGGCTCGGCCATCCGGGGCAATTTCGTGCTGTATGTGATGTCGGGCGTGTTCATGTTCATGACCCATACCAAGGCGCTTGGCGCGGTGTCGGGGTCGGAGGGGCCGACCTCGCCGATGATGCTGCACCGCCCGATGAACACCATTGTCGCCATCGCCTCGGCGGCGCTGTCGGCGCTGTATCTGCAAGTGTTGTCGGCGGCAGTGGTGCTGTATGTCTATCACGTGGCCTTCACGCCGATCTCGATCTATGAGCCCGTGCAGGCCATGGGGATGATGCTCATTTCCTGGGCCTCGGGCGTGGGAATCGGCATGATTTTTCTGGCGGCAAAGCCTTGGGCGCCGGATGCTTTCGGGCTGATCAGCCAGATCTATATGCGGGCCAATATGATCGCCTCGGGCAAGATGTTTGTCGCCAATGCGATGCCCGCGCGCATCCGGGGCTGGTTCGACTGGAACCCGCTGTTTCACACCATTGATCAGGGGCGGGGCTTCATCTTCCTGAATTACCACCCGCAGCATACCTCGATCTCTTACCCGATCCAGGTGACGTTTGCCTGCATCATCGTGGGTCTGATGGCCGAGTTCTTCACCCGGCAGCATATTTCCGCCAGCTGGAGCGCCAAGCGATGATCCGTATCCTATTGCTTTTGATGACCTTTGCCGGTGTCGCCCAGGCCGAGACGCTGCCCGCGCTGCATGACGTGACCGGCGTCTCTGCCGGGGATGTGCTGAATGTGCGGGCCGAACCCTCGGCCTCCGCCCCGGTCATCGCCACGCTGGCCCGCGATGCGAGTGGCATCGAGGTGGTGGAGCGGCGCGGCAATTGGGGGCTGGTGAATGCCGGTGAGGCGGCGGGCTGGGCCTATCTGAAATACCTGGCGCCCCGGGCAGAGGCGCCGTGGTTCCGCGTGACCTCCACCCTGCGCTGTTTCGGCACCGAACCCTTCTGGTCGCTGACGCTGGCGCCGGGCGCGGGCGATGTGCGGCGCGAGGAGCCGGGCCTGCCGGAGACCCGGCTGAAACTGGGCGCCATCAGCAGCACCGAGCGGGGCGCCAGCATCGCCTTTGGCGCCGAAGGCCAGCCCGGCGGCGATCTGCTGCTGACCGGGGCCCGCTGTTCGGATGGCATGAGCGACCGGCAGTTCGGCATCACCGTGACCGGCACGCTGCGTCCCGGCCTTTCCGGCGCGGCAGAGCCTGCGGCGCTGCAAGGCTGCTGCTCGGTGAAGCCTTGAAAATTTAGCGCAAGCAACGGCGGGATTCCGCGCGTCGTTCGGCTTGCAGGGTCAGAACAGCCTGCCTATATACGCCACGAAGCCGGAAGGGCGGGCCGCGCCCTCCGGTTGATCTGGGATCGGGGACGGAGGCCTTGTCAGGCTCTGCCCCCACAACATCGCCGAAGGAAGAGGTAGCATTATGGCCAAAGTCATCGGGATCGACCTCGGGACCACGAACTCCTGCGTCGCCATCATGGACGGGTCGCAGCCGCGCGTCATCGAAAACTCGGAAGGCGCCCGCACCACCCCGTCGATCGTCGGTTTCACCGAAACCGAGCGTCTGGTCGGGCAAGCCGCCAAGCGGCAGGCCGTGACCAACCCCACCAATACCGTTTTCGCCGTGAAGCGTTTGATTGGCCGCCGCCATGATGACCCGGCGATCCTGAAGGATCAGAAAAACCTCCCCTATGCCGTGGTGAATGGCGGCAATGGCGATGCCTGGGTCGAGGTGCGCGGTGAGAAATACTCGCCCGCGCAGGTTTCGGCCATGATCCTGCAAAAGATGAAGGAAACCGCTGAATCCTATCTGGGCGAGACCGTCACCCAGGCCGTGATCACGGTGCCCGCCTATTTCAATGACGCACAGCGCCAGGCCACCAAGGATGCGGGCAAGATCGCCGGTCTGGAAGTGCTGCGCATCATCAACGAGCCCACGGCTGCCGCGCTGGCCTATGGTCTCGACAAGAAAGAAACCCGCACCATCGCGGTCTATGACCTCGGCGGCGGCACCTTCGACATCACCATCCTCGAAATCGACGATGGCCTGTTCGAGGTGAAATCGACCAATGGCGACACCTTCCTGGGTGGCGAAGACTTCGACATGCGCATCGTGAATTACCTCGCCGAGGAGTTCAAGAAAGAGCATGGCGTCGATCTGACCAATGACAAGATGGCCCTTCAGCGCCTGAAAGAGGCGGCGGAAAAGGCCAAGATCGAGCTGTCCTCCTCCAGCCAGACCGAGATCAACCAGCCGTTCATCTCGATGGACCGCAACTCGGGCACGCCGCTGCACATGGTGATGAAACTCACCCGCGCCAAGCTGGAAAGCCTGGTGGATGACCTGATCAAACGCTCGATGAAGCCCTGCCAGGCCGCGCTGAAAGATGCGGGCCTGTCGATCAGCGACATTGACGAGGTGGTTCTGGTCGGCGGGATGACCCGCATGCCGCGCGTGATCGAGGAAGTGACAAAGTTCTTCGGCAAGGAACCCCACAAGGGTGTAAACCCCGATGAGGTCGTGGCGCTTGGCGCGGCGATTCAGGCGGGCGTGCTGCAAGGCGACGTGAAGGATGTGGTGCTGCTCGACGTGACCCCGCTGTCGCTGGGCATCGAGACGCTGGGCGGCGTGTTCACCCGCCTGATCGACCGTAACACCACCATCCCGACCAAGAAAAGCCAGGTCTTCTCGACCGCCGAGGACAACCAGAACGCGGTGACGATCCGGGTGTTCCAGGGCGAACGCGAGATGGCGGCCGACAACAAAATGCTGGGCCAGTTCAATCTGGAAGACATCCCGCCCGCCCCGCGCGGCATGCCGCAGATCGAGGTGACCTTCGACATCGACGCCAACGGCATCGTGTCGGTGTCGGCCAAGGACAAGGGCACCGGCAAGTCGCAGAACATCACGATCCAGGCCTCGGGCGGTCTGTCCGATGACGAGATCGACAAGATGGTCCGCGACGCCGAGGCCAATGCCGAGGCTGACAAGGCCCGCAAGGAGCTGGTCGAGGCCAAGAACCAGGGCGAAAGCCTGCTGCATTCGACCAAGAAATCCCTGGCCGAACACAGCGACAAGGTGGACCCCTCGACTGTCGAGGTCATCGAACTGGCCATGAGCGCGCTGGAAGACACCCTCAAGACCGAGGACGCCGGCAAGATCAAGGGCGGCATCCAGAACCTCACCGAGGCGGCGATGAAACTGGGCGAGGCGATCTACAAATCGCAGCAAGCCGAGGCCGGTGACGCCGGTGAAGATGGCCCCCGCGCGGCGGATGACGACATCGTCGACGCCGATTTCGAAGATCTCGGCGAAAACAAGCGGAAGTGAGACCGCTGGAATCGGAAAGGGGGCGGTCCGGCAACGGGCCGCCCCTCTCCGGTTCGCGATGGGGGATGATCCATGGCGAAACGTGACTATTACGAGGTGCTGGGTGTTGCCCGCGGCGCTTCGGCGGAGGAGCTGAAAAAGGCTTACCGCACGAAGGCCAAAGAGCTGCACCCCGACCGCAATGCCGACAATCCGAATGCCGAGGCCCAGTTCAAGGAAGTGAACGAGGCCTATGACGTGTTGAAGGATGCCGACAAGAAGGCGGCCTATGACCGTTTCGGCCATGCAGCCTTTGAGGGCGGCATGGGCGGCGGTGGCGGCCCGCGCGGCGGCTTCGGTGGTGGCAATGGCGATTTTGCCAGCGCCTTCTCGGATGTGTTCGAGGATCTGTTCGGCGATTTCATGGGCGGCGGGCGGGGGGGCGCCGGGGCCGGGGCGCGCACGCGGGCGCAGCGCGGCTCTGACCTGCGCTATAACCTGCGGGTGACACTGGAAGAGGCCTTTAAGGGCGTCCAGAAAACCATCACGGTGCCCGCCTCGATCGCCTGTGACAGTTGCCACGGCACCGGGGCCGAAGGCGGCGCCGAGCCGGTGACCTGCCCGACCTGCTCGGGCATGGGCAAGGTGCGGGCGCAGCAGGGGTTCTTTACCGTCGAGCGCACCTGCCCGACCTGTAACGGCATGGGCCGCATGGTGAAAAACCCGTGCAAGGTCTGTGGTGGCGCGGGCCGGACCGAGAAGGATCGCGCCTTGTCGGTGAACATCCCGGCAGGGGTGGAAACCGGCACCCGCATCCGTCTGGCGGGCGAGGGCGAGGCGGGCCTGCGCGGTGGGCCTTCGGGCGATCTTTACATCTTCATCGAGGTGAAAGAGCATCCGATCTTCCAGCGCGATGGCGTGCATCTGTTCTTCCGCGTGCCAGTGCCGATGACCACGGCGGCCATGGGCGGCGAGGTCGAGGTGCCGACGATTGACGGCGGCCGCAGCCGCGTGAAGGTGCCTGCGGGCAGCCAGACCGGCAAGCAGATGCGTCTGCGCAGCAAGGGCATGCCGGCCCTGCGCGGTGGCGGCTCGGGCGATCTGCTGATCGAGCTGGTGGTGGAAACCCCGGTGAACCTGACCGCGCGGCAGAAGGAATTGCTGCGCGAATTCGAGAAGCTGAGCGAGGAGAACAACCCCGAGGCCAGCAGTTTCTTCTCGAAGGTGAAAAGCTTCTGGGATGGCATGAAATGAGTGGGGCGCCTTCGGGCGCCCTTTTCATTTGGCGGCGCTGATCGGATGGGCCAGCAGCCGCAGCCCGTTCAGCACCACCAGAACCGTGCCGCCCTCATGCCCCAGCACGGCCAAGGGCAGCGGCAGATCAAAGAACAACCCGCCGATCACCAGCGCCACCATGGCCCCGATGGCGAAGATCAGGTTCTGCCGGATGATGCGCGCCGTATGCTGCGCCAGCGCCTGTGCCTTGGCCAACTGGCCCATTTCATTGGACAAAAGCGCCACATCGGCGGCTTGCAAGGCGACCTCCGACCCGGCCACCCCCATGGCGATGCCCACATCGGCCCGGGCAAGGGCGGCGGCGTCATTCACCCCGTCGCCGACAAAGGCCACTTTGCCCCGTCTGGCCAGCGCGGCCACCAGCGCCACCTTGTCCTCGGGCAGCAGATCGGCGTGGATTTCGGAGGTGCCGAAGCCCAGTTCGCCGCCGATCCGCTGGGCCACGGCCTGCCGGTCGCCGGTCATCAGGGCCACGGCCGCCCCGCGCGCCTTCAGGGCGGCAATCGCGGCGCGCGAGCTTTCGCGCGGGCGATCGGCCACCGTCACCGCGCCCAGAACCTCGGCGCCGCGCCCCAGCCAGATCAGGGTCTCTGCCCCGTCTTGCGCCGCCAGATGGGGCAGGGTGGCGCCCATTCGTGCCGCCATGCGCGGATTTCCCGCCCAGATCGGGCCCTCGGCATCGCGCCCGGTGATCCCTTCGCTGGGATGGGCCCGCACCCCGGTCACCGCCTCGGCTGCCAGCCCGCGCAGGGCCAGGGCGCGCCGGATCGCCTCGGCGATGGGGTGTTCCGATTGCGCCTCCAGACCGCCCAGCTTGCGCAGAAAGGCGGCCTCATCCGCGGCGTGAATGCCGGTGACCTCGGCCTTGCCGGTGGTCAGCGTGCCGGTCTTGTCAAAGGCGAAGGCGCGCACCTCGGCCAGCGTTTCCAGCGCGGCGCCGCCCTTGAACAGCACCCCGCCACGCGCCGCCGCCGACAGGGCCGAAAGAATCGCCGCCGGAACCGAGATCACCACCGCGCAGGGGCTGGCCGCCACCAGCACCGTCGCCGCCTTGTAAAGGGCCGCCTGCGGCGCATGGCCCAACAGCCAGAACCCGGCAAAGGCCAGCGCCGCGCCCAGCAAAACCAGAACCG
>NZ_JAEULU010000258.1 GCF_016792925.1 Gemmobacter sp.
CTGCCCGCCATGCCCTCGCTGGGCGGCGGCGGTCTGGGTCAACCGGGCGGTCTGGGTGGCGGCTTGGGCGGTGGTCTGGGCCAACCGGGTGGTCTGGGCCAACCCAATCTCGGCGGCACCCCTGCCCCGGGCGCGGCGACCCCGGCGCCCGCAGCGCCAACCCTCGGTGCGCCCTCCCTCGGCGCGCCCTCCCTTGGCGCCCCTGCCATCGGGCAGCCCAACCTCGGCCAACCCTCGAACTGAGCGCGTCCGAACCTGACACTCCCTGGCCCCGCCCCCAAGGCGGGGCCTTTTTCCATCCGCTGCACCTTTGGGTTTCTGTCGGAAATCCCCCGCGCCCCCTTGACCTTGCCGGTGCGCGCCCTCTTATTGGGGGCAACCGAAATCCCCGAACAGGAGAGACGATCATGGCTTTCACCCTGCCCGACCTGCCCTATGCGCATGATGCGCTGGCCGCCCTTGGCATGTCCAAGGAAACGCTGGAATACCACCACGACCTGCACCACAAGGCCTATGTCGACAATGGCAACAAGCTGATTGCCGGCACCGAGTGGGAAAACAAGTCGCTGGAAGAGATCGTCGTCGGCACCTATGCCGCGGGCGCCGTGGCGCAGAACGGCATCTTCAACAATGCCTCGCAGCACTGGAACCACAACCTGTTCTGGGAAGTGATGGGCCCGGGCGAAAACAAGGCGATCCCCGGCGCGCTGGAAAAGGCACTGATCGAGAGCTTTGGCTCGGTCGCCAAGTTCAAGGAAGATTTCGCCGCCGCTGGTGCGGGCCAGTTCGGCTCGGGCTGGGCCTGGCTGGTGAAAGACAAGGACGGCGCGCTGAAGGTCACCAAGACCGAGAACGGCGTGAACCCGCTGTGCTTTGGCCAGACCGCCCTGCTGGGCTGCGATGTGTGGGAACATTCCTACTACATCGACTTCCGCAACAAGCGCCCGGCCTACCTGACCAACTTCCTGGAAAAGCTGGTGAACTGGGAAGCGGTCGCGGCCAAGCTGTAAGCCGGGGCCAGATGCAGAAAATCCCGCCGGAGCTTGCTCCGGCGGGATTTTTCATTTCAGGTTCAGATATTTGTCGGCCAGTTCGCAGTGACCATACCCGGTTTCCTTGATCCGCAAATAAGTGCCGCGCACGTCAAGGTTTACGGCGCCGCTGTCGCGGAAGATCGCCGCCCGATAGGTCAGCACAATGCTGGAATTGTCGACACGCGTCGGCACGCGCCAGGACACGACCAGAAGCTGGTCGGTATTCTGGATCACCTCGGCCCGGACCGGCTTGCTGTCGAGACGCTTCAACACATTGTCCATCACCCGCGCCTGCAAGCCATTGGCCACAACGACAATATCGGTGGGGATCCAGTCCCGGGTGACCGAGCGGCCCTTGATCTCGCAGACATAGCCGGGCTCCGGCGCGTCCTGCGCCAGAGCCGGGACTGGAAGCCATGCGAGCGCCGCAAAGACACAGGCCGCAAGACGCAAGCCTTGGGGTGCGCTCATTTCTTGACCTTTTCCAGGTCGATCTCCTTGCAGGTGCCACGCTCTTCCAGCTTGTTGTCATAGCCAGCCGGGCGCGCGGTGACGATGGCGACGTTGTTCTTGCGAAGAAGCGTCGCCTTGTAACGCATGATGGCGCTGTTGCCAGAGCCATCTCTCATGCCCATTTCCCAGCGGATCGCCAGCTTGGCCTCGGTGTCTTCCACCACTTTCGCGGAAATCGGCTTGCCCCGCTTGTTGTGGATCACGCCATCGTAAACCACAGCTTCATCCCCTGCGACTGCGAAGATGATCTGCGGCGCGATCCAGCCCTTGCCATTCTCGGTTTGGGGCATGGTGCAGTCATAGGCGGGGGTGGCGGCATGGGCCATCCCGGCGAGGGTCAGACCAAGCCCGAGGCTCAAAGCGAAGGTACGAAACAAAAGAACTCTCCCGATGGTGTTTCCACCGGGAGAGTGCCGCAATTTATAAGCGAATTGAAGGGTGAAAACTCAGGTCAGAACAATTCGCTGCCCGATGTCACCGAATGGGTCAGCAGCCCCATCACATAGCCCGCGACCGAGCGGAAACAGACCAGCGTATAGCCGCCATCGGCCGCCCAGAAGGCCCCCGCGACCTGGGCCAAACGGGTGCGGCGCACCTCGCCCGGGGCCAGGGCGGCCAGATCCGCCGGGGCCAGCTTCATCAGCGCCTGATCGGCCGCGTCGCCTTCCAGCCGGAACACCGCGCGGGCATCCGACACATCGACCGCCAGATGGTGCTGCCCCGCCAGCTTGTCGGCCAGCGTCGCCAAGGCCCCCGCAACCTGATCGTAAGGCACGATCAGCAGATATTCATCCGGGCTCATCCAAGCGCAGGCATTGCCACCCGCCATTTCGATCCGGCGTTGCGCGGGCAGTGCCGTGCCGGTGGCGGCAGTGATCGCCGCCGCCAGCCCCGCCACATCGGGCTTGGCCCGCAGCGAGATCATGCCTAGCGGGCCGATCTCGCGGACCGAGGCGAAGCCGCCTGCGGTCGCGCCATTCAAGGCGCTGACAACCTTAGACATTCTGCTTCTCCCCTTCCTTGTCGTAGAACACCGGATCGACGATCTTGGCTTGCAGGGTCGACCCGTCGAGCCTGGTCATCTCGATCACTTCGCCCACCCGGCTCAGACCGCCCTTCACCAGACCCATGGCAATGCCCTTGCCCAAAGTGGGCGAGAAATAGGTCGAGGTGACGCGGCCTTGGGTATTGCGCTGTCCATTGGCGTTCAGCCCCGGCGCCGGCGCGATGGATCCATCGGGGATCACGCTGCCATCCAGCGTTTCCAGACCCACCAGCTTCCAGCGGTCCGGGTTGGCCAGATAGGGGCGCTCTTGCCCACGCTTGCCCAGATAATCGGCCTTCTTCTTCGAGATCGCCCAACCGAGGTTGAGGTCCTGCGGGATCACCGTGCCATCAGTCTCGTCGCCGATCATGATGAAGCCCTTCTCGGCGCGCAGAACGTGCAAGCCTTCGGTGCCGTAAGGCATCATGCCGAACTCGGCCCCGGCAGCCAGCAGCGCATCCCAGAAGGCGCGGCCTTCGCTGGCAGGCACGGCGATCTCATAGGACAGCTCGCCCGAGAAAGAGATGCGGTAGGCCCGCACCCGGAAGCCGCCCAGGACGCCATCCGCCCATTGCATGAAGGGCAGTGCCTCTTTCGAGACATCCATCCCGCCCAGCTTCTCCAGCACCCTGCGCGCCTTCGGGCCGACCACGGCGATCTGGGCATATTGCTCGGTCACATTGGCGGTATAGACCTGCCAATCCCACCATTCGCATTGCAGCCAGTCTTCCATCCAGCCGTGGATGCGATCGGCGCCGCCCGAGGTGGTGTGGCAAAGCCAGGTGTCCTCGTCGATCCGCGCCACCACGCCGTCATCCGACAGGAAGCCCTGTTCGTTGCACATCAAACCGTAGCGGCATTTGCCGATGCCGAGGTTCGACATGACATTGGTGTAGAGCATATCAAGGAACTTACCCGCATCCGGGCCCTTGACGATGATCTTGCCCAAGGTCGAGGCATCCAGCAGGCCCACATTCTCGCGGGTGTTCTTCACCTCGCGATGCACCGCCTGCGCATGGGTTTCGCCCGCGCGCGGGAAGCAATAGGGGCGCTGCCACAGGCCCACCGGCTCCATGTAAGCGTTATGCGCCATGTGCCAGTCATGGATCGGCGTGCGGCGCAGCGGCTGGAAGATCTCGCCACGGGCCTCGCCTGCCAGCGCGCCGATGGTGACCGGCGTATAGGGCGGGCGGAAGGTGGTGGTGCCGACCTGCGGCACCGGCGCCGAGAGGCTGTCGGCCAGAATGGCCAGACCGTTGATATTGCTCAGCTTGCCCTGATCGGTCGCCATGCCCAGCGTGGTGTAACGCTTGGTATGTTCGACCGAGGTATAGCCCTCGCGCGCCGCCAGCTGCACGTCGCTGACCTTCACGTCATTCTGGAAATCCAGCCACATTTTCGCGCGCAGCTGCACCGGGGCACCTTGCGGCATGACCCAGACCGGCAGCATCGCGCCCTCAGAGGCATCCGCCGCCTCAGGGGTGGCCCCGCCGCCCGCAGCCTCGGTCGCATCGGCCAGCACATCGGCGCTGCGCAGCAGACCCGAGGCGGCGCCCGCGGTCAGCACCATGGCGCTGCCATCGTGGTTGATCGGCGGGCGGGCCTTGTCGGGGGCGAATTGCGCCCGCGCCTCGTCCCATTTCAGCTTGCCGCCGCAATGGGACCAGAGGTGAACCACCGGCGACCAGCCGCCCGACATGGCGACGGCATCACAAGCGATTTCCTCCAGCACGGCACCTTGGCCCGCCTGAGCGCAGATCGCCACCGAGGTCACGCGCTTGCCGCCCTTGACCTTGGCAATGCCCTTGCCGGTTTCCACGCGAATGCCCATGGCCCGGGCCTTGGCGGGCAGATCGCCCGTCACGCTGGCGCGGGCGTCGAGGATCACCGGAACCTCCAGCCCCGCCTCTTTCAAGGCGATGGCGGTACGGTAGGCGTCGTCATTATTGGTCACGACCACGGTGCGGTCACCCGGCGCCACGGCCCAGTTGATGACGTAATCGCGCACCGCAGCGGCCAGCATGACGCCGGGAAGATCAGTGCCCGCGAAGGACAAGGGACGCTCGATGGCGCCTGTGGCGGCGATCACCTGACCGGCGCGCAGCCGCCACAGGCGGTGGCGCGGGCGCCCGTCGCCGGGGGTGTGATCGGCCACTTTCTCGTCGCACAGCACATAGCCATGGTCATAGGAGCCTGCCGCCATGCAGCGGGCGCGGAGCGTCACATTCTCCATGCGTTCAAGGGCTTGCAGGGCAGTCTTCACCCAGACCTCGGCGGGTTGGCCGTCGATTTCGACGCCATCCACCACCGCGCGGCCGCCCCAATGGGCCGTCTGTTCCAGCAGCCAGACCTTCTTGCCCGCCCGGCCAGCGGTCAGCGCCGCTTGCAGACCGGCGATGCCGCCGCCCACCACCAGCACGTCGCAGAAGCCATAGGCCTGCTCGTAACGGTCGGCATCGCGTTCCTTCGGCACTTTGCCAAGGCCCGCCGACTGGCGCACGATCGGCTCGAACACATGTTTCCAGGCAAAGCGCGGATGGATGAAGGTCTTGTAATAGAAGCCCGCAGGCAGGAAACGCGCGGCATAGTTGTTCACCACGCCCACGTCGAATTCAAGGCTCGGCCAGTGGTTCTGGCTGGTGCAGGTCAGGCCGTCGAACAGCTCGGTCGTGGTGACGCGCTGGTTCGGCTCGAACCGGCCGCCCTCGCCCATGTTCACCAGCGCGTTCGGCTCTTCGGCGCCCGAGGCGACCAACCCGCGCGGGCGGTGATACTTGAACGAACGCCCCAGCAGCATCTGGTCATTGGCCAAAAGCGCCGCGGCAAGGGTATCGCCCTTGTAGCCCTTCAGGCGCTTGCCGTTGAAGGTGAATTCGCAGGCGGCAGTGCGGTCGATCAGGCGACCGCCTTTGGAAAGACGGGTGCTCATTTGTAACCCTTCCAGTCGGGCCGTTTGGCCTTGATCTTGTCGACGATTTCGGCGGGCGGCTCGGTAGTTTGGGCCGGATAGGTGCCAAACACCTCCAGCGTGGCGGTGCAACGCGCCGCCAGGAACCACTTGCCGCAGCCATAGGCATGGCGCCAGCGTTCAAAATGCACGCCCTTGGGGTTCTTGCGGGCGAACATATAGGCCTCGAACTCTTCGCCGGTCGAACCGGGGCCGAAGCGTTTCAGATGGGCCTCACCGCCCGGTGCCAGTTCGGTTTCTTCGGCTTTGACGCCGCAATAGGGGCATTCAAG
>NZ_JAEULU010000287.1 GCF_016792925.1 Gemmobacter sp.
CGAAACTGTAACGGGCTGGACAGTTTCGACAGGCGCGGCGTGGCGCAGCACCTCGCGCGCGGCCATGCCATCGCCGCCGCCCAGGATCAGCACCCGCCGGGGGCGGTCGACCAGCCCCATGGCGGGATGCACCAGCGCCTCGTGATAGCGGTATTCGTCCATCGTATCGAACTGGATCGAGCCGTCGAGGAACAGGCGCACCCGGTCGCGGAAGCGGGTGACGGTGATCTGCTGCCAGGGGCTTTGCTCGGTCAGGATGATGTCATCCTCGTAAAGCTGCGCCTCGGCGGCGCTGACCATGCGTTCCGATTGCCAAAGCGCCAGACAGGCCGCCAGCAGCGCCACCGCCCAGACGGGCCGCGCGGCGCGGGGGGCCTCGGCCCGGAAGATCCAGAGCGAGAGCCCCGCCACCAGCAGGTTCATCACCCCGAAGGCGAGGCTGGCGGCCATCAGCCCGAGATGCGGCAGAATGAGCGTGGGGAACAGGATGGAGGCGACCAGCGCGCCGATGTAATCGACCGACAGCACATTCTCGAAGCGAAACTCCGGCGCGCCAATGTCTTTCAGCACCCGCGCAATCAGCGGAATTTCCATTCCCGACAGCGCCCCCACGGCGATGAGGGCGGCGTAAAGCGGGCCTTCCACCACACCGATGGCGGCATAGCTGACATATAAAAGCGGCGCCATGAAGCCGCCCAGCACCCCCAGCCCGATCTGCGCCCAGACAAAGCCGCCCAGAGCATTGCCGACAAAGCGCGAGAGCCACGCCCCCAAGCCCATCGAGGCCAGAAACACCCCGATGACCAGCGAGAATTGCCGCACGCTGTCGCCCAGCAGATAGCTGGACAGCGTGGCGGCGATCAGCTCGTAGATCAGCCCGGCCACGGCCACCAGCAGCGTGGCGGCCAGCAGCCAGACTTCGCGCTGGCGCGCGAGGCGCGGGTCCGGTTGCGCAGGCGGTGGGGCAGGCGGTTGGGCAGGGATCATCCCGAGATGATCACGGCGGCGATGATGATGGCGATGGAGATGAACAGCGCGCCGATCAGGATGGCGAGGGCGGAGTTCTGGTCATGCTCGATCTCTTTCACCACCGAGAAGGGCGCGACCCGGGTGATGAGATACCAGCAAAAGCCGAACAGTCCCAGCCCGAGCAGGGTATAGACGATGGTGGCCAGCACCTCGGCCAGTTGAATGCCTGCGATCATGCCCATGGGCCTCTCCCTTGTGATGGGTTTCGTGGTTATTTGACGCTTGAATTGCCAAAGCTGTTGCCGCCGCTGCCGGCGCGGACCGAGCCGATGGCGGCGCGGGTCTGGGCATCTTCGCCCCAGACGCCGCTATAGGCCAGCCAGCCCGAGCCGAGCAGGGTGGCGGTGCAACCGGCCAGAAAGACGAGGCGGAAGGGGGTCATGGTTTACTCCTCGTCCCAGTCGCCATGGCGCAGGCGGGTTTTGCGGGCGATCCAGCGGCGCAGCGGGCCTGCCGCGCCGAGGCCCAGCAGGCCGACAAGGCCGAGGAGAATCCAGGACAGGCTGTATTCGCCCTCGACCACGCGCAGGGTGACCTCGGTTGCGGGTTGGCCTGCCTCGCCCGGTTCCATCTCGCTGCCGCCATTGGCGACGGTCAGGCGATAGGTGCCCGTCTGTGCGGGGCGCAGGGTCACATGGGCGCTGCGGTCGCCCTCGGTCCAGTATTCGCCATCTTCGCGGCCATGGTAATAGCTGGTGCCAGCCTCGCGTTCAAAGACCAGGTTGCCCTCGGGGTCTTCCAGTTCAAGGTCGAAGCCATGCCAGCCGTTTTCGACATTGCTATCGAGGTGAATGCCCATCAGGCGGTTTGCCTGGGTGACGGGCAGGTCAATGGTTCGGGGCAGGGTGGAGAGCGGGAATGGCTGGCGGGGCAGCAGGACATGGGTTTGTGCGTTCAGCCCGCCGATCAGCAGCAGCAGGGCCGCGGCGCAGCTGCCTGCGGTGGTGAGGGCGAAGCGGTCATCGCCTTGCGGCAGGGGTTCGGCGGGGTGGCGGCCCTGCGGGCGCGGCAGGTCGCTTTCGGCGATGCCGAAGGTTTTGGCGACCTCGGCGCGGGGCAGCCAGCGGGTGAGGGTCTGTTCGGTTTCCGAGGCGCCTGCCTCGACCGTCAGGATCTCGCCATCGGCGAGATAGCTGAGCGAGGTGGTCAGATCGCCCAGTTTCGGCACCCAGGTAAAGCTGCCCTCGACATAATCGGCGGTCTGGCTGGTGCTTTCAAGGTAATGCCATGTGCGCCCCTCGGCGCGGAAATGGGGGCGGTGTTCCTGTTGGTTCACATAGCTGGGGCGGAACAGCTGTTCGGGCAGCGACCAGCGGATGCGGCGCGACCAGAGGCAATGGCCATCCTCCAGCGAGAGCCAGGAATAGCCATGGGTTTCGGAATAAAGCAGATGTTCGGCCCAGTGCCATTCGCGACCCTTCCAGCGCTCCACCTGACCCAGAATGCCGATGATCTGGTGGCGGATGCCCGCGATCTCGCCCTCCATGCCGAGGCGGAAGGGGGTGTTGGGGCGGGTCAGCCCGTCGAATTTGCGCAAGGCGGCGAAGTTTTGCACCGCGTCCAGTTCGGTGGTGCAATAGGGGCAGACCATGACGGCGACGCGGCCACCGCCCAGCACGTCAAGGCCTGCGCCGCAGGCGGGGCATTGGATGGCGCGAAGGGTCTCGCGGCTCATGCGCCTGTCCTTTTGCGGATGTCATAGGGGTCGAGCCATTGGCCGAGCGACCAATGGCTGCCCTGCGTGCCATCTTCCCGTGGCCAGAGTTCGGCGGAGAGCAGGCGGTTGCCGCGGCTGCAATTCAGATAGCTGTGTTGGGCGTTGAGATATGCGGCGAAGGGCAATTCGCCGCGCCAGCCGATCAGCTTGGCTGTGCCGATTTCGGTGATGGTCCAATCCAGCCCCTGAAAGCTGATCTGGTGGCCCAAGCGCAGATGCGGCGAGGTTTTGGGGGCGTTGATCTGTGGGATCGGGGCTTGCAGCACCATCTCGCCCTCATCCACCGACAGCCAGATGCCCGCGCCCTTGGGGTCGATGCACCAGAATTCGTCCCAGGTGCCGGGGCCGTAATCGTAGCGCAGAAAGCCAAGGGGCGTCAGGCGGATGGGGCCGTGGCGGAACTCTTCGCCCAGACGGACCGGCGCGGGCAGTTCGTGCAGCACGCCCTGATCGCCTGCCAGCCGCACGGCCGCATCTTCCAGAAACAGCGTGGTGCCGCAGGAGGGGCAGGTGACCATCTTGGCTGCCCGGAAGCGGGGCGCCTGTGCGGTGCCGCATTGCGGGCAGGACAGATCGGTCATCGGGCTACTCTTGGAACGGCTTTGACAATCCTAGCGCGAAGCGGGGGGCGAGGTCCAGCGGGAGAGGCGGTGTTTCATCCGGCGGTGCCAGAGCGGCGGCACCAGCGCCACCGCCGAGGCGACGGGAAGCGACCAGGGCAGCCAGGGCGCGGCCTCCGGCTCGGGCAGGCGCAGCGCGGGGTAGGGGCGGGCGGGATGGGCGTGGTGATCGGAATGGCGCGGTGCGTTGAGCATGAGGCCGGAAGAAAACCAGTGCGGCGCGTTCCAGCTGTGGCGATCCCCCACGGGCTCATAGCGGCCATCGGGGGTTTGGGCGCGGCTGAGGCCATAATGCTGGACGTAATCCGACAGCATGAGCTGCGCCGTGGCATAGAGGGCCAGCGCCACCCAGACCGCCAGCCCGGCCCAACCGGCCAGCGCATAGCCGAAGGCGAGGGCGGCGGCTTGGGCTGGCAGGTAGAGGGCATAGGGATGCAAGCCATTTGCGCTATGGGGGGCTTTGCGGGCCAGCATCTCGGATTCGGCGGCGAAACCGGCGCGGAACGAGCCGAGATAGGCACGCGGCAGAAAGCGATAAAAGCTCTCGCCCGCGCGGGCCGAATTGGGGTCGAGCGGCGTGGCGACATGGCGGTGATGCACCAGCCGATGCGCCGAAGCGTGATGGGCGTTCAGCATCGTGGCATAGAGCGCGACGCCCAAGCGATAAAGGCCGCGCTGGCCGCGATGGATCAGCTCATGCGCGGCGGGGTTGGAGATCTGGCCGAAGATCTGGCCCGCGCCCAGAAACAGGATCACGCGGGCCGCAGGGGAGAGGCCGCTCTCGCCCGCAATGGCCCAGATGGCAAGCGGGAACAGCAGGAGATGGCCAAGGCCGATGGCGATCAGCAGGGCATCGGCGGCGGGAAACTCGGCCCCCTCGGGCGCGTCGGGGGCGGTGAGGCGGATCAGGTGATCCAGACAGGCGGTGAGGAGGGCCATATACAGGAGCCCCGGCAAGACCCAAAGCCCGCCCGCCCAGATGCCAAGCGTGAGCAGCCCAAAGGGCGTAAGCGCGGCCAGCGCGAACAGCGCCATCGGCGGCAGGGGCAGGGCGCGGCGGAACGGGCGGGGCATTGGCGATCCTTTTGAGCCGGGCCTTCGGCAACCGGGGCCAGTATCGCGCTTTCCCGCCGGGGCGCAACGGGGAGGACGGGCGATTTTTCGTCGAAAAATCGGGGGGGGCGCGGGCGAATTTGTGACCGATCATTCGGGAATGTAGCACCATTATGAATGCGTGTTCATGAATGGTCCGCGACGCAGCGTTTCGCGTGACGCAGCCCGGGGCTTGGGGGCAGTCTGTCGAGAGAGCCGGGGCGAGAGAGCCGGGGAGGGCAGGGGATGCGGGCGCTGGTTTTGGGGCTGATCGGGATCTCGGCACTGTGTGCGCTGGGCTATGAGCTGGCTTTTGTGGGCGTCGCGCCGCTGCCGCTGGCGGGCAGTGCGGTGAAAACCATGGCGGTGGCGCTGCTTGCGCTGGCGGGGGCGCTGGGGGGCGCGCCAAGGCTGATCGTGCTGGGGCTGGCGCTCGGGGCGCTGGGCGATTTCTGGCTCTCGCGTCCCGGCGAGGCGGCCTTTCTGGCCGGGATGGGCGCTTTTGCCGCCGGGCATCTGGCCTATGCGGCGGGGTTTGGCCTGCGCCGCCCGCCGCTTTGGGTGATGCTGGGTCTGGCTGCGCTGGCGGCCTCGACCGAAATCTGGCTGGCGCCCCATACCGGCGCGCTGCTGTGGCCGGTGCGGGCCTATGTGGGGGTGATCTGCGGGATGGCGGGCTGTGCGGCGGCGCATCGCTCGCGCCTGCTTTGGGCGGGGGCGGCGAGCTTCGTGGCCTCGGACCTGATGCTGGCGCTGGCGCTGTTTCGCGCCGGGCCAGAGCTGGCGCTGGGGCTTTCTTATGCGCTGTGGCCGGCCTATTGGCTGGGGCAGGCGCTGATCTTGGCGGCCTTTGTGCGCCGCTGAGGCCTGCGCGATTTTTCTGCGAAAAATCGGGGTCTTACGCTTCGGTTGCGCCTTTGCCGGCCAGAATGCGCGGGCGCAGTTTGGCGATGCGGGCCTGTTGGGTGGCAAGGGCCTTGGCGCTGCCGACATGCAGGGCATGGCTGCGCTGGCGGCCCGGCGTCAGGCGCTGGAAGGCCTCGGCCAGCGCGGGGTCTTGCGCCAGCGCCATGCGCAGCGCCTCGGGCAGATCAAATGCGGCAGGGGCGCGGGGCTCTGCCTTGCCAAGGCGTTGCGATTGGACCAGCAGCGCCGTGATCGCCGCGGCGTGGGCCTGCACCTGATCCGCGGCGGTGAAGCGGATCGCGTCGGGCGTCTGGCTGTTCGGGCCTTGCCGGGTCAGCAGGCCCTCGGGCGCGCTCAGCCGGGCGGCGTCGAACAGGGTCAGGCGGAAATCGCCGCGAAAGGCGCCCAGAATGGCGATATTGCGCCCGGCATGGGTATAGCAGGGCTGGCCCCATTTCACCGTCTCGGTCAGCCCGGCGCCAAGGCAAAGCGCGCGCAGGGCCGCCAGCCCCTCGGCCCATCTGAGCGCCGAACAGTCCGGCGTGGCGAAGCGCGGGCAGCGGCCACAGCCCTTGGCGAAATACGCCTCGATTTCGGTGATCATCACGGCCTCCCTGTTGCGCGGCATGTTGACCTTGGCCGGTGGCAGGCGTAAACCCCTTGCCGTGGCGCTTTGAGACCGGATTGCGGGCCACGTTAAACAAACCGCTAAAAAGGTGAGGGATCAACCCCGGAACCTTTTGGTTTTCGGGGTTTTTTCATGGCCGGATGGGCCGGAGGCGAAGATGAGCAAGGATTGGAAGACGCGCACCACGCTGGTGCATGAGGGCAGCCGCCGCAGCCAATATGGCGAGATGGCCGAGGCGATCTTCCTGACCCAAGGGTTTGTCTATCCCACCGCCGAGGCGGCGGAGGCGCGCTTCGTCAAGACCGAGGGCGATGAGTTCATCTATGCCCGTTACGGCAACCCCACGACCCGGATGTTCGAGGAGCGCATCGCGGCGCTGGAGGGCACCGAGGATGCCTTTGCCACCGCCAGCGGCATGGCGGCGGTGAATGGCGCGCTGGTCTCGATGCTGCGGGCCGGGGATCATGTGGTGTCGGCGCGGGCGCTGTTCGGCTCTTGCCTGTATATTCTGGAGGAGATCCTTGGGCGCTATGGCGTCGAGGTGACGTTCGTTGATGGCGCCGATCTGGATCAATGGCGGGCGGCGATGCGGCCGGGGGTCACCAAGGCGGTGTTCTTTGAAAGCATGTCGAACCCGACGCTGGAATTGGTGGATATTGCCGCTGTGTCGGAGATCGCCCATGCGGCGGGGGCCTTGGTGGTGGTGGACAATGTGTTCTCGACCCCGATCTTCAGCCGGGCGGTCGATCTGGGCGCGGATGTGGTGGTGTATTCCACCACCAAGCATATCGACGGGCAGGGCCGCGCGCTGGGGGGCGTGATCTGCGGCACGCAAGAGTTCATCCGCAAGGTGGTTGAGCCCTATATGAAGCACACGGGCGGCTCGATGAGCCCGTTCACCGCCTGGATCATGCTGAACGGCATGGCGACGCTGGACCTGCGCTGCCGGGCGATGGCCGAGAGTGCCTTGACGGTCGCAACCGCGCTGGCGGCGGATGACCGGCTGTCGAAGGTGATCTTCCCGGGGCTGGCCAGCCATCCGCAGCATGATCTGGCCATGGCGCAGATGGGCGTGGGTGGCACCATGGTGGCCTTTGAGGTGAAGGGTGGCAAGGAAGCGGCGTTCCGCGCGATCAATGCCTTGGAGATCATCAAGATTTCCAACAATCTGGGTGATGCGAAATCCATTGCCACCCACCCGGCGACGACCACTCACCAGCGCCTGCCCGAGGCGCAGAAGGCCAGCCTTGGCATCACGCCGGGGCTGATCCGGCTGTCGGTCGGCTTGGAGGACGCGGGCGACCTGATCGCCGATCTGAAACGCGGGCTGGACCGGGTTTGAACGAAAAGGCCGCCCCACCGGGCGGCCTTTGTCATTTGGTGAGGAGTTTGGAGAGGGCAGCGGAAATCGCGGGGTCGATGCCACCTTCCTCGCGCACCGTGCCATCCGCGCCGGGGCGGAACAGGGCGGCATAGACGAGGCCGGGAAGCCGGAGCAACTGGTGCCTGCGCTGACATCGCAACCAAGGGCGGGGAAATGGTGGTCGGCCTGCTCCGGGTGGCGTGTTGGACGGCAAGGTATTAGGCTGACGCTTTCAGGGGAGCTTTCCATGTGGCGGGTGATGGGTTTGGTGCTTTTGGCGGGCGTGGTGCTGGCGGGGATCTATCCGCAGCAGGCGCGGTTGGGGGCGCAGGTTTTGGGGAATGGGCTGCGCGCGCCCTCGGTGCCGGAGGCGGCGCCCTGGGGGGCCATGGGGCCGGAGGCGGGGGCGCTGGTGCGGGCGGCGGAGGCTCAGGTGGGGGTGACGCTCAGCTATGATCCGGCCTATGTGCAGTTGAGTTATCCCGGCGGGGATGTGCCGCGTGACCGGGGCGTTTGCACCGATGTGCTGATCCGGGCGCTGCGCGATGGCCTCGGGATTGATCTGCAACAGGCGGTGCATGAGGATATGCGCGCGGCCTTTGCCAAATATCCGAAACGCTGGGGGCTGAAAAAGACCGACCGCAATATCGACCACCGCCGGGTGCCCAATCTGGAGGTGTTTCTGACCCGCGCGGGCGCCGCGCTGCCGGTGAGTGCCGAGGCGCGCGATTATTCGGCGGGGGATATTGTCACCGCGCTGTTTCCCGATGGTCAGACCCATGTGATGATCGTGACCAACCGCTCGAGCGGCGACGGGCTGCGGCCCTTGATCGTGCATAATGTCGGCGCGGGGGCGCGGGTGGAGGACCGGCTGTTCGAGTGGCAGATCACCGGGCATTTCCGGCTGACTGCGGCGCTGGTGGCGCGGCTGGCGGGGGCGGTGCAGCGGTAGGGCGCGCGCCCCCTTCTGAGGGCATCAGCCAAGACGGCGGCCCCCGGCGTCGATCAGCATTTCGCCATCCTCCTTGAACAGCGGGCCGGGGGGCAGGCGGTCCAGCAGGTCCAGCACCTGCTCGGAGGGGCGGCACAGGCGCACACCTTTGGGGGTGCAGACAATCGGGCGATTGACGAGGACCGGGTGCAGCAGCATGGCTTGCAGGATGGTCTCATCATCGGCCTCCAGCAGGCCCAGCGCCTCGGCCGGGGATTTCGTGCGGCGCAGGGCCTGACGCGGGGTCAACCCGGCGGCGGCGAACAGGCCGAGCAGTTGCGACCGGGTCCAACCCTCCGAGAGGTAATCGAGGATGACCGGCTGCTCGCCCGCCGCCAGCAGGATGGAAAGAACATTGCGCGAGGTGCCGCAATCGGGGTTGTGATGGATGACGATCATTGGCGGGGCCTTTCCAGCAGCCAAGGGAGGAGGAATGCCGCCAGCAGCGCGCCTGCGATCTGGGCCAGCGCGAAAGCGGGCGTATCGGCCAGCCGGATGCCGGAAAACGTGCCGGTGAAGGCGCGGGCCAGCGTCACGGCGGGGTTGGCAAAGCTGGTGGAGGCGGTGAACCAATAGGCGGCGGCGATATAGGCGGCGACAAGGGCCGCGGTGTTGCCGCGGGTGCTTTGGCCGGCGAGGATGGTGGCGATGAGGCCGAAACTCGCCACCCCTTCGGACAGCCATTGGCCGGGGCCATGGCGCGGGGTGAGGCCGTGTTGCCAGAGCGGCAGGTCGAACATGGCATGGGCCAGCGCCACCCCGGACAGGCCGCCTGCGATCTGCGCCAGCAGATAGGCCCCGAACAGCGGCAGCGTCAGGTGGTGGCGCAGCAGGCAGACCAGACTGACCACCGGGTTGAACTGCGCCCCCGAGACCGGGCCAAGGGTGGTGATCAGCAGATACAGCATCGCCGCCGTCGCCAGCGTATTGCCCAGCAGCGCCACGCCATCATCGGGCGAGAGCGTATCGGCCATGATGCCGGAGCCGATGACGGTGGCGGTGAGGGCGGCGGTGCCCAGAGCCTCGGCGAGGATGGGCCGCAGGCGGAGGGTCATGGCTGGTCCGTGCCGAAAGGGGCGGTGAAGCACAGGTTTGGCGCGCCGCCGCAGCAATCGCGGGTCAGATAGGCGATGAGGGCAGCCATGGTCTCGGTTCGGGCGGTGTAGATCACGCGGCGCCCGTCGCGGTGGCTGGTGACAAGGCCCGCCTGACTGAGCGTGTTCAGATGCGCCGACAACGTATTGGCGGGAACGGCCAGTTGCGTGGCCAACTGCCCCGCTGCAAGGCCCTGCGGCCCGGCGGCGATCAGCAGGCGCAGGGCGGCAAGGCGGGTCTCTTGCGACAGGGCGCCAAAGGCGGCGAGGGCTTGTGTTGATTCCATGCTTCTGGAATAATGGAAGTGATAAGGCGGTGCAAGGGGGGGCTGGTGCGGGAGGCCGGTTGACAGGGCGGGCGAAGGCGGGGAAAGGTCGCGCCATGGTATCGCTCGCGCCCGTTGCAAATATCCTTGGTCGTCTGGTCCTGCTGCTGGGTGGCTTGATGCTGCTGCCGGCGGCGCTGGATCAGGCGATGGGCAATGGCAATGCGGGTGCCATGCTGCAAGCGGCGCTGATCACGGCGGGCCTGGGCGGGCTGGTGACGCTGGCCACCGCCGGAAGCCTGAAGCGCGGCTTTGACCTGCGCGCGGCCTTTCTGCTGACGCTGGGCATCTGGGTGGTGCTGCCGGGCTTTGCGGTGCTGCCGCTGATGCTGGGCGCGCCGGGGCTGGATTTCACGCGGGCCTATTTCGAGACGGTCTCGGGCATCACCACCACCGGCTCGACCGTCATTGTGGGCCTCAGCGACCTGCCGGAGGGGATGAACCTGTGGCGCGGGATGCTCAATTGGCTGGGGGGCTTGGGGATCGCCTTCATCGCCATGATCTTCCTGCCGGTGATGCAGGTGGGCGGGATGCAGTTCTTCAAGACCGAAGGATTCGACACATTCGGCAAGGTGCTGCCACGGGCGCGCGACATCGCGCTGTCGCTGCTGGGGGTCTATGCCGGGCTGACGCTGGCCTGCCTGATCACCTACAAGGCACTGGGGATGAGCGCGCTGGATGCGGTGGTGCATGCCTTTGCCACCATCGCCACAGGCGGGTTCTCGCCGCAGGATGCCTCGTTCAACACCTATGCGGGGGCGGGGGAATATGCCGGGGCGTTCTTCATGACGGTCGCGGCCATCCCCTATATCCGCTATGTGCAGATGCTGACCGGGCGGCAAGAGGCGCTGTGGCAGGATGCGCAGGTGCGGTCTTACCTGAAATGGATGCTGGCAGTGGCGCTGCTGCTGACCTTCTGGCGGCTTTGGGTGCATGGCGGCGCGCCCGAGCCGGTGTTCCGCGTGACGCTGTTCAACGTGGTCTCGGTGATGACGGGGACGGGCTTCTTCAGCGGCGATTACGCGGCGCCGGGCGGATTTGTGCTGGTGGTCACCTTTGTCATCGGGGTGATCGGCGGCTGCTCGGGCTCGTCTTCCGGGGCGCTGACGGTGTTCCGGGTGCAGATCACCATGGCGGCGGTGCGAGCGCAGCTGCGCCAGATCGGCATGCCGAACCGGGTGGAGCCGGTGCGCTATGCCGGGCGCACGGTGGACCCGGAGGCGCTGAACGGCGTGATGATGTTCGTATGCAGCTATATCCTGATCATCGGCGTGCTGAGCGTGGGGCTGACGCTGACCGGGATCGACATGCAGACGGCGGTGTTCTCGATCTGGTCCTCGATCGGCAATATCGGCTATGGCATTGGCCCGGGCGTGGCCGCCACCGGCACCTATGGCGCCTTTCCCGAGGCGGCGATCTGGATCATGACGCTGGCCATGCTGCTGGGGCGCTTGTCGCTGCTGGCCTTTCTGGTGGTGCTGATGCCCCGCTTCTGGCGCGGCTGACAGGACAGGCGGGGGGCTGTCTGCCCCCCACGCGCCTTTGGCGCTCCCCCCGAGGATATTTGGGCCAAGATGAAGGCGCAGGCCTCACTTTCATCTTGGCTCAAATATCCTCAGGGGGTGAATTTGCGCAGCAAAGAGGGGGCGCGAGCGCCCCCTTTCTGGTGTGGGTCACAGGTGCTGTCTTACCAGCAGGAGACCAGCACCGTCATGCCCTCGGCCAGGCGGTTGAGGTCTTCGGGGGCCAGCGCGCCGGAGCGGGGGGAGGCTTGCGGGGTGAGGCCGGCATCGGTCAGGCGCGGGGCGAGGGTGGCGGCTTGCAGGGCGTAGGACACGCTGTCGGGCAGTTTGCGTGCGCCGGTCACGTCGCGGGGCAAGAGCATGCCGATCACCGTGCCTGCGCCATCCAGCACCGGGCCGCCGGCATCGCCGGGCAGCGCGTCGAGGCTGAGCCGCGCCACGCCGGTTTCGCCGTTCAGGCCCTTCATCTCTTCCAGCGCGCCGAAGGTGAGCGTGGGGGCGGGCAGTTTGTCCTCATAGCTATAGCCGGACACCGCGATTTCCTGCCCTTCGCGCGCGGGGCCGGAGAGGAGTTGCGCCACGGCGGGGGGCGCCAGCGGTTTGGCGGGTTTCAGCAGCGCAAGGCCGGTGCCCGCATCGGTGGAGATCACGGTGGCATCGGTGCGCAGGTCGAGGGTGATGCGGTTGCAGCCCTCCACCGCCTCGGTCACGGTGGCGACGGTGCCGCTGGCATCGACATAGAAGCCCGAGCGCGACAGGGCCGGGCGGCGCACTTCCAGCCCCGACAGCAGGCCCTTGCGCCCCTCATCCGAGAGCGGCACGAGGCCGGGATCCAGCGCCTTGTCGCCCAGCGAGCGGAAGCTGGATTGCATGGCCGCCAGCACGCGGGTCATCCGTTCCTCCTCGGCCGGGTTCCAGCTGAGGATATAGCCTTTCACCAGCCCTTTCGACAGTTCGGCATAGGCGTGGCTGGCCAGTTTCTCTGACCGCCCGTCAATGGTGAAGCTGCGTTCCGAGCGGGTGCGTTCGCCCGAAAGTGGCACGATTTCCAGCGTTTGCAGCACGTCATAGAGGCCGTAAAGCGTGGATTGATCGCCCGGTTGCGAGATCAGGATGACCTTGACGCCGGAGGCGTTCTTTTCGCGGTAATGCACGAAGGGCGGCTCGAAATGGTCGAATTCGACCATGGCGGTGGGCAGGGTGATCTCGATCCCGGCCTCGGGTTCGGTGACGGTGGCGAGGCCCAGTTCGGCTTGCGCCTGATCATAGGCGGCGACCAGGGTTTCGCGCTGCATGGTGGTGAGGGTGCCGGTCGGTTCCAGCCCGTTGGCCTCTTGCCAGGCCGCCATGCTTTTGCGGGTGCCGGGGCCAAAGGCGCCATCGACGCGGGCGTCGTAGAAGCCGAACCATTGCAGCGCGGTTTGCAGTTTCTCGCGGGCGGTCTGGTCCAGCGCGGCCTCGGCGGCGCGGGCCTCGGCGGGGGTTTCCTCGAGGAAGGCCGGGGGGGCGGGTTCTGCAACGGCTTCGGGGATTGGCTCGGGGAGCGTCTCTGGTAGCATCTCTGGCGCGGGTTCGGCGGGGAGCGCGAGCAGCGGGTCTTCCACCGCAGGGGCGGGCGGGGTCGGCGCTGCGGGGGCCGGGGTCGCGGCGGCGGGCCAGAAGGCATCGCGGTAATCGCGGCCAAAGGCGATGAAGCTGTCGGCGGGCACCAGCCCTTCATCCTTCAGCTGGCGCAGCCGGGCCTCGGCGGCGGCGCGGTCGGCATAGGGGCCAAGCGCGATGGCGAACCAGCCGCGGGTGTCAAAGCCCGCCACATCGGGAAACAGGGCGGCATAGGCGCGGGCGCGTTCCTGCGCGATGTCAAGCGAGGGCTGCGCCTCGATCTGGAGCCAGATGCTGTCTTGCGCGGCGCGCTGGCCCGTGGCCTGGCGGCTGTCCTGGGCCGAGGCGGCCTGCGGCGCGAGGCTGGCCGTCAGGGCCGGGGCGGCCAGCAGGGCCATGGCACAGATCACTTGCTTCATCAGATAACGGTCCCGTCACAATGGTCGGCCCTTCCGTTACACGCAGGCAGGGCTGCTTGCAAATGCGAAAGGGGCGGGGCCTCTGACAGTTGCGCGAGCTTTGCGCGCCGGAATGGCGGCGCGAAGGGCTGCACGGCACATTGACGCCTGAACGCGGCTTGCCTATGGAAAGCCAAAAGCCCGGCCCTGATGTTTCGGCCCCCGATGTTTTGGCCCCGATGCTGTCGCATGGCGGGCCGCCGCCAGCCCATCCGCAAGGAGACCCGCGATGACCGCCTCTGCCGTGACCACGCCCCGCAGCTTTCAGGAGATCATCCTGCGGCTGATGACCTATTGGGGCGCCAAGGGCTGTGCCGTGTTGCAGCCCTATGACATGGAAGTGGGCGCGGGCACCTTTCACCCGGCCACCACGCTGCGCAGCCTGGGCAACAAGCCCTGGGCGGCGGCCTATGTGCAGCCCTCGCGCCGCCCGACCGACGGGCGCTATGGCGAGAACCCGAACCGTTTGCAGCATTATTACCAGTATCAGGTGCTGATCAAACCCAGCCCGCCCGATCTGCAAGATCTCTATCTGGGCAGCCTCCAGGCCATCGGCATCGACACCAGCCTGCATGACATCCGCTTTGTCGAGGATGACTGGGAAAGCCCGACGCTGGGCGCCTGGGGTCTGGGCTGGGAGGTCTGGTGCGACGGCATGGAGGTGAGCCAGTTCACCTATTTCCAGCAGGTCGGCGGCCATGATTGCCGCCCGGTTTCCGGCGAGCTGACCTATGGGTTGGAGCGGCTGGCGATGTATGTGCTGGGCATTGATCACGTGATGGAGATGCCCTTCAACGATCCCGACAGCCCGATCCCGCTGAGCTATGGCGATATTTTCCGCCAGACCGAGGAAGAATATTCGCGCCACAACTTTGATGGCGCCACGACCGAGATGCTCTTGCGCCATTTCGAGGATGCCGAGGCCGAATGCCAGCGCCTGCTGGATTTCCCGGCGGAAGACCCGAAAACCGGCAAGCGCATCATCATGGCGCATCCCGCCTATGACCAGACGATCAAGGCCAGCCATCTGTTCAACCTGCTGGACGCGCGCGGGGTGATCTCGGTCACCGAGCGTCAGGCCTATATCGGCCGCGTCCGCGCGCTGGCCAAGAAATGCGCCGATGCGTTTGTGCAGACGGAGGCGGGCGCCTCGGTGGAGGGGTTGCTTTGAATGGCAAGATCGTCGGGGGTGGCATCGTGATTGCGGCGGCTTTGGCGGGTCTGGGCATCTGGTATGCCCAGCTTTACGCCTTTTACAAACCGGCGGCCTTCCAGACCGGGGCGGAGATCGCCCTGACGCCGATCATCGGCGAGGCGCCCGAGGTCATCGTGGCCGAGAATGTGGAGGGGATCGACAGCGACAGCTCGCCGCTGCGGTTCCGGGCCTGTTTCCACACGCCGCTGAGCCAGGCTTTGCTGACCGAGACCTATCGGGTCTATGACAAGGCCACGCCTCTGGTGGCGCCGCCGTGGTTCGACTGTTTCGATGCGGGGCGGATCACCTCGGCGCTGCAATCGGGCGAGGCGATTGCCTTTCTCTCGGTGGCCGACATCACGCGCGGCGTCGACCGGGTGGTGGCGGTCTTCCC
>NZ_JAEULU010000014.1 GCF_016792925.1 Gemmobacter sp.
TTTCGGTCTCGCGCGAGGCGGTGCCATTGCCGATGGCGATGAGCTTCACCCCATGCTTGGCGATGAGCTGTGCGAGGGTGACTTGCGCGCCGCGCAGGTCGTTCTTGGGCTGGAACGGGTAGACGGTCTCGGTGCCCAGCACCTTGCCGGTGGCGTCGATCACCGCAACCTTCACGCCAGTGCGGATGCCGGGATCAAGCCCCATGGTGGCCTTGCCGCCCGCAGGTGCCGCCAGCAGCAAATCCTTGAGATTGCGGGCAAAGACGTTGATCGCCTCGGCCTCGGCCCGGTCGCGCAGATCGGCCATCAGATCGAGGGTGAGCGAGGTTTTCAGCTTGACCCGCCAGGCCCAGCTGGCCACCTCGCGCAGCCATTGATCGCCCGCGCCGGGGCTGCCAGCCTCCAGCGCCGCGCCGCAGATGCGCTCGGCGGGGGATTGGCCGCGCGGGGCCTCGGCGTCGATTTCGAGGTCGAGGTTCAGAAAGCCCTCATTGCGGCCGCGCAGCATGGCCAGCACGCGGTGCGAGGGCGCGTTTTCCCATTTCTCGCGATGGGCGAAATAGTCGGAGAATTTGGCGCCTTCGACCTCCTTGCCTGCGATGACGGTGGCGGAAAGCTCGGCCACCTGTTTCATATGGCCGCGCAGACGGCCCAGCAGGTCGGCGTTTTCCGACAGGCCCTCGGCCACGATGTCGCGCGCGCCTTCAAGGGCGGCTTTCGTATCGGGCACAGCCTCGGAGAGATAGCCCGCCGCCAGCGCGACAGGATCGGCGCGGCGGTCGGCCAGAATGGCTTCGGCCAGCGGGCCAAGGCCGTTTTCGCGCGCAATCATCGCGCGGGTGCGGCGCTTGGGCTTGTAGGGCAGATAGATGTCTTCCAGCGTGGCCTTGGTATCCGCCGCCAGAATGGCCTTGGACAGATCCTCGGTCAGCTTGCCCTGTTCGGTGATCGAGGCGAGGATCGCGGCACGGCGCGCCTCCATCTCGCGCAGATAGGTCAGGCGTTCGGCCAGATTGCGCAATTGCGTATCATCCAGACCGCCCGTCACCTCCTTGCGGTAGCGCGCGATGAAGGGGACGGTGGCGCCGCCATCCAGCAGCTCGATGGCCGAAACCACCTGCCCCGGCTGGGCGCCGATCTCGCGCGCGATGGTCAGGGGGATGCGGCGGGCGGTGTCCGGAATCATGGGCAGTCCTTGGCTGAAGGTCGGGGGGCGACCATAGCCCGCCGGGCGGCGGGCGCAAGTCAGCTGCGTGACAGGCGGCAGGCGCGCGCCCATCGGGTGAAGACCGGCTCGAACCAGCGGGCCGAGAGGGTGGCGCCCAGCAGCACCCCCGCCCAGAACAGCGCGCCCGAGACCCAGGGCAGCGCGGCGGCGGGCAGGAAGCCCAGTTTCGGGATGAGGTTGTACAGCACGAGAATCACAACCCATTGAATGAGATACATGCCGTAGGAAATCTCGCCCAGCCAGACCATCGGGCGGGTGGCCATGGCGCGGGCGATCCAGCCGCGATCCTGCGCCGTGGCCCAGACCATCAGCGCCATGGGCGCAAGCAGCAGGGCCTCGGGCGCGCCAAGCACCAGCACGGCGGCGAAGCCTGCGAGCGCGAGGGTTTGCGCCAGACCGGCGCGGCCTGCCGGGGGGGCTTGGGTCGCGAGTTGCGCCAGCACCATGCCCAAGGGAAAGGCCACCACACCGCGCAGCCAGGCATGGCGCGAGCCGGTGACATGCAGATCAAGGCTGCCCGCGCCCAAGGGCCACACCAGCGCCAGCCCGGCGAGGCTGAGCGCCAGAAGCGCCAGCCAGCCCCCCCGCCGCGCCAGCACGAAGGCCAGCAGCGGGAAGGCGAGATAGGCGCCGAACTCCACCGAGATCGACCAGCTGGGCGCGTTGAACACATAGCGTTCTGACAGGCCCCAGGCATGGGTCAGCGTGAGTTGCGGCAGCAATTGCCCCGCCTCCTCGGGCGTCATGCGAAAGCGCAGGATCAGCAGGATCGCCAGCAGGGTGGCCAGATGCAGCGGGTAGATTCGCGCCAGACGCCGGACCAGAAAGCACAGCATGTCGCGCAGCCGCAGGCTTTGCGCAAAGGTGCCACCATAGACATGCGCCAGAATGAAGCCACTGAGCAGAAAGAAGAAATCCACCGCGACATGGGTATGGGGCGGAAACCAGCGCGGGGCGAAAATCTCGGTGAAATGGCCCAGCGTCACGGCGCTGGCAGCCAGGCCGCGCAACCCGGTATGGCTTGAAATCGGTGTCACTGGTCACTCCCTGCCCGTCATCGTGCCACCTTGCGCAAGACGGGCCACAAAGCAACGAAAACAAAAAAGCCCCGCGTGACCGCGAGGCTTTTTGAAGATGGTACCGACTCCCCGGCTCGAACGGGGGACCCCCAGATCCACAATCTGGTGCTCTAACCTACTGAGCTAAGTCGGCACTGGCGGCGATGTAGCCCCCTGCGCCGGGGATTGCAAGCCCCTCTCGTGCTTGCCTTGCGGCTTTTTCAGCGCTACGCCCGGCAGGCACAGCAGGAGCAAGCCATGAGCATCAACAAGCAAAGCGATATTGCGGCGAATATCCAGATCGGGCCGACCGATCAGGGGATGGTGCGAATCTTTGTGGAGGCCGAGGGCGGCATTGAATTGCCGCTGGATTTCGACCCCGATGAGGCGGAGGAAATTGCCGAGGAACTGCGCGCCGCCGCCGAGGCCGCGCGGCTGATGGCAGAAGATCGCGGCGGCAAGAAGGGGCGCTGAGGCGCCGGCTTCGCGTTCAGCCCCAGTCTTTCCGCCCCAGCCTTTCAGCCCTGCCCCGCCACCAGCGCCGCATCCCGCCCGAAGGCGGCGGGATCGCGCAGGGCTTGCAGGCGCAGCGCGGCATGGCTGGCGAATTTGCGCGTCACCACCTTGCGCCGGGCCGCAGCCAGCGGGGTTTCGGGCGCCATGCGCAGGATTTCGGCATCGTAATCATCGGCGACCATCAGGCCGCTGCCCTCGGGCAGGATCGTGGCCGGGAAAGCGGCATCCACCGCCCAGAAAAACCGGTCGCACCATTCCAGATAGCCCTGCCATTTGCGGTCGGCGGTGTAATCGCTGCGGCTGGATTTACATTCCACTACCCAGATCTCGCCCTTGGGGCCAAGCGCCATCACATCGACGCGCAGGCCCGGCGCGGGCACAAGCTCCTCGACAGTGACGAAACCCAGGCTGAGCAAATGCCGGCACACACCGCGCGCAAGGCGCTGGCCGGGCAAGAGGAGAGGCGATGCGCTGATCATGCCGCCAGCATGAATAAAAGGTGAACATCGGTCAAGCGCGCGCCGCCGATTTTTCGACGAAAAATCGCAGCTCCGCCGATGCGCCCTTGCCCTGCCCTGCGGCGGCGCCTATCTCTGAACGTGGCGGGTGCTGCTCCTCGCGTGCGGGGCACTTTTCCAGTGGCCGATAAGCAAACGCATGGGGGCTGGCTCTGGCAAGATCCTGGTCTTGTTACCTGGCGCCCACCTGAGACCTCTGGCTCTCGGGAAAACACCGTCACCCACGGTTGCTGCGGGCCCGCCACCCTTTCCCCCCATGAAAAAGGGGCAGGTTTCCCTGCCCCAGTCGCGATGAAAAAGTGCGGGCTGCGGGCCTGTCAGAAGCCCATCACCAGCGACACGCCCAGCTTGTTGTCGGTGCGGATCGCGCGGGCCTCGTTATACTCGGTCAGATAGCTGACGCGGGTGGCGAAGGCGTCGGTCATCTTGAAGTTCACGCCCAGATCGTTGTTCACCCGCAGCGCCGTGTCGGAATACAGGACATCGGTGTCATTGGTGGCAAAGACATTGTCGTTGAACTTGTAGAAGAAGCGCGACGAGGCGATGTAGCCGGTCTCGGTCTCGCTTTGGTCCAGACCGTCTTTCAGATAGCTCACACCGATCCCGGCCTGCACGCGCCAGGCCATGTCATCGGTATTCACCACCCGGTAGCCAGGGCCGAAGCCGAGGAAGGCGTCGGTCTTGGTGTCCTCTGCCGTCGAGGCCAGACCGTCGGTCTCCACCCGGCCAAGGGCGAAGGCATAGAGCCGGTCGTTGAAGAAATAGCTGGCATCATAGACGCCCAGCACGTCTTCCTTGGTTTTCTCGTCATTGTCCTCGGCGAAATCCAGCGCGATGGCGACGTTCTGCACCCAGGGGCCGGAGGCATAGCGCATGCGGGCGCCGGCCGAAAACTCCTGGCTTTCATTGTTGCCGGTCTTGCCCGAATAGCCGAGCGAGGCCGAGCCGGACAGGCCGGGGCGGAATTCCGGGTTACCAAAGCGGGCCACATCCTCCGAGCGGGCCATGTCATCCGACACGTCCTCGGCGATGTCATCCACACGGTCATTCAGGGCCTTGGTGCCCAGCAACTCGCCCTGCGCAAAGGCAGGCGCTGCCAGGACCAGCGCAAGGCCGGACACACCGAGAAGGCGAAGATGATGCGTCATGATCCGTTTCCTTTCACTTGCAAACGGCGCCCGAGGCACATTGCCCGGGCTGTGGTCATGACTTGGGGCGAGGGTCGGGGCGCACAAGGGACGCACAAGGGAAGGGCCAGTTTGGGCCGGGATGGCGGCGGCGGATCGCTGGTTTCGGGGTCTGGACGCGGCGGCATCCTGCCAAAAACACCCCGGTTCCCTCGGCTTCCCCTGGGTCACTCCTCCAGCGTGGAATTCCGGCAACAGGTTGAGAAGGCACAAAAAAACCCGAACCTTTCGGTTCGGGTCGGGGATTTCGCGGTGAAGGGACTTAGCGGCGGCGGTGCAGCGGGCCGCGCGGCGCCTCAACGCGCACCGGAATGGGCGTCAGCGCCGGGACCTTGCTGCCGCCGCGCGGGCCCTCGTCGCGGTCGGCCTGCCGCATCACGGCAATGCCGAACTGGGCGCCTGCGAAAATCACCCCGTTGGAGACGAACATCATCAGCGCGCCGATCCAGCCCGAGGGGGTCTCCAGCACCAGATGGCCCAGATTGGCGATATTGAGCCAGACCATCGCCACCAGAAACACCGCCGACAGCGCAAAGCCGATGGCAACATTGACGATGTAAAGCCGCACGAGTTTGGGCATGGCGATTCCTCCTGATGCTGGATGTGATGCTAGCATGTGGGGCGGCAGGGGCCAGAGACAAAGCGTCACGGGGATGACATCGCTGTGACAGGGCTGCCGGGCGGGCGGCGGGTCGGGTCGGCAGGATGGGCCAACGCAGCGGGGGGCGCCGCTTCAGGCAACAGCCTGTTTCCGAAATCGCGGCCAAACAGCCGCTGGCATTAGGCAGACGTTAAACCGGTGGCGGCAGGATGGGCAAAGGTGCCGGGCCACTTGCCCGGTGCCGCACGACACCCCGCATCCGAACGCCCCCTGCCCCCTTTGCCCCGAGGTCCGCCATGCCGAGCCCGTTTCACCACATCGTCGACATCCACCCGCACCGCCAGCGCCAGCATCGCCCGATCCGCAAAGGGCCGGGCAAGGTGGAGCTGGGGCTTTTCGCGATGGCGGCACTGCTTTACGCGCTGGTGTGATCGCGCCAAGGCCAAGGCGAGGGGCAGCCCTGCGGCCGCGCGCCGTGCAGACCCGGCCCGAAGGGGCGCGGGGTCCGGCCAGCAGCGGCCTTACTCCAGCGCCGCTTTCAAGGCAGGCACGAAGCGGCGCTCGTAATCGGTGCCGACCAGCGGGCCGATGAACTTGAACAGCACCTTGCCATCCTTGCCGATGATGAAGGTCTCGGGCGGGTTGGTGACGCCCCATTCAATGCGGTTGCGCCCGCGCGGATCGGTGGCGAGGGCAAAGAACGGGTTGCCCTCCTCGGCCAGATAGGCGGTGGCGTCGGCATCCTTGTCCATCATGTTGATGCCCGCCACGCGGATGCCCTCGGCGGCCATCTTCATCAGCACCGGATGCTCGGCCCGGCAGGGCGGGCACCAGCTCGCCCAGAAATTCACCACCGTCACTTGGCCCCCCGCCAGATCGGCGGCTTTCAGCAGCGGCACGCCTGGCAGGCCGGTTTCGGGCAGCACCGGCGCGGGGCGCCCGATGAAGGTAGAGGGCAGATCCTGATTGGATTCCGGCGAACCCGCCAGTTGCAAGAGTTTCGGCCCGGCGATCAGCCCGACGAAACCCGCCATCACCGCGACGGGCAAAAAGAACAGGATACGGTTTGCCATGATGCTTTCAGCCCTTCCTGACCCGTGCTTCCGCCGCTTCCAGCGCCGCCTTCACCGCGCGGTAACGCCAGACCGACCAACCGACCAGCGCCGCCAGCAGCGTCAGGCTGACGCCATAGGAGGCCAGCACCGCGAAAGCGTATTTCCCCAGATCCGGCATCATTCCTGCTTCTCCCGCGCTTCGATCACCGCCAGCCGCCGCAGACGGATTTCCGTCACCGTGCGCAGCAGCACAAGCGCCACGAACAGCGCCACAATGCCGATCAGGCAGACGATCAGCGGCCAGTAATAGGCGGGGTCGAGCGGGTCTTTCTCGCCGACCTTCATGATGGTGCTGTCCTGATGCAGGCCCTGATTCCAGAACTTCACCGCATAGCGCGACAGCACCGCAAAGACCGAACCGACGACGCAGAGAACGCCGGTCAGATCGGCGGCGGTGTCGGGGTCTTCGACCGCCTGCCACAGGGCGATATAGCCAAGGTAGAACAGCAGCAGGATGAGGAACGAGGTCAGGCGCGGGTCCCATTCCCACCAGGTGCCCCACATCGGCTGGCCCCAGAAGGCCCCGGTCGCCAGCGCGATCAGGGTGAACACCATGCCCACCGGCGCCGCCGCCCTGGCCGCCAGCGCCGAAACATGGTGGCGCCGCACGATCCAGACCAGCGAGGCCACCAGCATCATGATCCAGGCATTGATCGCCATCATGGCGGCGGGCACATGCAGGAAGATGATCTTGACGGTCGCGCCCTGCTTGTAATCCTCGGGCGTGAAGAAAAAGCCCCAGATCAGGCCGACCGCCAGACAAAGCCCCGCCAGCGGCGCCACCACCGGCAGCACGCGCGCAGCGGTCTCGCTGAACTTCTTTGGATTGGCATATTCCCAGAGTGACATGGGGCTTGGCTAAATCCTTGCGGGCGACGGGGCAAGGCCCTTATCGCAGGTTGATACGAAGGGCTAAGGCCGAGGCGAAGGGCAGCGCCGCCATGGCGCCCAGCGTGATGGCGGCCAGCAGGGCAAGCGGCACGCCCACATCCATGCCCGCAGCCCCGCGTTTCACCACCTCGGCGCCGAAGATCAGCGTTGGCACATAAAGCGGCAGCACGAGGAGCGAGAGCAGCAGGCCACCGCGCTTCACCCCCACCACCAGCGCCGCGCCAAAGGCGCCGATGCTGGAAAGCGCAGGCGTGCCAAGCGCCAGCGAGGCCAGAAGCCAGCCATAGCCCTGCCCCGGCAGATGAAGCAGCACCCCCAGCAGCGGCGCGGCGAGTGTCAGCGGCAGGCCGGTCACCAGCCAATGCGCCAAGGCCTTCACCGCCACCGCGCCCTCCAGCGGGATCGGCGCGGTGGCCAGCAGGTCAAGCGAGCCATCCTCGAAATCCAGCGCGAAGATGCGATCAAGGCTGAGCAGGCAGGCGAGCAGCGCCCCGACCCAGAGGATGCCGGGCGCGATTTTCGCCAGGGTGCCGCCCTCGGGGCCGACGCCCAAGGGGATCAGCACGGCAAGCAGCAGGAAGAAGGCGAGGCCAAGCCCAAAGCCTCCGCCGGCGCGCAAGGCCAGCCGCAGGTCGCGGATCAGCAACGCGATCACAGGAAGGCCTCGTCAAAGCCGTGGCTGGCCTGCACCTCGCCGCGGGCGCGGAAGGGGGTGAGGTCCAGCAGTTGCGCCTCGGGCAGGCCGAGGTCGATATGGGTGGCGATCACCGCCGCCCCACCCGCCGCCAGATGCGCCCGCACCACCGCGCCGAACAGCGCGACCGAGGCCGTATCGAGGCTGACGGTGGGTTCATCCAGCAGCCAGATCGGCCGCCCGGAGACCAGAAGCCGCGCCAGCCCCAGCCGCCGCTTTTGCCCGGCCGAGAGGTTGGCGGCGCGGCGGTCGCGCAGGAGGGTGAGGTTCATGTGCGCCAGGGCTGCCTCGACGCCAGAGGTGCCATGCACGGCGGCCCAGAAGGCCAGATTTTCGGTGACGGTCAGCGTGGCTTTCAGCCCATCGGCATGGGCGGCATAGGCGATGCTTTCGGGCGGCGCCGAGATGGTGCCGCGCAGGCCGGGTTGCAGGCCCGCCAGCGTGCGCAGAAGGGTGGTCTTGCCGATGCCATTGGCGCCGCGCAGGATCAGCGCCGCGCCGGGGGCAAGGGCAAAGCCCAGGCCCTCCAGCACGCAGAGGCCGCCCCGCGCCACCGCCAGATCTTGCACGACCAGTTCCATGGCCCCTCTTTATCCGATGCCGCGCGGATTGGCGCTGCGGCATGGTGCATCATACGGGAAGGAGCGCCAGCGCCACGCGGCGCCCCTCGCTGAGCAGGACGTTATAGGTGCGGCAGGCGGCGGGCGAGGACATCACTTCCAGCCCCAGCCCCGTGGCCTCCACCGCCTCGCGCAGGGCGCGCGGCGGGTGGGCGATCTCGGCCCCCATGCCCAGGAACAGCACATCGGCCTGATCGGCCAGGGCGATCAGGCTGGCCAGATCCTCCAGCCCGCCCCAGGCCCCCGCCCCCTCTGGCGTGATGATGACGGCGCCGTTCAGCACCTTGCCGCCGATGCGGAAAAACCCCGGACCATAGCTTTCGACCGGCTGGGCAGAGCCAAAGGCGATCTCGGTCAGGCGCATGGCTCAGGCCTCCGCCACTTCGGCATCCGCGCCCGGCTCGCCCTCGTGCTTGCTGCGGTCAAGACCCAGCATCAGCACGATGTTCTTGGCCACATAGAGCGTCGAATAGGCACCGATGAACACGCCAAACAGCATGGCGCCGACAAAGCCCCGGATCACATCGCCGCCAAAGATCACCAGCGCGGTCAGCGCCAGCGCGGTGGTGGTCATGGTCATGATGGTGCGCGAAAGCGTCTCGTTGGTGGTCAGGTTCATCAGGTCGCGCAGCGGCATCTCCTTGAACTTGCGCAGGTTCTCGCGCAGGCGGTCAAAGATCACCACGGTATCGTTCACCGAATAGCCAAGGATGGTCAGCAGCGCCGCCACGATGGTCAGATCGAACTTGAACTGGAAGATGGCGAAGACGCCGACGGTGACGATCACATCATGGATCAGCGCGGCCACGCAACCGACGGCGAATTGCCATTCAAAGCGCAGCCAGACATAGATCCAGATCCCCGCCGAGGCCGCCGTCACTGCCAGAAACGCCTTCCAGATCAGTTCGTTCGAGACCTTGGGCCCGACCGATTCGACAGACGGGAAGGTGGCGGCGGGGTCGATCTTCAGCACCGCCTGCTCCACCTCGACGATGGTTTCCGGGGTCACCGCCTCATAGCCTTCCTGCGGGGCGATGCGCAGCATCTTCACATGCTGATCGGCGCGGAACGAAGGGTCAAAGACCTCGGTGATGGCCACCTCGCCCAGGCCCAGCTCGTCCAGCGCGGTGCGATAGGTGGCGATATCCACAGCCTGCGTGCTTTCAACGCGGATCGTGGTGCCGCCCTTGAAATCCACCCCGAAGTTCAGGCCCATGATCGCCACGGCCAGAATGGAGATCACAACGGCGGCAATCGAGGCGCCAAAGGTCAGCCATTGCCATTTGAAGAAGTCGATATTGGTCTTTTCGGGAACCAGTTTCAGACGGAATGCCATGGTTTCCCCTCCTCAGACGATGATGGTCTTCGGGCGACGCCACCCGATATAGATGGCGATGATCGCGCGCGTGACATAGACGGCGGTGAACATCGAGGTGACGATGCCGATGGCGGTGGTGACGGCAAAGCCGCGCACCGGGCCGGTGCCGACAAAGAACATGATCAGCGCGGTCAGCATGCCGGTCACGTTGGAATCGGTGATGGCCGACAACGCCTTGTCATAGCCCTCGTGGATGGCGACGCGCGGGCTGCGCCCGGCGCGGAGTTCCTCGCGCATGCGTTCATAGATCAGCACGTTCGCATCCACCGCCATGCCCATGGTCAGCACGATGCCCGCAATGCCCGGCAGGGTGAGCGTGGCGCCGATCAGCGACTGGATGGCGAACATCAGCGCGATGTTGATGGCCAGCGCGATGACGGTGAAGGTGCCGAACAGGCCGTAAGAGGCGATCATGTAAAGCGCCACGAGGCCCGCGCCGACCACCGCCGCCACCTGCCCCGCGCGCACCGAATCGGCGCCCAGTTCGGGGCCGATGGTGCGTTCTTCCAGGAAGGTCATCTCGGCGGGCAGCGCGCCTGCGCGCAAGAGCACGGCCAGCTCGGTGCTTTCCTCGACGGTGAATTGCCCGGTGATGATGCCGCGCCCGCCGGGGATATGGCTTTGGATGACGGGGGCCGAGATCACCTGATCATCCAGCACGATGGCGAAGGGTTTGCCGATGTTGTTGGCGGTGTAATCGCCGAATTTGCGCGCGCCGGTCGGATCGAACTGGAATTCGACGGCGGGGCGGCTGTTCTGATCGAAAGAGGGCTGCGCATTGGTCAGCTCCTCGCCGGTCACCACCGGGGTCTTCTCGACGATGTAATAGGTGTTTGGATCATCCTGCGCGGGCAGCAGCGCCTCGCGCGGGCCGGGGCGGGCGCCGGCATCCGAGGTGACGCGCACCACCGGGTTGAAGGTCAGCTTGGCGGTGGTGCCGATCAGCGATTTCAGCTCGGCCGCCGAGCCGATGCCCGGCACCTGAATGAGGATGCGGTCATCGCCGACGCGCTGGATGGTGGGTTCGCGGGTGCCGACCTCATCCACCCGGCGACGGATGATCTCAAGGCTTTGCTGCAAGGTGCGCTGATCGGTGGCCAGACGCTCGGCCTCGGACAGTTGCACCACGATCTCGCCATTGTCGGTCGAGACCTCGATGTCGCTTTGCCCCATGCCGGTCAGGGTGGTGACGGGGGCGGCCAGGCTGCGCACCTTGGCCACGGCGGCCTCCAGCCCGGCGGGGTTGGAGATGGCGACGCGCAGCACGCCCTCGGGCGAGGGCTGGCGGCGCACATTGCCGATCTGGTCGCGCAGATCGCGCAGGGCGTCGCGCACATCGGGCCACATGCCGTCGATGCGGGCGGCATAGACATCGGCCACCTGCACCTCGGCCAGAAGATGCGCGCCGCCGCGCAGGTCAAGCCCCAGCGGCACGATGGCCGAGGGCGCCCAATCGGGCCAAAGCGCGCGATCCGCCGCCTGTTCCGGCGTGGCGGTGCCCTCGGGCCTCACCCCGTCCACCTCGGGGCCGCGGGTCTTTTCGATCGCGGCCACGGCGTCATTATGCCGCTCTACCCGGTCATAAAAGGCATTGGGCAGGGCAAACACCAGACCAAGCGCGCAGAGCGCCCAGATCAGCAGGGTTTTCCACAGGGGCGTGTCACTCATGGCGTATCCAGTTCAGGCGTCGAGATCGGGCGCGGCGCGGGAGGCCCATCGAGGGCCTGCGCGGCCCCCGGGGGAACAGGCGATCAGGCAGCCGGTTCGGTCTTGTTCATCACCTGCGCGATGGTTGCGCGCGGGCTTTTCACCACGACATTCGGGGCGATTTCCAGCTCCAGCACGCCATCGTCATGCACCTTCACGACCTTGGCGATCAGCCCGCCTTGCGTCAGCACCTGATCGCCGCGGCGCAGGGCATCGACCATGGCGCGATGATCCTTCATCTTTTTCTGCTGCGGGCGGATCATCAGGAAATACATGATGCCGAAGATCAGGATCAGCGGAACAAAGCTGCCAAAGGCCGAGGCGGCACCGGCGCCACCGGCGGCCTGGGCAAAAGCGGGGGTCACGAACATGGGGCGTCCTTTGGGTTCTTCCCGGTCGGGCCGGGGTGGTTTTCACGGGCATTTCGGCCCAATTTGGTGGCGCACCCTATCCATGCAAGGGGCCAAGCGCAAGGCGGCGCCCGAAGGCGCCGCCGCAGAGTGACCCGGTTGTGATCGCAAACAGGTTGGGGCCTGCGCTCAGGCAAAACCCTCCAGCACGATCTTGCCCCTGGCGCGGCCCGTCTCGATCAGCGCATGGGCGCGGGTGAGGTTCGCCGCCGTGATCGGGCCAAAGCGTTCGGCCAGCGTGCTGCGCAACCGGCCCGCCTCGACCAGCGCCGCCACCTCGGCCAGCAGCGCGCCCTGCGCCGCCATGTCGGCGGTCTGGAACACCGGGCGGGTGAACATGGATTCCCAGTGGATCGACACCGATTTGCGCTTGAAGGGCATGATGTTCAGCTGATCGGGATCGTCGATCAGGCCAAAGCGGCCCTGCGGCGCGATCAGCTCGGCGATCTCGGCCAGATGCTGATGGGTTTGCGTGGTGGAAAAGACGAAAGCGGGGGCGCCAAGGCCCAGGGCGGCCACCTGGGCGGCAAGCGGTTTGGCGTGATCCAGCACATGATGGGCGCCCAGGCCCTGCACCCAGGCCGTCGTCTCGGGCCGCGAGGCGGTGGCGATCACGGTCAGGCCGGTCAATTGCCGCGCCAGTTGCACGGCGATGGAGCTGACCCCGCCAGCCCCGCCGATGATGAGGATGGCCTGCGCCGCGCCCGGCACGGGCCGCGCCACCTCCAGCCGGTGAAACAGCATTTCCCAGGCGGTGATGGCGGTCAGCGGCAGGGCGGCGGCCTCCGGGTCGCTGAGGCTGGGCGGAGCGAGGGCGGCGATGCGGGCATCCACCAGATGATATTCGGCATTGGCCCCGGCCCGCGCGATGGAGCCCGCATACCAAACGCGATCCCCGGCGGCGAAGCCCTTGGCCTCGGCCCCCATGGCCTCCACCTGCCCCACCGCATCCCAGCCCAGCACCTTCCACTGGCCCGCATCCGGCGCGACAGCGCGGCGCACCTTGGTATCGACCGGGTTGACCGAGACGGCGGCGACCTTCACCAGCAGGTCATGCGGGCCGGGCTGCGGGCGCGGCAGGGTGATGTCTTGAAGGGCGCCCGCGCGGTCGATGCTGCCGGGTTGGGTATAGCCGATGGCTTTCATGATGGCCTCCTGATGGGTGTCATGCGCCGAGCTTGCCCTTGCACGCGGATGCAGGCAATATGCACAAAATCAGCCTATACTATCATAAAGGATAGCATGATGGCCAAGCTGCGCCACTCCCGCTTTGACTGCGCGCCCGGCTGTGCGGTGGAGGCGGCGGTGGGGTTGATCGACGGCAAGTGGAAGTCGATCATCCTCTATCAATTGCTGAAGGGCACGCTGCGCTTTGGCGAGATCCACCGGCTGATCCCCAATGTCACGCCGCGCATGTTGACCAATCAGCTGCGGGAGCTGGAGGCGGATGGGCTGATCACCCGCACGGTGTTTGCGCAGGTGCCGCCACGGGTGGATTACGCGCTGTCACCGCTGGGGCGCAGCATGGAGCCGGTGCTGATGGCGCTGAAGGCTTGGGGCGATGCACATATCGGGCTTTACGGCAAGCCGCATGAGGTGGCGGGGGCGTGATCCCAAAGGGGGCGGAAACTGGAAACGCACCGCGTTTCCCCGCCCCTGCGCGCCATTGGCCCGGCAAATCGGGTCCCCTGTGCCCCCAGAGGCCAGCGCCTGCCCTGGCGGGTGCGAAGCGCCCGCCGCCCGAAGGGCGGGCGCTGGCCGGGTGCCTTTGGGGCACCCGGCATCCGGTGGCCACTGTCTCGCATGGCAGAGGCGATGGCCTCTGCCAAGGCGCGCGGTGCCCCCTTCACCCCGCCCCCTCAATGTTGCATAGAAGGGCACCTGCAATCCAAAGGTGATACCATGCACGATATCCGCGCGATCCGCGAAAACCCTGCCGCTTTTGACGCCGCTCTGGCGCGCCGGGGCCTCTCGCCGCTCTCGTCGGATGTGCTGGCGCTGGATGAGGCGCGCCGCGCCGCGATCCGCGCCGCCGAAACCGCGCAGGCTGCACAGAATGCCGCCTCCAAAGAGGTGGGCGCCGCCAAGGCACGCGGCGATGATGCGGAATTCGAGCGCCTGCGCGCGCTGGTGGCCGAGAAAAAGGCCGAGGTCGCCGCGATGACGGCAGAGGCCGGCGTCAAGGATGGCGAGCTGCGCGACATGCTGCTGCGCATCCCGAACAGCCCGCTGCCCGAGGTGCCGGAAGGCGCCGACGAGGCCGGGAATGTGGAAATCCGCCGCTGGGGCACGCCGCGCACCCTCGATTTCGCGCCGAAAGAGCATTTCGACATCGCGGGCGTGAAACCCGGCATGGATTTCGCCACCGCCGCGAAACTCTCGGGCTCGCGCTTTGTGGTGCTGCGCGGCGCGGTGATCCGCGTGCATCGCGCGCTGGCGCAATTCATGCTGGATACCCATGTGACCGAACATGCGCTGACCGAGACCTGGACCCCGGTTCTGGTCAAGGAAGAGGCGATGTATGGCACCAACCAGCTGCCGAAATTCGCCGAGGACAGCTATCAGACCACGAATGGCTGGTGGCTGGTGCCGACCTCCGAGGTGACGCTGACCAATACCGTCGCGGGCGATGTGCTGGACGAGGCCACCCTGCCGATCCGCATGTGCGCGCATACGCAATGCTTCCGCTCCGAGGCGGGTTCGGCGGGCAAGGATACCACCGGCATGCTGCGCCAGCACCAGTTCGAGAAGGTCGAGATGGTGTCGATCACCCGGCCCGAGGACAGCCTGGCCGAACATGCGCGCATGACGGCCTGCGCCGAGGCGATCCTTGAAAAGCTGGAGCTGCCCTATCGCACCATCGTGCTTTGCACCGGCGATATGGGCTTTGGCGCCACAAAGACGCATGATCTGGAGGTCTGGCTGCCGGGCCAGAACACCTATCGCGAGATCAGCTCGGTCTCGGTCTGCGGTGATTTTCAGGCCCGCCGGATGAATGCGCGCTTCCGCCGCGCCGAGGGCAAGCCGGAATTCGTGCATACGCTGAACGGCTCGGGGCTGGCGGTCGGGCGCTGCCTGATTGCGGTGCTGGAGAACGGCCAGCAGGCCGATGGCTCGGTCGATCTGCCCGCAGCACTGCACCCCTATCTGGGCGGCAAGACCCGGATCAGCGCAACCGGCGCGCTGGAATAAGCCAGACCCCGGCAAACACATGCAGGGCGCAAATCGAAGGGCTTGCGTCCTGCCCCCCATTGCGCACAATATGCGCCAATGTTCCAAGGGTATGACCCGGGCCAACCGGGCAGTCATGAGGCGAGCCATGTCAGATATTGCTGTGAAACCCGTTTCGTTTTCGCCTGCCCTGCGCCTGGCCGGGCTCTCTGGCATGCTGGTGCTGCTGGGGGCCTGCTCAATGGGCGGCGGCAAGGCCTTTGACTGGGACTTCCGGCCCGGCAAACTCTCCACTGCCGAAGCGGCGCGCGGCGCGGCGGCCAGCCGCCCGGCGCCGGACGGGCGCGGCGTGATCTCCTATCCCGGCTATCAGGTCGCGGTGGCGCGGCGCGGCGATACGGTCTCCAGCCTCGCGGCGCGGGTCGGTGTCGATGCCGGGGAGCTGGCGCGTTATAACGCCGTGCAGCCGGGCAACCAGCTGCGCGACGGCGAGATCATGGCCCTGCCCCGCCGCGTGGCCGAAAGCGCCCCGATGGCCAGCGCCGCCACGGGCGGCATCACCGGCGGCGCGATCACGGGCGGCGCGATCACGGGCGGCGCCATCAAATCCGGCGCCATCGACGTGAGTTCGGTGGCGGGCAATGCCATCAACAAGGCCGCCCCCAAGGGCGCGCCGCAGGGCTGGCAAACCGGCGCCGCCTCGGCCAGCCAGGCCCCCGGCGTGGAACCCACCCGCCACCAGGTGCAGCGCGGCGAAACCGCCTTCACCATTGCGCGCGCCTATAATGTGGCGCCCAAGGATCTGGCGAACTGGAACAGCCTCGATGCCAACCTCTCGGTGCGTGAAGGGCAATATCTGCTGATCCCGGTGATGGCGGCCGCGCCGGTCACGCCGGTGGCTGCGGCTGTGCCCGAGCCGGTGACCGCGCCGGGCGCAGGCTCGCCCACCCCGGTGCCGCCCTCGGCTGCCAAACCCCTGCCCGCCGTGGACGAGCCCCCCGTGGCCGCCGCGCCCAAAGTGGCCGCAGGTGCTACCACCGCCGCCCCCGGCGCCGTCAAGGGCAGCGCCGTCACCCCCGCCGCCCCGGCACCCAAGCCGGTGGCCGATCTGGGCGCCACCCGCAGCACGGCCTCGGGCGCGAAATTTGGCATGCCGGTCTCGGGCCAGATCATCCGCGGCTATTCCAAGGGCCGCAATGACGGTATCGACATCGGCGCCAGCGCAGGCACCAGCGTCGCCGCCGCCGGGGACGGCACCGTGGCCGCCATCACCAAGAACACCGATGGCGTACCGATCCTGGTGATCCGCCATGCCGACAATCTGCTGACGGTCTATGGCGGCATCGATGCGGTGGCGGTCAGCAAGGGCGCCACGGTGAAGCGCGGCCAAAGCATTGCCAAAGTGCGCGCGGGCAGCCCGGCCTTCCTGCATTTCGAGGTGCGCAAGGGCTTTGACTCGGTCGATCCGACCAAATATCTGCAATAAAGCCAAAGGGGGAAAGGCGCGGCCTTTCCCCCTTGCTTTTGGCGCAATCCGCAGCCCCCGCAATCAGGCCAGCCGCACCCCATGGCGTGCGGCCAGATCGGTGAAGAACTGCCAGGCCACCCGGCCCGAGCGCCCGCCCCGCGTCGCCTGCCATTCGATCGCCTCGGCGCGCAGCACCTCGGGCGCGACCTGCACGCCATGCGCCGCGCAATAGCCGTCGATCATCGCCAGATATTCGTCTTGGCTGCATGGATGAAAGCCCAGCCACAGCCCGAAACGATCCGAGAGCGAGACCTTCTCCTCCACCGCTTCCCACGGATTGATCGCGGTGGAGCGTTCATTCTCGATCATGTCGCGCGGCATCAGATGGCGACGGTTCGAGGTGGCATAGAGGATCACATTCTCGGGCCGCCCTTCAAGTCCGCCATCAAGAACGGCCTTCAAGCTCTTGTAATGCTGATCATCATGGCTGAACGAGAGGTCATCGCAAAACAGCACGAAACGTGCCTTGGCCTGCCGCAACACCGCCAGCAGACGGCTGACCGAGGGCAGATCCTCGCGCGACAGCTCCACCAGCTTCAGATCATGGCCGCGCGCGCGAACTTCGGCATGCACCGCCTTGACAAGGCTGGATTTTCCCATGCCGCGCGCGCCCCAGAGCAGCGCATTGTTGGCAGGCAGTCCTTTCGCGAAATGCAGCGTATTGGCCAAAAGCGTATCGCGCGAGCGATTCACCGCCACCAACAGCCGCAGATCCACCCGGCTGACCTGCGCGACCGGCTCCAGCCGGTCGGGGCCGGTATGCCAGACAAAGGCCTCCGCCTCGCCCACATCGGGCAGCGGCGGTGCGGGCGGCGCCAGCCGCTCCAGCGCCTCGGCGATGCGCAACAGGCTGGCGTCGGTCATGCCTCGTCCTCGTCCTCTTCGTCCCAAAGCCCCTCGGCCTGCAAGCGGGCCTTGCGCTTCTTCTCGATCATGCGGATCAGCACGACCGACAATTCGTAAAGCGGGTAAACGGCGGCAAACAGGATCACCTGGCTCATGACATCGGGCGGGGTGGCAACGGCGGCCAGCACCAGAATGCCGACAATGGCATATTTGCGGAAGGCGGCGAGCCCCCTGGAGCTGACGATCCCCGCCTTGCCCAGCAGCACCAGCAAGACCGGCAGCTGAAAGCACAGGCCAAAGGCCAGCACGAATTTCATCGTCAGGCCCAGATATTCCTGCGCCGAGCCCTGGAACACGATGCCCGGCAGCGGCGTCTCGCCCGGCGCAGCCACCCCCGAGGTCACGGCATCAGTCCCCATGGCCAGCGCGCCGGCGGTCTCCTGCCCCATCTGCTGAAAGGTGAGGAAAAAGCCAAAAGCCATTGGCAAGACAACATAATATGCGAATGTCGCCCCGATCATGAACATCACCGGCGAGGCGATCAGAAAGGGCAGCAGGGCATTTTTTTCCGACCGATACAGGCCCGGCGCCACAAAGCGCCACAGCTGAAAACCGATCACCGGAAATGACAGGATCAAGGCCCCGAACAGCGAGATGTTGATCGCGACAAAAAAGCCCTCCTGCGGCGAGATCAGCTGCAACAGGCAATTCTGCCCGCTCTCCGCCAAGGCCTTGCAGATCGGACGGGCCAGAAAATTAAACACCGTCATCGCAAAGGGATAGACGGCGAACATGGCCACAATGAAGGTCACCACAGACCACAAAAGCCGCTTGCGCAGCTCGGCCAGATGTTCGACCAGCGGCGCGGCGGTATCGTCCAGCGTGTCGTCTTGCAACATGTCCTCAGTCTTTCTTGGCGGGCGCAGGTGCTACCGGCGGCCTGGGCGCGGTGCCGGGCTGCAAGGCGCTGTCGATCAGCTCCTCCGCCAGCCCCGCATCGGCATCTTCCTCGGCCGCCGTCGCCGCAGCCACGGCTGCCGCGCCCGGTGCCGCGCTGCGCGGCTTGGTCGGATCCCATTGCTCGAACTTGCTGGCGGCATTTTCCAGCGCATCGAGGCCGAGGCTTTTCTTCGACACGATGTCATTCATGTCGCGGCGCACCTCATCCAGCCCGGTGCTGCGCGCGGCGTCATTCATCGCCGACTGGAACTCGCGCGCCATCGACCGCAGCTTGCCGGTGAACCGGCCCAATGTGTGAAACATGCGCGGTAAGTCCTTGGGACCAACCACAATTAGCGCCACGATGCCGATCAGGACAAGCTCGCTCCAGCCGATATCCAGCATGGGCGATCAGACCTTGTCTTTCTCGACCGGCTGCGGCGCGGGGGTCACGTCGCGGGGGTCGGCGGCCTGCTCGACCTCTTGCGCGCTGTCCTTCACGCCCTTCTTGAAGGCGGTGATCCCCTTGCCGACCTCGCCCATCAGGTTCGAGATCTTGCCCCGGCCAAACAGCACCAGCAGCACGACGGCGATGATCAGAATTTCCAACGGTCCGAAACGTCCCATGACGGTCTCCTTTGCGCGGGGCCGCGATCCCGATGACATGGGCCCCGATGACTTGCCCAGACCCTTACGCCTTGAACCCGGCGGCGCAATGCGAAACGGGGTCGCGGCGGCGATCTTGCTGACAGGTATATGTCAGTTGCCCTGTGTCGGGAAGAGCCTGAGGCCGGAGGGAGGTTTCCGGGGCACAGTGTTGGCATTGCGGCATCGCGAGATTGGCGAAGATCAGAGAAAAATTCCATATATTCATTATTAAGCAATGTCTTGCAGACCTCTTTGAATGCAAAACATCAAGATACCGATCCAAGCCTCGGTTCTTGCAAGAGGCATCGCTCTGCCGCGTTCACAAGCTCTGAGGTTACCAAACGCCACATGTGCCCGCAGCAGAACGAGGCCATGATGGCGGTTGACGCCTGCGGCGCGAGGGGTCAGCATGGGTCATGCGCCGCACTGACCGCCTGTTTGAACTGATCCAGATCCTGCGCGACGGGCGCTTGCACCGTGCCTCGGAACTAGCTGAAAAGCTTGGGGTTTCGGTGCGCACCATCTGGCGCGACATGGCGACGCTGATGGGGTCTGGCCTGCCATTGGAGGGCGAGCGCGGGGTGGGCTATATCCTGCGCGCGCCGATCACCCTGCCGCCGATGATCCTGACCAGCGCCGAGATGGAGGCGCTACGTCTGGGGGTGCGGCTGGTGGCCGAGGGCGCCGATCCCGGTCTGGCACGGGCGGCGCGGACGCTGGCCTCGAAAATCGCCGCTGTGACCCCTGCCACCACCGAGCCTGAGCCCGATGAGCTGTTTATCTATAGTGGCGACGAGACCGCGCGCGCGGCACCGCATCTGCCGCTGATCCGCGCCGCAATCCGAGAAAAGCACCGCCTTTCAATTAGTTACATAGACATTCAAAACCACGAAAGTTTTCGCGACATTCGCCCTTTGCAGCTGGAATTCTGGGGCCGGGTCTGGACGCTGGCAGCCTATTGCGAGGCGCGCGAGGATTTTCGCGCCTTTCGGGTGGATCGCATCGTGGCGGTGCAGGATACCGGCGAGCGCTTCCCAGAAGAGCCGGGCCGCAGCCTTGCCGATTACCGCGCCCGGATCGAGGCAGAGCTTACAGTTTCGCCGGAAACACGAAGCAGCGATCCCGCCGGATCATGAGCCACAGCACCGTGCCCGCCTTGGGCAAAAACACGCCCGGCACGGCGGCGGTGAGGGTCGCGCCCTCGTAATCCATTGAAAACTCGACCAGACTTTCGCGCCCCAGAAAGCGCGCGCGCCTTACTGTGCCGCGCGCGGGCGTGCCATCCTGCGGGGTCGGGTTCGGGCCGCGCCCGGCCCGGTCAAAGTCAATCTTCAGATGCTGCGGCCGGATCACGATCTCGACCGCCGCACCATCGGCATGGCCGGGGGTGAGGAAGGCGCCAAAAGGCGTCTGGGTCAGCGCCCCATGAGAAACACCGCGTATCACATTGATGTCACTGAAAAAAGCCGCCGCAGCCTTATCCGCCGGGCTGTTATAGACATTATAGGGCGAGCCGCGCTGCACGATTCGCCCGCCGCGCATCAGGGCGATTTCATCGGCCATGCGCAGCGCCTCGTCGGGTTCATGCGTCACCAGCAGCACGGCGGCGCCTTCTTCCTTCAACACCGCCAGCGTGGTGTCACGAATGCCATCGCGCAACCGGTTGTCGAGGCCGGAAAACGGCTCATCCATCAGCATCAGCCTGGGGCGCGGCGCGAGCGCGCGGGCCAACGCCACGCGCTGCTGCTCGCCGCCCGAAAGCTCGTGCGGGTGTTTGGCGCCATAACCAGAAAGGCTTACCTTTTCAAGAAGTTCCGCGACGCGGCTCAGACGCGCCTCCCGCTCGCCGCGCAGACCGAAGCCCACATTCTGCGCCACGGTCAGATGCGGAAACAGCGCGAAATCCTGAAACATCAGCCCGATGCCGCGCGCCTCGGGCGGCAGCATGCGACCGGGGCCGCAGACCTCGGCCCCGTCGATCAGGATGCGCCCGGCATCCGGCGTTTCGACCCCGGCGATCATGCGCAGCGTGGTGGATTTGCCGCAGCCCGAGGGCCCGAGCAGGCAGGTCACCTGCCCCGGCGCGATGGTGAGCGAGACCTGATCGACCACAGGCCGCGCGCCGAAGCTGCGGGTCAGGCCGTCGATTTCCAGGCGGGGTGTCTGCGTCACGGGTCTATCCGGGAAAATGCATCGCAGATGCGGTTAACAGCCCCGCCGGGGAGGCGCAAGCCTCACACCGTGCTGTGGAAGGCGCCGCCATCCAGCAGCAGGTTCTGCCCCACGATGAAGCCCGCATGTTGCGAGGCGAGGAAGGCGCAGGCGGCGCCGAACTCGGCCGCCGTGCCATAGCGCCGGGCCGGGATCGTCGCCATGCGCTGCGCCCGCGCCTCGTCCAGCGGGATGCCCTGCGCCTGCATCACCGCGCCATCCAGCGCGGCGGCGCGGTCGGTGTCGTGGATGCCGGGCAGCAGGTTGTTGATCGTCACCCCCTGCGGCGCCACCTGCCGCGCCGTGCCCGCCACATAGCCGGTAAGGCCCGAACGCGCGGCGTTCGACAGGCCCAGCACCCCGATGGGCGCCCGCACCGAGGCCGAAGTGATGTTGATCACCCGCCCCCAGCCCTGCGCCATCATGCCGGGCAGCAGCGCCTTCATCAGCGCGATCGGGGTCAGCATATTGGCATCCAGCGCGCGGATGAAATCCTCGCGCTCCCAATCGCTCCACATGCCCGGCGGCGGGCCACCGGCATTGGTGACCAGAATATCCACCGGCCCGGCGGCCGCCAGCACCTGCGCGCGGCCCGCCTCCGAGGTGATGTCGGCGGCAACGGTCGTCACCTCCACGCCATAGCGGGCGCGGATCGCCTGCGCCGTCTCCTCCAGCGCCGATGCGCCGCGCGCGTTCAAGACCAGCGCCACGCCCGCCTCGGCCAAAGCCTCGGCGCAGCCCCGCCCCAGCCCCTTTGACGCCGCGCAAACCAATGCGCGCTTGCCTTTGATGCCCAGATCCATTGGCCCCTCCTGCGGGTGAAAATCCTTGATCGCGGGCCCGTGGCCCTGCCCCTGGCCGCACTCTGCCAGAAATTTGCTGTATTCATCCGGCACAAGCAACGGTAGAAGCGCCGCGAAGCACCGGAAGGGAGAGGCCGCGATGACTGCACCGCAAGACCGCGACCAGCAAGGCCAGACCGCGCCGGGCCAGGCCTGCATGGTCTTTCCGGCCGATCTGATCTTTGTCGCCCATGGGGTGAATGCGGGCGAGGCCCTGTCGCTGCCCGATGACATCTGCCCCGGCGATATTTACGAGCTGGAGCATGGCGCTCAGCCGCTGCGTCTGGTGGTGGCGGGCGGCGCGGTGGCCGAAGGCTCGGCCTTTGGGGCGCCGGGCGCGACGGTGGAGATCGTGGCGCGCTATACGCTGATGGGTGATGATGGCAACCGGGTGGAGCTGCTGGCGCTGCGGGTAGCACAAGAACTGTTCGCACTGCCGCTGTCGCCGATGGGTCAGGGGCTGGGCTATCAGCTGCTGAAGGTTGAGGAAGCGCCGGAGGAGACCGCGCTGTCCGATCTGCTTTGCGTCAGCTTTGCACGCGGCACCATGATCACCATGGCTGACGGGGCGCAGCGCCCGATCGAGACGCTGGCGCGCGGCGACCGGGTGCTGACGCGCGATCACGGGCCGCAGCCGGTGCTGTGGGTGGGCCATGCCACGCTGCGCGGCGTGGGCGCCTTTGCGCCGGTGGTGATCTCGGCGGGGGCGATGGGCAATGCGGGCGATCTGATCGTGAGCCAGCAACACCGGATGTTCCTCTATCAGCGGCAGCGCGTGGCGGGTATCGCCACGTCGGAGCTTCTGGTGCAGGCGCGGCATCTGGTGGATGGCGAGGCGGTGTTCATCCGCGAGGGTGGCTTTGTCGATTATTTCAGCCTCGTCTTCGACCGCCATGAGATCGTCTATGCCGAGGGCATCCCCGCCGAAAGCCTGATGGTGTCGGAGGCGGTGATCAATCGCCTGCCGCCCGAACTGTCGGGCGAGGTGAAGGCGCGGTTCCCCGGCCTGAGCCAGGTGCAGCATTTCGGCACCGAGGCCGGGCGGCAGGTGCTGGATGCGCTGCCCCCGCTGAACAGGCGCGGCGGCGGGCGCTGATCCGAACGCCCCATCTTCATCTTGGCTTAAATATCCACCTTGCGACAGTCTGTGCAGGGCGCGCGGGCGGCAAGGTGAAGACGGATATTTGGGCCAAGATGAAGGGGTGCATTGCGCCCTTTCCTGTGCCGCGCGCCGGGGCCATTGCGAAAATGGCAAGGCCACGCTATTTCCCGGCCATGCTGGACAATCGCCCCTCCCTCCCGCCCGAAATCGCCCGTCGTCGGACCTTTGCGATCATCGCACACCCCGATGCCGGCAAGACCACGCTGACCGAAAAGTTCCTGCTGTTCGGCGGCGCCATTCAGATGGCCGGTCAGGTGCGCGCCAAGGGCGAGGCGCGGCGCACGCGCTCGGACTTCATCAAGATGGAGCAGGAGCGCGGGATCTCGGTCTCGGCCAGCGCCATGTCGTTTGATTTCCGCGAGTTCCGCTTCAATCTGGTGGATACGCCCGGCCACAGCGATTTCAGCGAAGATACCTATCGCACCCTGACGGCGGTGGATTGCGCGGTGATGGTGATCGACGGCGCCAAGGGGGTGGAAAGCCAGACCCGCAAGCTGTTCGAGGTCTGCCGCTTGCGCGACCTGCCGATCCTGACCTTCTGTAACAAGATGGACCGCGAGGCGCGCGACACCTTCGAGATCATCGACGAGATTCAGGAAAACCTGGCCATTGACGTGTCGCCTGCCAGCTGGCCCATCGGCTCGGGGCGCGAGTTTCTGGGCTGCTATGACATTCTGAACGACCGGCTGGAGCTGATGGACCGCGCCGACCGCAACCGGGTGGCGGAGACGATCCAGATCAAGGGCCTGGATGACCCGCTGCTGGAACAGCATGTGCCCGCCGATCTGCTAGCAAAACTGCGCGAAGAGCTGGAAATGGCGCGCGAGCTGTTGCCCGCCTTTGACCGCGAAGCGCTGCTGAATGGCTCGATGACGCCGATCTGGTTTGGCTCGGCCATCAACTCTTTCGGGGTGAAGGAATTGATGGATGGCATCGGCGCCTTCGGCCCCGAGCCGCAGCCGCAGCCGACCGCCGGGCGCAAGGTGGCGCCGGAAGAAAGCGCGGTGACCGGCGTGGTGTTCAAGGTGCAGGCCAATATGGACCCCAAGCACCGCGACCGCGTGGCCTTTGTGCGCCTCGCCTCCGGGCATTTCGAGCGCGGGATGAAGCTGACCCATGTGCGCAGCGGCAAGCCGATGGCGATCACCAACCCGGTGCTGTTTCTGGCCGCCGACCGCGAACTGGCCGAGGAGGCCTGGGCGGGCGACATCATCGGCATTCCGAACCACGGGCAATTGCGCATCGGCGATGCGCTGACCGAGGGCGAGAAGCTGCGCTTCACCGGCATTCCGTCCTTCGCGCCGGAATTGCTGCAAGGCGTGCGGGCGGGCGATCCGATGAAGGCCAAGCATCTGGAAAAGGCCCTGATGCAGTTTGCCGAGGAAGGCGCGGCCAAGGTGTTCAAGCCGATGATCGGCTCGGGCTTCATCGTGGGCGTGGTGGGGGCGTTGCAATTTGACGTGCTGGCCAGCCGGATCGAGCAGGAATATGGCCTGCCGGTGCGGTTTGAACCCAGCCAGTTCAAATCGGCCCGCTGGGTTTCCGGCCCCAAGGCGGAACTGGACAAGCTGATCAATGTGAACAAGGGCCATATGGCCGAGGATCACGACGGCGACGCGGTGTTCCTGACGCGCCTGCAATGGGACATCGACCGGGTGGAGCGCGACTACCCGGAGGTGAAGCTGACCGCGACCAAGGAAATGATGGTGTGACCCTGCAAAACCGCGTTCAGGCCGATGGCGAGATTGTCGCGGCGGGCTGGCGCGGGGCATGGATGGGCAATCGCGGCATCCTGCATGATGACAACCGGCAGCTCGGGCCGGCGCGCTGGCGGCACCAGAACTGGGTCTGCTGCGCGCTGTCGTTCGAGGGCCGCAAACGCGCGGTGATGGCGCCGGGCCGCTATACAGAGCTGTTTTTCTATGATGAGGCACAGGCCCTCGCCGCCGGGCATCGCCCCTGCGCCGAATGCCGCCGCGCCGATTACACCCGCTATCGCAGCGCCTGGGAGGCCGTGTTTGGCCCGACCGATGCCAAGGCGATGGACCGCGCGCTGCATGCCGCGCGGGTGCGGCGCAATCGCACGCAGCTGCGGCTGTCCCTGCCCGCGCAAGACCTGCCACAGGGCGCGGTGATACTGCGCGCCAGCGGCCCGGCCCTGATCTGGCACGGCGCCCTGCATGGCTGGTCGCCCGAAGGCTATGGCCCGGCAGAACCCCTGCCCCAGGGCTCGCAAACCATCCTCACCCCGGCGCCGACTTTGGCAGTTCTGGCGGCGGGCTATGTCCTGCGGCCACATGCCAGCTTGCCATCGCGCCCCGCGACCCCCTATGACGGGCAGACAGGACAGGCTTGACGCCCGAGGTTGATTGGAGGCCGGATGATCCCCCCCCGCGCTTTTCTGGTGGGCACCGCAAAGAACGAGGGGCCCTGGATCCTCGAATGGGTCGCCCATCACCTTGAGGTCGGTTTCACCGATATTGCCCTGTATCAGAACGATTCCGATGATCTGACGCATGAGATCATGAAGACCCTGGCCGGGCTGGGGGTGGTGCAATATTTCCCCAACCCGGCGCGGCGCGGGGCGCATCAGGTGAAGGCCTATACCCGCGCGGCGGAATTGCCCGAATACAAGGCCGCCGATTTCGCCATGGCACTGGATCTGGACGAGATGCTGGTGGTGAAGGTGGGCGACGGGCGGCTGGCCGACCTGATCGCCGCCGCCCCGCCCTTTGACCTGATGATGGCCAATTGGCGGCTGTTCGGCAGCTCTGGCAAGAAGATGCAGGGCTTCCAGCTGCAATCCGAACGCTTCACCATGTGCGATTACGTCATGGCGGATAACGACCATTTCAACGCCTACAAGGCGCTGTTCCGCCCCGCCTTGTTCAGCCGCCCCGGCGTTCATAAACCGCCCGAGGCCGAGGAGGAGATGCCGGGGCTGCGCGTCGTCAATGGCTCGGGCCTGAAGCTCGACCAGTATCAGGTGAAGAATTACAACTCGACCGATCCGGGCGGGCAAAGCCTCGTGCAGATCAACCACTATATCGTGCGCGATCTGGATACGTTCATCGTGAAAACCGCGCGCGGCTCGGCCCATAATGACGACCGCACGGTGGGCGTGAAATATTGGGCCTATCGCAACCGCAACTTCGTGGAAGATCGCAGCATCAGCCCCTGGATGGAGCGGCTGCGCGCGCGGATGCAGGCGCTGGATGCGGCCTCGGGCGGGCGGCTGATGCGGCTGCGACGGCAATCGGTGGCGATCCACAAGGAGAAATTCGTGATCCTGATGGAAGAGCCGGAAACCCGCCAGCTGCGCCGCGATTGCGCGAAATTCGAGGGCCATGTGCCGGTCGTCGGGCCCTATGCGGAATACCTGTAAGGCAAGCCGATACTTGACGCGCAGCGGTTTTTCCGATAACGGCCAAGTGAGGTCTGCCCTGCGGGGCGGCCAGACGCCGGGGCGCCCGGATATTCGCGTCCCTTCAAGACCTTTGCGGGCCGATCCCGCTGCCACAGGACGCTGATGACCAAATTCTCCGATCTCGCGCTGGATGCGCGCGTGCTGCAAGCCGTCGCTGAGACGGGTTACGAAACCCCGACCCCGATTCAGGCGCAGGCGATCCCTCATGCGCTGGAAGGTCGCGATGTGCTGGGCATCGCCCAGACCGGCACCGGCAAGACCGCGAGCTTCTCGCTGCCGATGATCACGCTGCTGGGCAAGGGCCGGGCGCGGGCGCGGATGCCGCGCAGCCTGGTGCTGTGCCCCACGCGCGAGCTGGCGGCGCAGGTGGCCGAGAACTTTGACACCTATGCCAAACACACCAAGCTGACCAAGGCGCTGCTGATTGGCGGCGTGGCCTTTGGCGAGCAGGACAAGCTGATCGACCGCGGCGTCGATGTGCTGATCGCCACGCCCGGCCGCTTGCTGGACCATTTCGAGCGCGGCAAGCTGCTGCTGACGGGCGTGCAGATCATGGTGGTCGATGAGGCCGACCGGATGCTGGATATGGGCTTCATCCCCGATATCGAGCGCATCTTCAGCCTGACGCCCGCCACGCGCCAAACCTTCTTCTTCTCGGCCACCATGGCGCCCGAGATCGAGCGGATCACCAAAACCTTCCTGCGCGACCCGGCCAAGATCGAAGTGGCGCGGCAATCGACCACCTCGGACACCATCGAACAGGCGCTGATCCAGTTCACCCCCAGCCGCAAGGATCGCAGCTTTACCGAAAAGCGCGCCGTGCTGCGGGCGCTGATCCGGGCCGAGGGCGAGGCCTGCACCAATGCCATCGTGTTCTGCAACCGCAAGATGGATGTGGATGTGGTGGCGAAATCGTTGAAATCGCATGGGTTTGACGCAGCTCCGATCCATGGCGATCTGGACCAGTCGCAGCGTATGCGCACGCTGGATGGCTTCCGCGAAGGCACGCTGCAAATCCTCGTGGCCTCGGATGTGGCGGCGCGCGGGCTGGATGTGCCCTCGGTCAGCCATGTGTTCAACTTCGATCTGCCGTCGCACCCGGAAGATTACGTCCACCGCATTGGCCGCACCGGCCGCGCCGGCCGCAAGGGCAAGGCCTTCTCCATCGCGACGCCTTCGGATGAGAAGTATCTGACCAATATCGAAAATCTGGTGAAACAGGCGATCCCGCGCGGCAGCCTGCCCGAGGGCTTTACCATGCCGGAGGCCCGCGAGGGCGGCGGCGGGCGCGAGCGCAGGGACGAGCGGGGCGGCAAGGGCCGTGGCGGTCGTTCGGGCCGTGAAGGTGGCCGCGAGTCGGGTCGTGACTCGGGTCGTGACTCGGGCCGCGAGCCGCGCGAGGCCGTGGCCCCGGTGGCCGTGGTCGAGGTCGCCAAGGAAGAACCGCGCCGCGAAGACCGTCGTGAGGATCGGCGTGAGGATCGGCGCGATGACCGTCGGGACGAGCGCCGCGAAGACCGTCGCGACGAGCGCGGCCCGCGCCCGCATGTCCATACCCATGGCAGCGCGCCGCATGGTCACCACCACCGCGAAGAGCGGCGGGAAGATCGGCGCGACGACCGCCGCCGCGAGGATCGCCGCCATGACCGCGACGACCGCGTGGTGGGCATGGGCGATCATGTGCCCGATTTCATCCTGCGCAGCTTCAAGTTGAAAGAGCGCCCGGCCCTGTCGGATGAGGGCCCCGAGGCCTCGGCCGAAATGGCCCGGCCCGAAATGGCCGAAGCGGGCGACGCGGAATAAGCAGACGAAAAAGGCGCCCCGCGGGGCGCCTTTTCTTTTGCTGCATCCAGTGGCGCCGGGGCGGCGCCGTCACTCTGCCGAGAGACGGCTGACCACCACGGTGACCTCGGGTTTCTTGCCGATTTCCTCGACCGAGACCTGCCGCAGGATACGGCGCAGCGCCTCCTCCAGCTTGTCATCATCGCGCAAGACCTTGGCCGATGCGGTTTCCAGGAACTCGGTGACCTCGGCCTCCATCAGCTCGGCCAGACCCTGCCCGCGCTTGCCGATTTCCGGCAGGCCCATCAGCTCCACCCAGGCCTCGCCCAGCGGGGCGTCTTCCTCATCGAGGATCACGTTGACCATCGCATGCCCGTTCAGCGCCATGCGGATGCGGTCGCGGATCACCCCGTCCATCGCGCCGATCAGCACCGACCCATCCAGATAGAGCCGCCCGGTGTCGATATATTCGGCAATCTCCGGCGTGTCGCCGGTGAGATCCAGCATGATGCCATTGGTGGCAATCTCGCCCGCGATGCCGCGCGTTTCGCCCAGACGCACATGCTCGCGCAGGTGGCGATGCTCGCCATGCATCGGGATCAGCATCTGGGGCCGCAGCACCTCGTGCATCAGCTCCAGATCCGGGCGGTTGGCATGGCCGGAGACGTGATAGCGGCCATTGGTGTCATCCACCACATCCACGCCCATTTCCGAGAAACTGTTCATGATGCGCAGCACGTCGCGCTCATTGCCCGGGATGGTTTTGGAGGAGAACAGGAACAGATCGCCCTCTTTCAGCTCCAGCCCCAGATATTTGCCGCGCGACAGTTGCGCGGTGGCGGCGCGACGCTCGCCCTGGCTGCCGGTCACGATCAGCATCAGGTTCTGGCGCGACACCTCCGAGGCGGCCTCGGAAGGGATGGTCGGCGGAAAATCGGTCAGCACGCCGGTTTCGGTCGCCACCTTGACCATGCGCTGCATGGCACGGCCCAGCAGACAGACCGACCGCCCCGCCGCCCGGCCCGCCTCGGCCAGGGTTTTCAGCCGCGCCACGTTGGAGGCGAAGGTCGTCGCCACCACCATGCCGCCCGCATTGGCGATCAACCCGTGGATCGGATCGGCCAGCGTCGCCTCCGACCGGCCCGCATGGGGCGAGAAGATGTTGGTGCTATCGCACATCAGCGCCTTCACCGGGGTCTCGGCGGCGATCTCGCGGAACAGCGGCTCGTTCCAGCCCTCGCCCACCACCGGGGTCGGGTCCATCTTGAAATCGCCCGAATGGACGATGCGCCCGGCGGGCGTGTCGATGATGAGGGCCGAGCTTTCGGGGATCGAATGCGCCACCGGCACGAATTGCACGCGGAACGGCCCAGCCTCCACCACGGTGGGCCGCGCCTCGACCGTGTGGATCACATCAGTCGGATGGCCATGTTCCTCGAATTTCAGCCGCCCGATGGCAGCGGTAAAGCGGCGGGCATAGACCCGCTTCTTCAGCTTAGGCCACAGATGACCAAGCGCGCCGATATGGTCCTCATGGGCATGGGTGATGAAGATCGCCTCGATCCGCTCGGCGCGTTCTTCCAGCCATTGCACATTCGCCATGATCAGGTCGACACCCGGCGTGGTGTCCATATCGGGGAAGGTCACGCCCAGATCGACGACGATCAGGCGTTCCCGATCTTCCGGCCCGTAGCCATAGACATAGGTGTTCATCCCGATCTCTCCGGCGCCGCCCAGCGGCAGATAGATCAGGCGGTTTTTCACACTCATGCGGTTTCCAGTTCCTTGTTGTAGCGGTGGATGAGGACGAGGCCATGCATGGTCAGATCGTCCTCAACAAAATCAAAAATCGCAGTGTCCTGCGCAAAGAGAGGCGCGAGGCCCCCGGTGGCAATGACCTTCATCGGGCGGTCACGCTCGGCCCGGATTTGCCGCACGATGCCTTCGACAAGGCCGATATACCCCCAATACACGCCCGCCTGCATGCAGGCCACCGTATTCGTGCCGATGGCCAGCGCCGGGCGCGCGATGTCGATATGAGGTAGGGCGGCGGCGGCCATGTGCAATGCCTCAAGGCTGAGGTTGACGCCGGGTGCGATCACCCCGCCAATATAGGCGCCGTCGGTATCCACCACGTCGAAGGTGGTGGCGGTGCCGAAATCGACCACCACCAGATTGCCGCCATGGCGGTCAAAGCCGCTGACCGTGTTCACCAGCCGGTCGGGGCCGACGGTGGTGCCCTGATCGACGCGCGGCGCCACCGGCAAGTCGCAGCCCGGCTTGCCCACCACATAGGGGCGGCAGTCGAAATAGCGGTTGCACAGCACCCGCAGATTGAACACGACGCGCGGCACGGTGGAGGAGATGATCGCCTCGGTCACCGTCACATCCAGCTTTTTCAGCGTCATCAGGGTGTGCAGCCAGACGTAATATTCATCCGCCGTGCGCTTGTGATCGGTGGCGATGCGCCATGTGGCGATGAACGCCGTTCCATCCCAGATCGAGAAAACGGTGTTGGTATTGCCACAGTCGATGGCCAGCAGCATGGGTCTGCCCCCTGTTTCAGAAAAACACATCCGCCGCCGGGATCGCCTCGCGCCGCCCGTCAGAGGAAAGGACCAGCGCGCCGGTCTCGTCGATGGTCTCGAAAATGCCGCGCCGTTCGGTCGCGCCGGTGCGGGCGCGGATCACCTCGCCCAGACGGGCGGCGCGGTCGAGCCATGCGCTGCGGATCGGCGCAAAGCCCTGGGCGACAAACAGCGCCTGCCAGCGGGCAAAGGCGGCGGCCAGATGCAGGCCAAAGCGCTCGGGCGTGACGCGCAGCCCGGTTTCACCCAGCAGGCTGACCGGCGGCACTGCGCCCGGCTCCACCGCCTCCAGCGGCGGGGCGCCGATCAGGTTGACGCCAATGCCGATCACCAGATGGCTGACGCGCCCGCCCTGCCCGGCACTTTCCAGCAGGATGCCCGCCAGCTTGCCGCCATTCAGCAGCACATCATTGGGCCATTTCAGCGCAAAGGCCTGCGGCAGGCCGGTGAGGCCGGTGCAGGCCTCATGCAGGGCCAGCGCGGCGACAAAGCTGTAAAGCGCCACCTGATCGGGCGGGCCTGCGGGGCGAAACACCAGGCTGCCATAGAAATTGCCCGCCGGGCTTTGCCAAGGCCGCCCGCGACGCCCCCGCCCCTCGGTTTGCTGGCCCGCAATGACCCACGCCGGACCCGTCAGGCCCGGCGCAAGGGAAGTGGCATGGGCATTGGTGCTGCCCAGAGTCTCGAAGGCGTGGCGGGCCACGCCCTCGGGCCATGTCGGATCGTCAGCGGACAAGGGCTTCCGCCGCGACGGCTGCTTTCGGGTCGATCACGCCGAAGGGATAGACCGAGCCGACCAGCACGATCAGCGCCACGCCCATCAGCGCCACCCATTGCACGGGGGCCATGCGGCTGGTGACGCCTTCGGTTTCGGTGCCGAAATACATGAAGAACACCACGCGCAGGTAATAGAAGGCGCCGATCACCGAGGCCACCGCCCCTGCAATCGCCAGCCACATCATCCCGGCATCCAGCGCGGCTTTCAGCACGTAGAACTTGCCGAAGAAGCCCAGCATCGGCGGCACGCCCGCCAGGCTGAACATCAGGACCAGCACGGCCAGCGCCTTCAGCGGCTCGCGCTTGGACAGCATGTTCAGCGAAGCCAGATCGGAGACCGGGCGGCCATCGCGCTCCAGCGACAGGATGAAGGCGAAGGTGCCGATATTCATGGTGACATAGATCGCCATATAGACCAGCATCGCCTGCACGCCGTAAGCCGTGCCCGCCGCCAGACCCAGCAGCGCGTAACCCATATGGGCGATCGAGCTATAGGCCATCAGGCGCTTGATGTCTTTCTGGCCGATGGCGGCAATGGCGCCCACGAACATCGACAGCACAGCCATGGCGGCAATCACCTGCCCCCAATCGCCGGGGATGGTGCCGAAGGCGTCATGCACCAGCCGGGCAAACAGCGCCATGGCGGCAACTTTCGGCGCGGTGGCGAAGAAGGCCGTCACCGGGGTCGGCGCGCCCTCATAGACGTCGGGCGTCCACATGTGGAAGGGCGCGGCCGAGACCTTGAAGGCCAGACCCGACAGCATGAAGACCAGACCGAACAGCAGGCCGGTCGGGATGCCCTGGCCCAGGGTGGACAGGATGCCCGAGAACAGCGTGGTGCCCGCATAGCCATAGGTCAGCGAAGCGCCGTACAGCAGCAGGCCGGAGGACATCGAGCCCAGCACGAAGTATTTCAGGCCCGCCTCGGTGGACCGCGCGCTGTCGCGGCGGAACGAGGCGATGACGTAAAGCGCCAGCGATTGCAGCTCCAGCCCGACATAAAGCGCCATCAGATCGCCTGCCGACACCATCATCATCATGCCGATGACCGACAGCGCCACCAGGATCGGATATTCAAACCGCGCCAGATCTCGGCGCTGCATGTAATCCTGGCTCATCACCAGCACGGCGGCGGCGGAGAGCAGGATGGTCACCTTGGCGAAACGCGCAAAGGGATCATCGTTGAACATGCCGCCAAAGGCGGTGCGGGCGCCCTCGCCCGTGGTGCCGATCCAGAAGGCCAGCGCCACCATGACGCCTGCCGTCACCCAGGTCAGCAGCCCCGCCGCCTTGTCTTTGCTGGTGTAAACCCCGAAGAGCAGCGCGGCCATGGCATAGATGGCCAGCAGAACCTCGGGCAGAACGGTGTTGAAATCAGTGCCGGTCATGTCCCCAAGCCCTTAATGCGATGCCGCTTCGGCCACATCCGCAAGGACGGGCAGTGCTGCGTGATAGTCAGTAACAAGCGCCTTCACCGAAGGCCCGATGATGTCGGTCACCAGCGAGGGATAGACGCCCAGAAGCAGGGTCATCACCACCAGCGGCGCGAAGACCAGACGCTCGCGCGCCTCCATATCGGTGATCGACTTCAGCGCCTCTTTCACCAGATCGCCGAACACGACCCGGCGATACAGATACAGCGCATAGGCCGCCGAGAAGATCACGCCCGAGGTTGCGACAGCGGCGACCCAGGTATTCACCTGGAAGATGCCCATCAGCGTCAGGAACTCGCCCACGAAACCCGAGGTGCCCGGCAGGCCCACATTGGCCATGGTGAAGAACATGAAGATCAGCGCATAGGCCGGCATGCGGATGACAAGGCCGCCATAGGCGTCGATGTCACGGGTGTGCATCCGGTCATAGATCACGCCGACGCAGAGGAACAGCGCGCCCGAGATGAAGCCGTGCGACAGCATCTGGAAGATCGCGCCGTCAATGCCCTGCTGGTTCGCGGCAAAGATCCCCATGGTCACATAGCCCATATGGGCGACCGAGGAATAGGCGATCAGCTTTTTCATGTCTTGCTGCGCCAGCGCCACCAGCGAGGTATAGACGATGGCGATGGCCGACATCCACAGCACGAGGCCCGACATCGTGTCGGCCCCCACCGGGAACATCGGCAGCGAGAAGCGCAGGAAGCCGTAGCCGCCCATTTTCAGCAGGATCGCCGCCAGAACCACTGACCCTGCGGTCGGGGCCTGCACGTGCGCATCGGGCAGCCAGGTATGCACCGGCCACATCGGCATCTTCACCGCGAAGCTGGCGAAGAAGGCCAGGAACAGGATGGTCTGCACGCCGCCGACCACATGGAAACCCGCAATCTCCAGCGTCTCGCTGGCGAAAGTGTGGGTCATCAGCGTCGGAATGTCAGTTGTGCCCGCATCCGCATACATGGCGATCATCGCCACCAGCATCAGCACCGAGCCGAGGAAGGTATAGAGGAAGAACTTGAACGCGGCATAGATGCGTTCCTTGCCGCCCCAGATGCCGATGATCAGGAACATCGGGATCAGACCGGCCTCGAAGAACAGGTAGAACAGCACCAGATCCAGCGCGCAGAACACGCCGAGCATCAGCGTTTCCAGCAGCAGGAAGGCGATCATGTATTCCTTCACCCGCTTCTCCACGCCCCAGCAAGAGGCGATGGTGATCGGCATCAGGAAGGTGGTGAGCATGACGAACAGCACCGAAATGCCATCCACGCCCATCTTGTATTTCAGGCCCAGAATCCAGTCGGCCTCTTCGACAAATTGCATACCGGTATTGGCCGGATCGAAATTCGTCAGCACCGGGATCGAGGCGAGGAAGGTCGCGACAGTGGCGAGCAGGGCAACCCATTTGGCATTGCGCTGCGCCGCCGGGTCATCCCCCCGCAGGAACAGCGCCAGGATCAGCGCGGCCACCGCAGGGATGAAGGTGATGATGGAAAGGAGGTGTTCCATTAGTGCGCGCCCCCCGAGAGCGACATCCAGGTGACGAGGGCAGCGATGCCCAGCACCATGGCGAAAGCGTAGTGGAAGATGTAACCGGATTGCGCCCGGTTGAAGATGCGGGTCACCGCCGGGATGAGGCCCATGGCGACGCCATTGATGGCCCCGTCAATCACCACACCATCGCCCTTCTTCCACAGGAAATTGCCGATCCACAGCGCAGGCTTCACGAAGACCGCATTGTAAAGCTCGTCAAAATACCACTTGTTCAGGAAGAAGTTGTACAGCGGGCGCTGCGCGGCGGCCAGACGCCCCGGCAGGCTGGGGTTCTTGATGTAGAACAGCCAGGCCGTTGCAAAGCCGATCAGCATGGCGATGAAGGGCGAAACCTTGACCCATTTCGGCGCCTCATGCGCGGCGTGGATCATGTGATTGTCCGCCGCCAGATAGAGCGCGCCTTTCGGAGCTGCTGCCGCAGCATGGGCTTCGGTCGAAGCCGCATCAGCCGGGGCCGCATGGCCCTCAGTCGCCACCGCCTCTGCCGCAGGTGCCGCATGGCCTTCCGCCGCCGGGGCCGCATGGCCCTCAGCCTCGGCAGCCGGTGCAGCATGTTCGGTGCCATGGGCAGCCGCCTGCTCCATGCCAAACCAGCTGCGCATCTTGGCCTCGTCGCCAAAGAACACGTTATACCACAGCATCCCCGAGAACATCGCCCCAAGCGCCAGAACGCCCAGCGGGATCAGCATGACAAGCGGGCTTTCATGCGGCTCGTGATGGCCATGGCCGTGGTCGTCATGACCATGCGCATCATGGCCGTGCGCATCGTGCCCGTGCGCATCGTGCCCGTGATGGTCATGCCCGTGGGCAGCGTGACCATGCGCCCGGCTTTCGCCGTAGAAGGTCAGGAACATCAGGCGCCAGCTGTAGAAGCTGGTGAAGCAAGCGGCGATCACCAGCAGCCAGAAGGCATAGGACGACCCAACCCAGGCGCTTTCGATCACGGCGTCTTTCGACAGGAAGCCGGCAAAGCCGAAATGGGTCAGCGGAATGCCCACACCGGTGATCGCCAGCGTGCGGATCATCATGGCCCAGAAGGTCACCGGGATTTTCTTCCGCAGGCCACCATAATTGCGCATGTCTTGTTCATGATGCGTCGCATGGATCACCGAACCGGCGCCGAGGAACAGCATCGCCTTGAAGAAGGCATGGGTGAACAGGTGGAACATGGCCACCGAATAGACGCCCACACCCGCCGCCACGAACATATAGCCCAGCTGCGAACAGGTCGAATAGGCGATCACGCGCTTGATGTCGTTCTGCACCAGACCCACGGTCGCGGCGAAGAAGGCGGTGGTGGCACCCAGCACCACGATCAGAGATTTGGCATCGGGGGCGAATTCATAAAGCGGCGACATGCGGCACACCAGAAACACCCCGGCGGTCACCATGGTCGCGGCGTGGATCAGCGCCGACACCGGGGTCGGGCCTTCCATCGCGTCGGGCAACCATGTGTGCAGACCCAGCTGCGCCGATTTGCCCATGGCGCCGATGAACAGCAGCACGCCCAGCAGGTTGGCGGCGTTCCAGTCGGTCCACAGGAAGCGGATCTGGGTCTCCGCCAGCTGCGGCGCAGCGGCGAAGACATCATCCAGACGGATGCTGTCGGTCAGCATGAACAGCCCGAAAATGCCAAGCGCAAAGCCGAAATCGCCGACACGGTTCACCACAAAGGCCTTCATCGCGGCCGCATTGGCCGAGGGCTTGCGGTAGTAGAAGCCGATCAGCAGGTAAGAGGCCACGCCCACGCCTTCCCAGCCAAAGAACATCTGCACCAGATTGTCGCTGGTGATCAGGGTCAGCATGGCGAAGGTGAAGAAGGACAGATAGGCGAAGAAGCGCGCCTTGTAATGCTCGCCCTCATGCCAATTGTCGTCATGCGCCATATAACCGAAGGAATAGAGGTGAACCAAGGCCGAGACCGAGTTCACAACCACCAGCATGATCGCGGTCAGACGGTCCAGCCGGATCGCCCATTCGGTGTCAAGGCTACCCGACTGGATCCAGGTCAGCAGGTGAATATGCTGCGTCTCGCCATTGAAGGTGAGGAAGATCACCCAGGACAGCGCGGCGGCCAGAAAGATCATGGCGGTGGTGAAGACCTGCGCGGCCTTCTCACCGATGAAACGCCAGCCGAAGCCGCAGATCAGGGCCCCGACAAGGGGCGCGAGGAGAATGATCGTGGCCATTCGTTCAGCCTTTCATCACGTTGGCGTCTTCGACGTCGATGGTGCCGCGGGTCCGGAAGAAGCTGACCAGGATCGCAAGCCCGATGGCAGCCTCGGCGGCGGCGACGGTCAGCACGAACATGGTGAACACCTGCCCCACCAGATCGCCCAGGAAGGACGAGAAGGCGACGAGATTGATGTTGACCGACAGCAGCATGAGTTCGATCGACATCAGGATGACGATCACGTTCTTCCGGTTGAGGAAGATGCCGAAGATGCCAATGACGAACAACGCCGCCGCCACCGTCAGGTAATGTTCCAGTCCTACCATTCTCGTCCCTCCGGGTGTTTGCCCGTATTTCTTACAGTGCGGGGCCGTGGCCCCGTCGTCTTTCAAAGCTCAGTCAGTCGCGACAGAGCTTTCAGGATAGAAGCGCTTGCAACCGCAGCGCAGGTTGTAGCTATGCTTGGGCTTCTGCGATCCTATCGAGAGGCGCAACCCATTGCGCATTGAGACTATCGAGGTTTCCTCAAAGGATTTCGCCGCGAGCTTCTGCATGTCTTGCAACACGTTCGGACCACCTTTGGCTATCCGTTGCGTGGCTGCTTGTTGGAAATCCGCAACCGGATCAGCATCGCCCTGATCGTCGAAAGATGAACTCGCATATCCGACTGCGAGCGTCTCCCCCGTGGAACAATCCGTCAGCAATGGCATGTAACTGGCCCCGCAAACAGAACCGTTCCCGTAGGTCTGAAGCACAAAGCCGCCACCAAGGTCGACCGGCTCGCTCAGCAACTCTCCACCATATTCCCCCTTGGCCCGATGCGAAACAGAGCAATCCTTGCTCCGAATGCTTTGGGATGCTTCGTTCTCATATGGCATGCACGCAGCCGCAGGGGTAACAAAAGAAACACAAGCAAGGCCAAAGGCAAGCGCAAGCAGCGGTCTAATGACCGCGCGACGCTCTGCTTTGATCTTTGCCTGCTTGCGCATTCTCAATTTGTCTCCCAAGGCATTAGCCCCGCATCTTCCGTAAGGTGCGCGCCTTGGCACGCACCCGCCCGTTGCTAAAGTCTTACAGCCCCTGCCCCGGTTTCACGTCTTTCAGCTCCATCGCCTTGGCCGGGTCGCGCCACATCTGGTGCAGCACGTTCTGGCGCTTCACGTCCTTGCGGTGGCGCAGCGTCAGCACGATGGCGCCGATCATGGCGACCAGCAGAACCAGCCCCGAGGCCTGGAACAGATACAGGTATTTGTCATAGATCAGCAGGCCAAGCGCGCGGGTATTCTCTACCTGCGCCATGTCCGGCGTCACGGCCTGACGCAGGCCAAGCGCGCCATCGGCCTGCACCCAGGCGGCATAGGCCATGCCGAATTGCAGGATCAGGATCACCCCGATCAGCAAGGCCAGCGGCATGGTGCGCGCCATCTCGCCCTTCAGCTCGGCGAAATCGACGTCCAGCATCATGACCACGAAGAGGAACAGCACCGCCACGGCGCCGACATAGACGATGATCAGCAGCATGGCGACGAATTCCGCCCCCAGCAGCACGAAGAGCCCCGCCGAAGACAGGAAGGCGAGGATGAGCCACAGCACCGAATGCACCGGATTGCGGGACACGGTGACCATCAGACCCGCCGCCACCGTCACGACGGCAAAGCAGTAAAAGGCGATATCGGCAACGCTCATGGCGCTTTCTCCTCGGTTTCCGCAAAAACAGCCTGAGCCAGCTCAAGCGCCTTTTGCATGGCGGGCAAGCCGCCGAACATGCTCATCTGCCAGATCACTTCCGCGATCTCGCGTTGGGTCGCCCCTGCCTCCAGCGCGTGCCGGATCGCCAGCTTCAACTGCGGCTCGGCCTGGGCGCCCAGAACGGTCAGCGCCGCGATGGTGACCAGAAGCCTCGTCTTGGCATCCAGACCATCGCGGTTGAAGGTTTTTCCGAACCACATCTCCATCATGTCTTTCGTCATGGTGGGGAAGAGGCTCTCGAAGCCTTTCACCGACAGATTTTCAAGCGCAGGGTTGAAGGCGCGGACCATTTCCTGGCCCTGCTCCATCATCGACTTGAAAAGCTTGGTGAAATCCTCGGTCATTTTGGACATGCCCCCGGGGTCGTGGCAGTCGCGAGAATCCAAGGCTGCCCGTCCACCTCAGCCGGCATCAATCGCACGGCGACATCAACGCCACCGCGCTTGAAAACCGTATTGTTGACGCTTCCTGATTGGGATTTGGGCATCCACGCCCCCGGAAAATCAGCCTGCATCCTCTCAAACATTGCCACGACCAAGCTTGCCGGTTCAGGGGCGCCCGCTGTCATCATGCAGGTGCAGGCACCCTGATCTTGTTGGAGACTGATGACGACCTCCGGCTGATACAGAAGATCGTCCCCTGTCTGCTGAAACCCTGCCTTTGCAGCAAGGCGAGCAAAAGCCCCGAAATCAGGCGCGGCTTTCATGCAAACCTGCGAGAACAGCTTGGCCCGCGCCTTATTCCAGTCAAGCAAATCGTCCGCGGACACAGCTTGCCCGCACAGGCAAGCCAGCGTCACAGCTGACGCCAGAACCTTTGCGGCCAAAGTGTTGAGACGAATCGTCATGCCAATGCCTTACCGATAGGGCGCGTCAAGTTCGAGATTGCGGGCGATCTCGGCTTCCCAGCGGGCGCCATTCTCCAGCAGTTTCTCTTTGGTGTAATACAGCTCTTCGCGCGTCTCGGTGGCGAATTCGAAATTCGGCCCCTCGACGATGGCATCCACCGGGCAAGCCTCCTGGCAGAAGCCGCAATAGATGCACTTGGTCATGTCGATGTCATAACGCGTGGTGCGGCGGCTGCCATCTTCGCGGGGTTCCGCGTCGATGGTGATGGCCTGCGCCGGGCAGACAGCCTCGCACAGCTTGCAGGCGATGCAGCGCTCTTCGCCATTGGGATAGCGGCGCAGCGCATGTTCGCCGCGGAAGCGGGGCGACAGCGGCCCCTTCTCATGCGGGTAGTTCAGCGTGGCCTTCGGCGCGAAGAAGTATTTCAACCCAAGGCCGAAACCCTTGATGAAATCCACCAGCAGAAAATACTTGGCGGCGCGGTTGAAGTCGATTGCGCGGGTCTCGCCCATGATCAGCCTCCGATGGTCCAGCGTGCCCAGAGGCCGCCGAGGACTTCGTATTTTGCAAGGAATGACACCAGCACCACCCAGCCCAGCGACAGCGGCAGGAACACTTTCCAGCCGATCCGCATCAGCTGGTCATAGCGGTAGCGCGGTACGATCGCCTTCACCATGGCGAAGAGGAAGAAGAAGAAGGCCATCTTGCCCACCATCCACAGCGCGCCATCCGGCACGCCCGGAATGGGCGACAGCCAGCCGCCGAAGAACAGCAGCGAGATGAGCGCGCACATCAGGAAGATGGCGATGTATTCGCCGGCCATGAACAGCAGGAACGGGGTCGAGCTGTATTCCACCTGATAGCCGGCCACCAGCTCGGATTCCGCTTCCGGCAGGTCGAAGGGCGGGCGGTTGGTTTCGGCCAGCGCCGAGATGAAGAACAGCGCCACCATCGGCAGATGCGGCAGCCAATACCAGCCGAACAGGCCCCAGCCGGTATCCTGCGCCGCCACGATGTTCGAGAAGTTCATCGAGCCGGTGGAGATGATGATGCCGATGATGATCAGGCCAAGGCTGACCTCATAGGAGATCATCTGCGCAGCCGAGCGCAGCGAGCCGAGGAAGGGATATTTGGAGTTCGAGGCCCAACCGCCCATGATCACGCCATAAACCTCCAGCGAGGAAATGGCGAAGACGAACAGGATGGCCACGTTGATGTCCGACAGCACCCAACCGTCATTGAACGGGATTACGGCCCAGGCGATCATCGCCAGCACGATGGACAGCATCGGCGCCAGGAAGAACACCGGGCGGTCGGCACCTGCGGGCACAACCACCTCTTTCAGCACATATTTCAGCGCGTCGGCCACCGATTGCAGCAGGCCGAAGGCCCCCACCACGTTCGGCCCGCGCCGCATTTGCACGGCGGCCCAGATCTTGCGG
>NZ_JAEULU010000025.1 GCF_016792925.1 Gemmobacter sp.
CTGCTGACCACGGGCGGCATTTTCGGGCTTTTGGCCCTGATCCTCACCGGTCTTGTGCTGTGGCGGGTGTTGCAAGCCTGGGCCAGCGGCAGCCTTGCCGCCAAGACCAACGCCGCCGAGGCCTAAAGCCCGAGCAACGCCCGAATATCCTGTGGCGTCGCACCCTCGGCGCGGTATTTCGCCAAGGCGCGCGCGTCGTCGCGCTTGGCCAGCCGCTTTCCCTGATCGTCGCGGATCAGCCGGTGATGGTGGTAGGCCGGCGTTGGCAGGCGCAACAGCCGTTGCAGCAGCACATGAATCGCCGTCGCCTCGAACAGATCAGCGCCGCGCGTCACCTCGGTGATGCCCTGCGCCGCGTCATCCACCACCACCGCCAGATGATACGCGGTGCCAAGATCGCGCCGCGCCAGAACAATATCCCCAATGGTTTCAATCATTTCCGGCGCGGTCTTGCAGTGCTGTCCGGCATGGTCCGGCCCGCTGTCGTGAAAGCTGACCGGCCCGACCAGGCCCATGGCCCGCGCCATATCCAGCCGGATCGCCGCATCCGGTGCTTGCAAGCCCTTGGCCCGGCACAGGCCCGGATAAACCGGCCCATCCGGCCCGATCAAGGCCGCGCCTTCCTGCGGCGCCGACAATGCCGCCCGAATATCCCCGCGCGAACAGTCGCAGCGATAGATCACACCCAAGATGTGCAGCTTTTCAAGGGCTTGCCGATAAAAGCTGAGCCGCTCGGATTGCCGCATCACCGGCTGCGGCCAGCTGAGGCCCAGCCAACGCAGATCGTCAAAGATCGCGATTTCCCAATCTGGCTTGCAGCGCGCGCGATCAATATCCTCGATCCGCAGCCGCATCCGCCCGCGCGCATCGGCCACCAGCGCGGCATAGGCATGGCCCAGATGCAGCGGCCCAGTAGGCGATGGCGCAAAGCGCGTTATTGCGCTGCCAACCATGCGGCAAAAGCCTCTTTCGCGCGGTCGGTATAGGCCTTGTAGCGATCCTTGCGGCCCCGGCGCCCGCCCTTGGCATCAATCGGCGGGAACAGCCCGAAGTTCACATTCATCGGCTGGAAGGTTTTGGCCTCGGCGCCGCCGGTGATATGGGTGATCAGCGCGCCCATCGCCGTGTCGGGCGGAGGCGGCGGCAGAATTTGCCCCTTGGCCTCTGCGGCAGCCATCCTGCCGGCGAGCAAACCCATCGCCGCGCTTTCCACATAGCCCTCAACCCCCGTCACCTGACCGGCAAAGCGGATGTTCGGCCGCGACTTCAGGCGCATCTGCTCATCCAGCAGCGTGGGCGAATTGAGGAAAGTGTTGCGGTGAATGCCGCCCAGCCGGGCAAAGCTGGCGTTTTCAAGGCCGGGAATCATTTTGAAAACAGCAGTTTGCGCGCCGTATTTCATCTTGGTCTGAAAGCCCACGATGTTATAAAGCGTGCCCAGCTTGTTGTCGCGGCGCAGCTGCACCACAGCATAGGCCTTGTCTTGCGGCTTATGCGCATTGGTCAGTCCCACGGGCTTCATCGGCCCATGGCGCAGCGTCTCGCGCCCGCGCTCTGCCATCACCTCGATGGGCAGGCAGCCATCGAAATAGCCCGCCGTTTCGCCCTCATGGAATTCGGTCTTGTCGGCGGCCAGCAGCGCGTCGATGAATGTCTCATATTGCGGCTTGTCCATCGGGCAGTTGATATAGGCGGTGCGCTCCTCCTCGGTCTCGCCCTTGTCATAGCGGCTTTGCAG
>NZ_JAEULU010000040.1 GCF_016792925.1 Gemmobacter sp.
TCATGACCCCAGTGAACCTTTCGCGCCGACAAAGTGCAACCGGCGCTCAGCCTTGCAGGTTCCCTGCTCCCTGACATATAGAGACGCCGGTTACCCGGAAGGACGGACGGAGAGGGTCATGGCAGGCCATTCCAAATGGGCGAATATTCAGCATCGCAAGGGCAAGCAGGACAAGCTGCGCTCCAAGATGTTCTCGAAGCTGGCGAAGGAAATCACCGTCGCCGCCAAGATGGGCGACCCTGATCCCGACAAGAACCCGCGTCTGCGTCTGGCGGTGAAGGCCTCCAAGGCCGTGTCGATGCCCAAGGATGTGATCGACCGCGCGATCAAGAAATCGCAGGGCGGCGATGCCGAGAACTATACCGAGATCCGCTATGAGGGCTATGGCGTCGGCGGCATTGCGGTGATCGTGGAGACGATGACCGACAATGTGAACCGCACCGCCTCCAATGTGCGGTCCTATTTCTCGAAATGCGGCGGCAATCTGGGCACCACCGGCTCGGTGGCGCATAGCTTTGACCGGGTGGGCGAGATTTCCTATCCCGCCAGCGCGGGCGATGCCGATACGGTCATGATGGCGGCGCTGGAGGCGGGCGCCGATGACGTGGAATCGGATGAGGAAGGCCACTGGATCTATTGCCCGGTGGAGGCGCTGTCGGAAGTGTCGGACGCGCTGGAAAAGGCCTTGGGCGAATCGACCGAGGCCAAGCTGATCTGGAAGCCGCAGACCCTGACCGAAGTCGATCTGGAAACCGCGCAAAAGCTGATGCGGTTGATCGACATGCTGGAAGAGGATGACGATGTGCAGACCGTCACCCATAACTTCGATGTGCCGGAAGAGGTGATGGCGCAGCTGTAAGCGCCCTTTCCCTGGCCGAGGCCATTGCCGAGGTCATGTGGAACCGGGGCCACGTTTGGGCCGGTGGCCCAAAGCCACCGGCCAGCGCCCGCCCTCCGGGCGGCGGGCGCTTCGCACCCGCCGGGCGGGCTCTTGCCTCTGCCGTGCTTGCGGATGCGGTCTTGCGGGGCTGTTGCCACGCGGGCGGGGAAACGCGGTGCGTTTCCGGGTCCGCCCGTCCCAGCCGCGCCATGGCCAAGCCGCGCCATTGCCTTGGCCATGGAAACCAAAAGGCCCCCTCGCGGGGGCCATTTGCATCTCAGCCTTGCTTCTTGGCGGCGGCGAGCGCCTTCATGCGGGCCAGAAGGGCGGCCTTGTCCTCTTTCGCCGGGGCCTCGCCCGAGCCGAAGGGATTGGCCTTGCCGCCCCGCTGGTTATGCTCCTGATGCCGCTTGGGTGCCTTCTTGCCCGTGCTGGCCTGACCGGATTTGTTATAGTCCATCTTGTCGCTCCTTGGACCGCGCCACCGCGGTCAGATATGTTCCCTTCAGATGCGGGGGGACACCCGACATCCACCAGCCCAGCAGGCAGACCAGCAGCACCCACAGCCGGGGCCTGTGCCAGACTGGCAGGCCAGTGGCGCGCAGCAGCTCTGCCGCAGCCCCGGCCTCGGCGGCGGGCAGTTGCAGCGGCATGCCGCCCTGCGCCAGCCCCCAATTGGGCAACACCGTCATCACCTGCCGATGCTGCACCTGCGGATGAAAGCCATGCGCCTGCAAACAGGCGGTCATCAGACCATCATCCGCCGTACCCCACATCTGGCCCAGCGTCACCAGGCCTAATGTCATTCCCGCACCAGCTTGGCCTTGCCGTAAAGCGTATCCATCGCAACCTCAACCACCCGCATGCGGCCCGTGCCTGCGGGGGCATAGGTCAGGGTGAAGGGGAAGCGGGTCTTCTCTGCCATGTCCTCGGGCGAGAACCCGGCGACGCGGCGATATTCCCCGGCGCAGGTGACGGTCTCGCCCGCGACCGCCCGCCCGCCCAGACTGACCTTCGAGGCGCGGCGCCCGTCGAACATGTTCAGGCTGACCTTGCATTCCTCCCCGGCCGGCACCTCGCGCAGCGCGGCATACATGGCGGTCAGCGGGTCCACCGTGCCCTTCTGGCCGGCGGGGTCGATGTCCCAGGGCTTCGGCTCGCGCTCGGAGCTGCTTTTCACCGTCGGCACGCCGCCCTTCCAGACGATGCTGCTTTGCGAGTGGCGCTTGCCGGTATTGGCATCCTCGGTATAGCTCGCGGCGGCAAAATTGCCCTTGGCGCTGATGCTGCCCTTGGCACCCGCCTCATAGCGCACTTTCTTCAGCATGGCGGCCAGGCCGGAGGTGCGCAGGATGCCGGTGACGGCATAGGCCCCGCCCGGCTCGCCCTTGCCCGACCAGCTGAGACTGCCCGCCGAAATGCCGCGCAGCACCAGCTTGAACTTTGCGTCTTCCGCCATGGCCGACCCCGCCGAGAGGCCCGCGAGCAGCGCCGCCATGATCCAGGGTTTCACCCGCATCTCAACATCCTTACCTGTCCTGCGGCACTTCGCCGCCATTGCCCACTGGAATATAGCGCCTGTCTCGGGCATTACAGCCCGCAAGATGCCGGATCGGCCTATCGCTGCCGAAAGGGTGATCCTGACGCCGCCAAATTGCCGGAGACGCCCGATGGATGTTACACCGCATGGGAAATCCGTGATCGCCGCCGATGTCATCGCGGGCGACCGCCGCGCGCTGGCCCGGGCCATCACGCTGGTGGAAAGCGGGCGCGAGGATCACCGGGCGGAGGCGCGGGCACTGGTGGCGGAGGTGGCGGCCTCCGGGCGGCAGGCGCTGCGCATCGGGCTTTCGGGCACGCCGGGGGTGGGGAAATCGACCTTCATCGAGGCCTTTGGCTGCCATCTGACCGGGCAGGGGCTGCGGGTGGCGGTGCTGGCGGTCGATCCGTCCTCGGCGCGCTCGGGCGGGTCGATCCTGGGTGACAAGACCCGGATGGAGCGGCTGAGCCGCGATCCGCTGGCCTATATCCGCCCCTCGCCCAGCCAGACCCATCTGGGCGGCGTGGCGCGGCGCACCCGCGAGGCGGTGGCACTGTGCGAGGCGGCGGGGTTCGACGTGGTGCTGATCGAGACGGTGGGCGTGGGCCAATCGGAAACCATGGTGGCCGAGATGTGCGACCTGTTCCTGCTGCTGCTGGCGCCGGCGGGGGGCGACGAGTTGCAGGGCGTGAAACGCGGCATCATGGAAATGGCCGACCTCATTCTGGTGAACAAGGCCGATGGCGATCTGAAACCCGCCGCGCTGCGGACGCAGGCCGATTATGCGGGGGCGCTGCGGCTGCTGCGCAAGCGGGCGCAAGACCCGGAGGGCTTTCCCAAGGCGATGGCGGTTTCGGCGCTGGAGGAAAACGGACTGGCCCAGGCCTGGGCCGAGATGCAGGCGCTGGCCGCCTGGCGGCGGGCCGAGGGGCATTGGGCGCGGGCGCGGGCCGATCAGGCGCGGCACTGGTTCGAGGAAGAGGTGCGGCACAGCCTGCTGGCCCGGCTGACGCGCGAGCCGCTGAAGGGGCTGATGGAGGCCCTGGGCCGCGAGGTGGGGCAGGGCGCGCGCACGCCGGATGCGGCGGCGGCAGAGCTGCTGGCGCATCTCGGGCGGTAGGGGGTGTGAAGGGAGGGGCTGTCTGCCCCTCTGGGCCTGCGGCCCATTCACCCCGAGGATATTTCTGAACAGATGAAACTGGGGCAGAGCGCTGCCTGAAAATCGGCGGCGGTGCCGGGCGAATCGGGGTAGGCTGGGGGCATGATGTTTGATTTGCCTGATCCCGATACGCTTTATGCGGCGCTGTTGGCGCGTGACCCGTCTTGGGATGGCCGTGCCTTTGTGGCGGTGGCCTCGACGCGGATTTTCTGCCGGTTGAGCTGCCCGGCGCCGAAGCCCTTGCGCGCGAATTGCAGCTTTCACGAGACGGCGGCGGCCTGTCTGGCGGCGGGGTGCAGGCCCTGCAAGCGCTGCAATCCGCTGGGCGAGGTGGCGCCCGCCCATGCCGCGCTGCTGGAGGCGCTGCGGGCCGATCCGGGGCGGCGCTGGTCAGAGGCCGATCTGGTCGCGCGGGGCTTTGACCCCTCGACCCTGCGGCGGGCGTTCAAGCGGCAGTTTGGCCAGAGCTTTCTGGAGATGGCGCGGGCAGCGCGGCTGGCCCATGGCGGGCGGCAGATGGCGGCGGGGGCGCCCGTGATCGACGCGCAGCTGGAGGCCGGGTTCGACAGCGCCTCGGGCTTTCGGGCGGGGTTTGCGCGGCTGCTGGGCCATGCGCCCGCCGTGATGAAGGGTGAGGCGCTGAAGGGCGAGCCCTTGTTGCAGGCGGCGTTTCTGGAGACCGGGCTGGGCGGCATGGTGACGGTATGCGATGACCGCGCGGTCTATCTGTTGGAATTCACCAGCCGCAAGGCCTTGCCGCGCGAGATGCGGGCGCTGTCGCAAGCGGTGAAGGGGCGCATCGGGCTGGGGCGCACGGTGATCACCGACCGGCTGGAGGCCGAGCTGGCGGCCTATTTCGCGGGCGAGAGCGCGGCCTTCACCTTGCCGCTGGCGCCGCTTGGCACGCCGTTTCAGCGCCGGGTCTGGGAGGCGCTCCGCGCGCTTGCCCCCGGCGAGGTGGTGACCTATGCCGCGCTGGCGGCGCGGATCGGGCGGCCCGAGGCAGTGCGGGCGGTGGCGGCGGCCAATGGCGCCAATCCGGTAGCGCTGTTGATCCCTTGCCACCGGGTGATCGGGGTGGATGGCAGCCTGACCGGCTATGGCGGCGGGCTGTGGCGCAAGGATCGGCTGATTGCGCTGGAGCGGCGCTATCTGGAGCGCGGTGAATCGCTTGACGCCGCCCGGGAAACCGCCTAAACGGCGTCGATGGAATTCGGAACCTGCCGTCTGGCGGGGTCCATGGATGTTACTCCGGGCCGCTGTGTTCTGCAATTGGCCCGAAAGACAAGGAACAAGGCGATGTCGCGTGTTTGCGAACTGAGCGGTAAAGGCCCGATGGTCGGCAACACCATCAGCCATGCCAACAACAAATCCCGTCGGCGCTTTCTGCCGAACCTGAACGACGTGACGCTGATCTCGGACGTTCTGGGCCAGTCGTTCAAGCTGCGCGTGTCGGCTGCGGCGCTGCGCACTGTGGACCATCGCGGTGGTCTGGACGCCTTCCTGGCCAAGGCCAAGGATGACGAGCTGTCGGACAAGGCGCTGAAAATCAAGAAAGACATCGCCAAGGTTCAGGCTGCCGCCTGATCTCTTTCGAGATGATCTGCCGCAAGGCCCCGCCCTTTGGCGGGGTTTTTGCATTTGGCGCGCGGCGCCTCCGGCCTAGGGCAGGGTGACATCGACCCAGACCGGGCGATGGCGCGAGGCTTGCGCCAGCGTTTCGGCCAGCGCGCCGTCTGCGGGCCAAAGCACGCCCGCGCCGCTGACCCGCAGCCCGGCAGAGGGCAGCACATAATCCACCCGCAAGCCGCCGACGCCCTTGGCGTAAAACGCGGTGTCCAGCGCCGGGTCGCCCTGATGGGCGGCCTCGCTGCGGCCATGGGAGCCGCGCGGCGCGGGGTCTTGCAGGGCGGGGCCGGAGAGCAGCGCGCGCAGGGCCTGCGGGCGGCCATCGCCATCGGCCGAATCAAGGTTTGCATCGCCCATCAGCACCAGCGGCGGCCGGGGCGCGGGGAAGGGCAGGGCGCCCTCCATCAGGCGCAACCAGAAGGCGGCCTCATCATGGTTGCGGCGGCCGTTGCGATCCTCCGGCCCGTCAAACACCGGGGGCGTGGCGGCGAAGGCCAGCACGGCAAGCTGGCCGCCGCCGGGCAGTTGCACCGGCACCTGCCAGTGATTGACCGAGGACAGGCGCTGCCCGGCGCGCTCGGGCGCGGGGGTATCGGCGGGCATCAGATGGCCGGGCAGATCGGCCCAGAGAAAGCCGGTGTAATCGGTGGCTGGCCCCAGCGGCAGACGCGACAGCAGCGCCATGCCACCCTGGCCGCGAAAGGCGCCATAGCCCATGGCATCGCGCGGCTGTCCCAGCTTGCCGTTGCGGTCAAGGTCCAGCCCGGTGGGGTGCCCGGCATTGGGCGGCGCGGTGAAGCGGAAGGGATAGGGCGCCCCGGCGGCGGCGAGGCGATCGGCCAGCGCAGTCAGCGCCACCTGCCGCGCGTCATGGTCAATGCCGGTCAGCAGCAGCACATCGGCATCCAGCGCGACGATGCCCGCGATGACGGCCTGCACCTGCGGATCGGGCCGGGCGCCCAGCAGATCCTCGACCAGCAGCCCGGGCCCCTGCCGCGCCAGATCGACATTCCATGTGGCCAGCCGCAGGGTTTCGGCGCTGGCGGCACCAGAAAGCGCCAGCCAGAGCAGCCCCGTCATCAGGCGGGCAAATATTCCGAGCCTTCCTCGACCCCCTCGATGCGCCGCTTTTCGCGGATCATCGCGGCGATCTTGCCCATGGCGATGCCGCGCATGAACAGGCTGCAAGGCAGAAAGGACCATGCGGTCAATGTCCAGATCAGGGTTTGCGGAGAGGACAGCGTGAGCGGCGAGAAGCCCGAGGCGCCGATCTTGACCACCGCCGGGATGAGGAAAGGCAGCAGGAAGCCAAGCGCGATGTTCAGCCGCGCGTCGCGTTCCAGCCGCACCACAATATCACCACTTGCGGTCGGGTCAAAGGTGGGCAGGTTCACCCACACGTTGAAACCACCCACCCGCTGCGGCCAGCCTTGCAGCTTCAGCACCAGCACGAAGGCCATCATGCCGACCAGCGAGATCAGATAGGCCATGCCCGCCGCCGTGGCGACCGCCATTTGCTGCGCCTCGGGTGCGCCATCGGCCAGCATCAGCTTGGCCAGCCGCACCGGCGAATAGGGGAAATCCAGCGCCTGACCGATGACGATTCCCAAAGCGTGAATCAGGGTCGAAAGCGTGGTGGGCGCAACGCCCGCCTTCTCGATCACGGTCAGCAGGAAAACGGTGAAGAACAGGATCAGAAAGCGCACCCGGTTGAAGGGCGGCGCATCGCGGAACTCGACCAGCCCCGGATAGGGGGTCTTGTATTCGGTGAAGGTGAGGGCGCCTGCAAACAGCGCCACAAGGGCCACCATCTGTTTGCCGTCAGACCCCGTGCCGGGCAACAGCACCGACGGGGTGACGATCAGGATGATCACCAGAAATGCCCGCAAAGCGGCACCTGCCAGCCGTGAAACCACTGCCTTGCCTTCCTCGATGCGAGAGGTTCCGATGCTTTGCCGGAGCCTTTTCCCGATACTCTCCCGCGCTTTGTGGCGGGCTGCCTCAATCTTGCCCAAGTTTTGCCTTCTTTCGTGACCTGCCGCAACGCTTGAAGGCATAACATATGGTTAATACGGCATTTCCTTGGTGAAACTGTCGCCGGATTGCATCAAATTATGGGTAAAAAGAGGCCGCGCCGAGGGGGAACCCCGGCGCGGCACAAGATGTGGTGGCGGGGCCGCATGGCCCTACCAGAGGCCTCGCGGCCTCAGGCCCAGGGGCGCGCAACCTTGGCGCGGGCCTCGAAGCTGTCGATGGCGGCGGCCTTTTCCAGCGTCAGGCCGATGTCATCCAGACCGTTCATCAGGCAATGCTTGCGGAACGGATCGACCTCGAAGCCAAAGCTCTGGCCTCCCGAGGTGGTGACGGTCTGTGCCTCCAGATCGACGGTGACGCGGGCATTGCCGCCCTTGCGGGCGTCTTCCATCAGCACATCGACCACCTCTTGCGGCATGACGATGGGCAGGATGCCGTTCTTGAAGCAGTTGTTGAAGAAGATGTCGGCAAAGCTGGTGGAGATCACGCAGCGGATGCCGAAATCCAAGAGCGCCCAGGGCGCATGTTCGCGCGAGGAGCCGCAGCCGAAATTGTCGCCCGCGACGATGATCTCGGCCTTGCGGTAGGAGGGCTGGTTCAGCACGAAATCGGCAATCTCGGCGCCGTCTTGCGTGTAGCGCATCTCGTCAAACAGGTTCTTGCCCAGGCCCGAGCGCTGGATGGTTTTCAGGAACTGCTTGGGGATGATCATATCGGTGTCGATATTGACCAGCGGCATGGGCGCCGCGATGCCGGTGAGGGTGGTGAATTTGTCCATCTTTTCCGTTCCTTACACAGTCTCGGCCATCAGGTCGCGCACATCGGTCAGATGGCCGGTGAGGGCGGCTGCCGCCGCCATGCCGGGGCTGACGAGGTGGGTGCGACCGCCACGGCCCTGACGCCCCTCGAAATTGCGGTTCGAGGTGGCGGCGCAGCGCTCGCCGGGGGCCAGCTGGTCGGGGTTCATCGCAAGGCACATGGAGCAGCCCGCCAGACGCCATTCAAAGCCCGCATCGGTAAAGATCTTGGCCAGACCCTCTTCCTCGGCCTGGGCGCGCACAAGGCCCGAGCCCGGCACGACCATGGCGCGTTTGACCTTGATTTTCTTGCCTTTCACCACTTCGGCGGCGGCGCGCAGGTCTTCGATCCGGCCATTGGTGCAAGAGCCGATGAACACGGTGTCAATCGCGATATCCGACAGTTTCTGACCGGGGGTGAGGCCCATGTAATCCAGCGCGCGCTGCACGGCCTCGACCTTGCCGCCCGTGAAATCGGCGGGCGAGGGGACGGTGGCGGTGATCGGCAGCACGTCCTCGGGCGAGGTGCCCCAGGTGACGAGCGGGGCGATGTCTTCACCTTTCAGCGTCACGACCTTGTCGAAATGCGCGCCCTCATCAGTGAAGAGGGTTTTCCAATAGGAAACCGCGGCCTCCCATGCGGCGCCTTTGGGGGCGTGGGGGCGGCCCATGCAATAGGCGAAGGTCTTCTCGTCCGGCGCGATCAGACCGGCGCGGGCGCCGCCTTCGATCGCCATGTTGCAGACGGTCATCCGGCCTTCCATCGAAAGCTCGCGGATGGCTTGTCCACAATATTCAATGACATAGCCGGTGCCACCGGCGGTGCCGGTTTCGCCGATCACCGCCATGGTGATGTCTTTCGCGGTCACGCCGGGGCGCAAGGACCCGGTGATTTCCACCTTCATGTTCTTGGATTTCTTCTGGATCAGCGTCTGCGTCGCCAGAACATGCTCCACCTCGGAGGTGCCGATGCCATGGGCCAGCGCGCCGAAAGCGCCATGGGTGGCGGTGTGGCTGTCGCCGCAGACCACGGTCATGCCCGGCAGGGTCCAGCCCTGTTCGGGGCCGACGATATGCACGATGCCTTGGCGAATATCCGAGACAGGGTAATAGTTTACACCAAAGTCGCGGGCGTTCTTGTCCAGCGCCTCGACCTGAATCCGCGATTCTTCGTTCTCGATTCCCTTGGCGCGATCCAGCGTGGTGGGAACGTTATGGTCCGGCACGGCAATGGTTTTTTCCGGGGCGCGGACCTTGCGGCCGGTCATGCGCAGGCCCTCGAAGGCCTGGGGGCTGGTGACTTCATGCACCAGATGGCGGTCGATATAGAGCAGGCAGGTGCCGTCTTCGGCCTGATGGACAACGTGGTCGTCCCAGATCTTGTCGTAAAGCGTGCGCGGAGCAGTCATGGCTCTCACCTTTATCTTATTGGGATAGCTGTGGAATTTTCGATACGCAGTATCTTGACCGGGCGGGTTGTGCGCGATTTTTCTGCGAAAAATCGGAGCCCGGTTCAAAGCCGTGCGAGGATGGTGCGGGTCATGCCGAAGAAGCGGGCCGGAAGCCGCGCGTGATCGGTGATGTTGAAGTAGATGAACCCATGCATGGCACCAGATACCCCCGAATCCCCCTTTTTGGCAAGGGGAAGTCGGGGGGAAGTCGGGGGGCAAAAGGGTAACGGGATATACGCTTTCGCGCCAAATTCAGCGCGACGTGTAATCGGGCATACGCTTTTCCAGAAAGGCCCGCATGCCCTCGCGCTGGTCGGGGGTGCCGAACAGGCGGTGGAAGACCCGACGCTCATAGAGGATGCCTTCGGCAAGGCTCAGCTCCTCGGCGCGCATCACGGCGTCGCGGGCGAGGCGGGCGGCGGGGCGGGACTGGGCGGCGATCTGGCGGGCGGCCTCCAGCGCCACCTCCACCACCTGATCATCTGGCACCACGCGCGCCACCAGCCCGGCGGCGAGGGCCTCGGCCGCGTCCATCAGCCGCCCGGTCAGGTGCAGGTCCATCGAACGGGCGCGACCGATCAGCTTGGTCAGGCGCTGAGTGCCGCCCATGCCGGCGATGACGCCCAGCTTGATCTCGGGCTGGCCGAACTTGGCCCCCGTTCCGGCAATGGCGAAATCGCACATCATCACCAGCTCGCAACCGCCGCCCAGGGCAAAGCCGTTCACGGCGGCGATCTTGGGGGTCTTGCAGGCCACGAAGCGATCCCAGAGGGCGAAGAAATCGGCCTCGATCATCTCCTCGGCGGTTTTGTCCACCATCTCGGCAATATCGGCCCCGGCGGCGAAGGCGCGGTCAGAGCCGGTGACGACGATGCAGCCGATGCTGCGATCCCGCTCCAAGGCCTCGGCCACCGCCACCATTTCGGCGGCGAGCGCGGTGTTCAGGGCGTTGAGCTGCTTGGGGCGGTTGAGGCGGATGAGCGCGACGCCTGCGTCACAGGTGACGGTGATGAGGTCAGTTTGCGGCAGGTTGGGCATGGGGGGACTCCGGTTGGGGCCAGCTGGCGATCACGCCAGCGGCGGTGAGCGCGGCGATGCGGTCGGGGGCGATGCCCCATTGGGTGAGGGTGGCGGGGTCGGGCAGGCCGGGCGGGGTGAGGGGCGGGGCCGGGCTGACCGAGAAGCGGGGCGCGGGGCTGGGCTGTGGCACGCCCGCCACGGTGGCGAAGCTGTCGCGGGCGATCATGTGCGGATGGGCCTGCGCCTCGTCCCAATCCAGCACGGGGGTGACGCAGGCATCGCTGCCCTCGAACAGCGCCGCCCAATGGTCGCGGGGCTTTGTGGCGAACAGGGCGGTGAGGGTGGCGCGCGGGTCGGGGCCCAGATCGGGGAGGCCGAGGCTGTGCAGGAAGGCCGCGCGGAATTGCGGCTCGATACAGCCGACAGCGAGGTGCTTGCCATCGGCGCAGGCATAAAGGCTGTAGAACCACGCGCCGCCATCCAGCAGGTTCGCCTCGCGCGCGTTGCTCCAGGCGCCTGCGCCGCGAAAGCCGTGGATCATGGCGCTGAGGAGGCTGGCGCCATCGGTCATGGCGGCGTCGATCACCTGACCCTGCCCGGTGGCGCGGGCATGGATCACGGCGGCCAGCAGGCCGAAGGCCAGCATCAACCCGCCGCCCGCGAAATCGCCCAAGAGGTTCAGCGGCAGGACCGGGCGCTCAGGGGGGCCGATGGCGGCCAGCGCGCCGGTCAGGGCGATATAGTTGATGTCATGGCCCGCGCGAGGGGCCAGTGGCCCGGCCTGGCCCCAGCCGGTCATGCGGCCATAGGCGAGGCGCGGGTTGCGGGCGAGGCAGGGCGCGGGGCCAAGGCCGAGGCGTTCGGCCACGCCGGGGCGGAAGCCCTCGATCAGCGCATCGGCCCCGGCGATCAGGTCCAGCGCCAGCGCGCGCCCCTCGGGCGATTTGAGATCGAGCGCGACCGAGCCGCGCCCGCGCGCCAGCACATCGCCCGCCGTGTCGACCGACGGGATGCCCTGACGCGGGCGCAAGGCATGCAGGCGGATGACCTGCGCGCCGTGATCGGCCAGCATCATGGCGGCGAAGGGCGCGGGGCCGAGGCCTGCCAGCTCCACCACCCGCAGCCCGTGGAGGGCCCCCGTCATAGTCCGCGGGCGATGACGAGGCGCTGCACGTCGCTGGTGCCTTCGTAAATCTGGCAGACGCGCACATCGCGGGCGATGCGTTCCAGCGGGTAATCGTTCAGATAGCCATAGCCGCCCAGCGTTTGCAGCGCGGCAGAGCAGACGCGTTCGGCCATTTCCGAGGCGAAGAGTTTCGCCATGGAGGCCTGCGCCAGGCAGGGCAGCCCGGCCTCGCGCAGGCTGGCGGCGTGGAGGACGAGCTGGCGCGCGGCCTCGACCTGCGTGGCCATATCGGCCAGGCGGAAGCCCACGGCCTGATGGGTGATGATCTTCTGGCCGAAGGTTTCACGCTCCTTGGCATAGGCGGTGGCGTGTTCCAGCGCGGCGCGGGCCATGCCGACGGCCTGTGCGGCGATGCCGATGCGGCCGCCCTCAAGGTTCGCCAGCGCGATCTTGTAGCCCTCGCCCTCGGCGCCAAGGCGGTTTTCGACCGGCACGCGCATCTCGGTGAAGCTGAGGGCGCAGGTGTCGCTGCTGTGCTGGCCCAGCTTGTGTTCGACGGTGGTGACGGCATAGCCGGGCGTGTCGGTGGGCACGATGAAGGCCGAGATGCCCTTCTTGCCCGCCGACGGATCGGTGACGGCGAAGGTGATGATCATCTGGCCGTTCTTGCCATTGGTGATGAACTGCTTGGCGCCGTTGATCACGTAATGGTCGCCCTCGCGCCGGGCGCGGGTGCGCAGCGCCGAGGCGTCTGACCCGGCTTGCGGCTCGGTCAGGGCAAAGCCGCCGATCCACGCGCCCGAGGCGAGGCGGGGCAGGAAGCGTTGTTTCTGATCCTCGGTGCCGAAGCGCAGGATCGGCACGCAGCCGACCGAGGAATGCACCGAGACGATGGTGGAGGCGGCGCCATCGGCGGCGGCGATTTCCTCCAGCGCCAGCGCATAGGCGATGGCGCCAAGGTCAGAGCCGCCATAGGCCTCGGGCACCAGCATGCCCATGAAGCCCAGCTCGCCCATCTCGGCCAGCTCGGCGGCGGGGAAGCGGTGTTCGCGGTCGCGGGCGGCGGCGCCGGGGGCGAGGCGGTCTTGCGCGAAGCTGCGCACGGCATCGCGGATCTGGATCTGGTCTTCGGTCAGCAGCATTAGAACAGCTCCACAGCCATGGCGGTGGCCTCGCCCCCGCCGATGCAGAGGGTGGCCATGCCGGTTTTCAGCCCGTGATGGCGCAGGGCCGCCAGCAGGGTGACAAGGACGCGGGCGCCCGAGGCGCCGATGGGGTGGCCCAGCGCGCAGGCGCCGCCATGGATGTTCACCTTGTCTTGCGGCAGGTCGAGCGCCTGCATCGCGGCCATGGCGACCACGGCGAAGGCCTCGTTCACCTCGAACAGGTCCACATCGCGGAGCGAGAGGCCGGTGCGTTCCGACAGTTTCGTCAGGGCGCCGATGGGGGCGGTGGGAAACAGGCCCGGCTTGTCGGCATGGGTGCTGTGACCGAGGATGCGGGCGAGGGGGGGGAGGCCGCGGGCCTCGGCCTCGGAGGCGCGCATCATGACCAGCGCCGCCGCGCCATCGGAGATCGAGGAGGAATTGGCGGCGGTGACGGTGCCGCCCTCGCGGAAGGCGGGGCGAAGGGAGGCGATCTTGTCCAGCCGCGCCTTGCCGGGCTGTTCGTCGATGCTGACCTCGCCCGATTTGGTGGCAACGGGGGCGATTTCGGCGGTGAAGGCGCCGCTGGCGATGGCGGCTTGCGCGCGGGTGAGCGAGGCGATGGCATAGGCATCTTGTGCCGCGCGGGTGAAGCCGAAATCGCTGGCGCAATCTTCGGCGAAGGTGCCCATGAGGCGGCCCCTCTCATAGGCGTCTTCGAGACCATCGAGGAACATATGGTCCAGCACCTGCCCATGGCCCAGCCGCAGGCCCGCGCGGGCCTTGGGCAGCAGATAGGGGGCGTTGGACATGCTCTCCATCCCGCCCGCCACGATGACACGGGCAGAGCCCGCGAGCAGCAGGTCATGGGCCAGCATGGCGGCCTTCATCCCCGAGCCGCACATCTTGTTGATGGTGGTGCAGCCGGTGGCGAGGGGGAGGCCCGCCTTCAGCGCCGCCTGCCGGGCCGGGGCCTGGCCCTGACCGGCGGGGAGCACGCAGCCCATCAGCACTTCCTCCACGGCTTCCGCCTCCAGCCCGGCGCGTGCGAGGGCGGCGCGGATGGCGACTGCACCCAGATCGGCGGCGGGGAGGGCGGCGAAATCGCCCTGAAACCCGCCCATGGGGGTGCGGGCGTGACTGACGATGACAACGGGGTCCATTGCGAGATCCTTCATTTCGGGGCCATGCGCAGCGCGCCGTCGAGGCGGATCACCTCGCCGTTCAGCATCGGGTTTTCAAAGATATGGCGCACCAGCGCGGCATATTCGGCCGGATCGCCGAGGCGCGAGGGGAAGGGGACCGAGGCACCCAGGCTTTGCTGCACCTCGGCTGGCAGGCCCGCCATCATCGGCGTGGCGAAGATGCCCGGCGCGATGGTGACAACGCGGATGCCATGGCGGGCCAGCTCGCGCGCGGCGGGCAGGGTGAGCGCGGCGACGCCCCCCTTGGAGGCGGCATAGGCGGCCTGCCCGATCTGGCCATCAAAAGCGGCGATCGAGGCGGTGTTGACGATCACGCCGCGCTCTCCGTTCGGAGCGGGGTCTTGGCCCGCCATGGCCTCGGCGGCGAGGCGCAGCATGTTGAAGGTGCCGATCAGGTTGATCGAAACGGCGCGGGTGAAACGGTCGAGATCATGCGCGCCCTCGCGCCCCACGATCTTCTCGCCCGGCGCCACGCCCGCGCAATTCACCAGCGCATTGATGCGGCCAAAGGCGCTGCGGGCGGCGGCGATGGCGGCGCGGCCTTCGGCATCCGATGTCACATCGCAGCGCTGGAAACGCGCATTGGCGCCCAGGCTTTCGGCCATGGCCTGCCCGGCACCCGCGTTCACATCGAGGATCACGGCCTTGCCGCCGCCCTCCACCACCATCCGGGCCACCGCCGCGCCAAGGCCCGAGCCTGCGCCGGTGACCAGAACCACAGCGTCGCTGATCTGCATGGAATTCTCCCTCTCTCCCACTGCCATGTTGCGCGGGAGAGGGATTGCAAACAATGACATCTGCTGTCTGATTATGTGATCGGTTTTGCAAGGAAAGGCGGCGCGGTGGCACCCCTCATCGGACAGGGCTTTGTGGAGGACCTGCTGGCCTGCGCGCCGGGCTGGGCTGCGCCCGAAAGCGGGGGTCTGGAGCCGCAGGCCTATGGGCGGCTGTGGTGGGCCATCGCGCAGGAGATGCAGGACGAGTTTCTGGGCCTGGGCGCGCGGCCCATGCGGCCCGGTGCCTTCGCGCTGATGGGTCATGCGGTGCTGGATGCCGGGCGGCTGGACCGGGCGCTGCGGCGGATGCTGCGCTATCTGGCGGTGGTGCTGGACCATCCGGCGGGCGAATTGCGCCAGCGCGGACCGGAGGCCGAGATCGTGCTGACCGACCCGGAGCTGCGCCCGGCCTTCGCCTATCGCACCTGGTGGCTGATCGTCACCGGCACGGCCAGTTGGCTGACCGGGCGGCGGCTGCCACTGCGCAGCCTGGAATTTCGCGGCCCGGCGCCGGAGGGGCGGCCCGATTACTTGCAGTTCTTCGGCGCGCCGGTGCGGTTTGACCGGCCCGCGCATCGGCTGGTGTTCGATGCGGCGCAATTGCGGCTGCCGGTGGTGCGCGATGCCGCCGCGCTGCGGCTGTTCCTGCGCGAGGCGCCGGGCAATCTGCTGCTGCGCCACCGGCAGGAGGCCGGGGTGGCGGCACAGGCGCGGGCGCGGCTGGCCGGTCTGCCGCCCGCGGACTGGCCGGATTTCGAGGCCTTCGCGGCCGGTCTGGGCCTTGCCCCCGCCACGCTGCGACGGCGGCTGCGGGCGGATGGCCAAAGTTTTGCCGCGCTGAAGGACGAGCTGCGCCGGGTGCAGGCGGAACGGCTGCTGCGGCAGGGGCAGAGCGTGGCGGGGATCGCGGCGGCGCTGGGCTATAGCGAGCCAAGCGCCTTTCACCGCGCTTTCGTGAAATGGACCGGGCAAAGCCCCGGCGCCTGGCGTGATGGCCCTTGACCGCACAGACCCAAAGCGCCATCTGGAAAGCGTCGCCTTTGGCGCCGGAATCGGCGGGCAGAGGTGATCCGACGCGGGCCATTCCGCGTATCCCTGTTGACATTGAAGGTGGTGCCCCTGCGGCCTGCCGGAACCGGAAGGATGCGACCCCATGAATATGCATGTGCCCGAACGTGACGCCCGCCCCGACGAGCTGGCCGCCGCCCTGGAGATGGTGCGCGATTGGGCTGCCAAGGCCTCGCCCGAGGAAATGCGCGCCATGGGTCTGCCCTATCCGGTGCTGGCGCGCAGCTATCCGGCCGAGTTCACGGTGGATGAGCGCTACAAGGCCGGGCTGCCGGATTTGCAGAACGGGCCGGAAAGCCTGATCAAGGGCGCGCACCGGCAGATTCAGCATGTGGGGATTTCCAACTTCGCGCTGCCGATCCGCTATCGTCGGCGTGAGGGCGGCGAGGTCCAGCTGGAAACCAGCGTCACCGGCACGGTGAGCCTGGAGGCCGACAAGAAGGGCATCAACATGAGCCGCATCATGCGGTCTTTCTATGCCCATGCCGAGGAAAGCTTCAGCTTTGCGGTGATCGAGGCGGCGCTGGACGATTACAAGCGCGACCTGCACAGCTTTGACGCGCGTATCCAGATGCGGTTGCGTTTCCCGATGAAGGTGCCCTCGCTGCGCTCCGGGCTCAGCGGCTGGCAATATTACGACATCGCGCTGGAAGTGATCGACCGCGCCGGTCAGCGGCTGCGGGTGATCCATCTGGATTACGTCTATTCCAGCACCTGCCCCTGCTCGCTGGAGCTGAGCGAACATGCGCGGGCGACGCGCGGGCAATTGGCGACGCCGCATTCGCAACGCTCGGTCGCGCGGCTGTCGGTGGTGGCCAAGCCCGGCGCGACGCTGTGGTTCGAGGATCTGGTGGAGCTGGCGCGGCGCGCCGTGCCGACCGAGACGCAGGTGATGGTGAAGCGCGAGGATGAGCAGGCCTTTGCGGAGCTGAACGCGGCGAACCCGATCTTTGTGGAAGATGCGGCGCGGCTGTTCGCGGAACAGCTGCTGGCCGAGCCCCGGATCGGCGATTTCCGCGTGGTGGCCAGCCATCAGGAAAGCCTGCACAGCCATGATGCCGTCAGCATCCTGACCGAAGGCCCGACCTTCGACCAGCAAAGCCTGGACCCGCGCCTGTTCCAGACGCTGTTCCATATCGGGTGAAAACGCAGGATTGAGGCGGCCCCTGCGCGGGGCCGCCTCTTGTTTTAGCCGACGATGGTGGCTTCGGTCGCGGCGCGCAGCTCGGCCTCGGTCACGCCATCGGCCAGCTGGACGATGCGCAGCCCGCCCTCGACCACATCCAGCACCCCCATGTTCGAGATGATGCGATTGACCACCCGCTTGCCGGTGAGCGGCAGGGTGCAGGCCTTCAACACTTTGGATTCACCGGCTTTATTGGTGTGATCCATCACGACGACGACGCGGCCCACCCCGGCCACCAGATCCATCGCGCCGCCCATCCCCTTGACCAGCTTGCCGGGGATCATCCAGTTCGCCAGATCGCCGGTCTCCGAGACCTCCATCGCGCCCAGGATCGCCATGGCAATCTTGCCGCCCCGGATCATCGCGAAGGATTGCGCGGAATCGAAATAGGCGGTCTGCGGCAATTCGGTGATGGTCTGCTTGCCCGCGTTGATGAGGTCGGCATCCTCGTCGCCCTCGAAGGGGAAGGGCCCCATGCCCAGCATGCCGTTTTCCGACTGCAAGGTTACGTTAACGCCTTCCGGGATATAGTTCACCACCAGCGTCGGAATCCCGATGCCAAGGTTCACATACCAGCCGTCCTGAAGCTCCTGCGCCGCGCGTGCGGCCATCTGATTGCGGTCCCACATGGTCTTTCTCCTGTTCCTGCTTGCGATGATCGGCCTTACTGGGCCGCTTCGCGTTTGCGGGTGGTCCGCTGTTCGATGCGTTTCTCGTGGGCACCCTGGATCAGGCGATGCACATAGATGCCGGGCAGGTGGATGGTATCGGGGTCCAGGCTGCCCAGCGGCACGATCTCCTCCACCTCGACGACGCAGACCTTGCCACAGGTCGCCGCAGGCGGGTTGAAGTTGCGCGCGGTCTTGCGGAACACCAGATTGCCCGAGGGATCGGCCTTCCAGGCCTTGACGATCGAGAGATCGGCGATGATCCCCGTTTCAAGGATGTATTCGCGGCCGTTGAAGACCTTCACATCCTTGCCCTCGGCGATCACGGTGCCGACGCCCGTGGCGGTGTAAAAGCCGGGGATCCCCGCGCCGCCCGCCCGCATCCGCTCGGCCAGCGTGCCCTGCGGGTTGAACTCCAGCTCCAGCTCGCCCGAGAGGTATTGGCGCATGAATTCGGCATTCTCGCCGACATAGGAGGAGATCATCTTCTTGACCTGCCGGGTTTCCAGCAGTTGCCCGAGACCAAAGCCATCGACGCCCGCATTGTTCGAGGCGACGGTCAGGCTTTTGGTGCCGGCATCGCGGATCGCCGCGATCAGCAATTCCGGGATGCCACAGAGGCCGAACCCCCCGGAGGCGATGGTCATGCCGTCGAACAGCAGCCCGTCAAGCGCCGCCGCGGCATTGGGATAGATCTTGTTCATGAAACCCCCTGCAAACTCTCCGCACCCATATGGGGCCGCGAAAAATGCGGTGTCAATCGCTGCACCGCCGCATCGCGCTGCGGCGGTGTCGCGATCAGGCCAGTGGGTCTCAGGACAGCGGGTCAGGCATGCAGCATGGCCCAGCCCAGAAAGGCCATGGCATTGTGCTGGATATAGTCGATCTGAACCTTGTCGCTGGCATCGCCCTTGCGGAATTGCCCGCGCTGGAACCAGCGCAGTTGCAGCGCCAGATTGTCGGTCAGCGTCTCGCGGATCAGGGCGCGCTGGTCGGCGGTGAAGAAGCGAGCCGGATGGCGGCGATCCAGCCAGAGAAAGCGCACCAGCGCCTCCGACCGGCAGGCGATGGGGGTCGATTCGCAGCGCTCGCGATAGGCGGTGTCGGTGGTAATGGCGCTCAGCAATTGGCCCAGATAGCGGCGGCCCAGATCATCGGGCACCAGGCTGTGATCGCAGGCGGCACAGGCGGCATAGGCCATCCAGTGACTTTGCACATCAATGCCATAGCCGCGCTGCATCAGGGCCTCGGCCAAAGGGGCGGTGCGGGCCGGATCGGCGCCGCCCGCAATCAGGCCAAACAGCGCCTCGCCGGTATAATAATCGCTGTGGAACCCGTTATCCTCCCCATCGGTCAGGGCGCGTTTGTGATGGAAATCAGCCACTTGTCCGGGCCGCTCTTGCGACAGCGCGTAATCGCCCAGGCCCGCCATCGTCTCGGCCAGCGCGGCGGGCAGCGGGGCCTTGGCGAGGGCGCGCGCGGGCTGGGCCTTGGCCTGATCGCGCGCCACGCGGTATTCCGACAGCATCAGCAGCGCGAGACCCACCCCGCCGAGCTTGATCTGCCCATTGGTGACGATGGCCAGACCGGGCGCCCAACCGGGCCGTTTCATCCGCGCGCCCGCATAGCCGATGCCCGCCGCCAAAGCCCGGGATTCGGTTTTCAGCAGCGGCAGGTTCAGCGCATTCACCGCCGACAGCATGAACCACAGCGTGCCGCAATGGCGCAGCATGTTATAGCCGGGCAGCACCGCCTCCGGGTCGCCCTCGGCATGGGCATAGATGAAGCGGCCCTCGGGCGTCAGCATGCGGAACAGGTGCATCAGCCCTTCGGCGGCAACGGCCTGCGCCAGTTCGGGGGTGATCCGGGAAGACGGGAGGGCGGGCTTGGGGCTGGGCATGGGACACTCGCATGAAATCGGCCCGAAGCTGGGCGGGCGGAGTGTGCCTTTCGGCAGCGAAAGGTCAAGGTGGCGATGGGGAAAAGGCGGCTTGCCCCGCGCGGCCCGGCGGTCTAACACCTTGGGCGGTCGGCCGAATAGCCCAATGGTAGAGGCAGGGGTCTTAAACACCCTATAGTGTGGGTTCGAGTCCCACTTCGGCCACCAATTGTCCCTTCCGGGAACCTAAACCCCCTTGCTGCGTTGGTATTTCGAACCCCGACAGCAGGGGCGCCCGCAAGCGCCGGGTGCCGGAAAGGAGAGCCGATGTTCGTGCAAACTGCCCTCGCCGCTCTTGGCCCCGCCGCAGCGGCCGTGATTTTTGCCTCGGTGGCGCAATGGCCGCTGCCCCCCGATCTGCCCCCGGAGGCGGGGCCGGTGGTGCATCCGGCCATGCTTTCGGCCTCGAACGGCTATGACCCGGATTTCACGGCCCTTGATGGGCTGACGGTCTATGACGATCTGGGGCATGAGGTGGCGACGACCGAACCGAATTGCCAGCCGCATGAGACCATCAGCACCATGCTGTCGCGCGATTATGTCGAGGCGCCCCGGATGGCCGCGATGACGGAAGGCGGATTGGGGCTGGAGCTTTGGGCCTCGGATGACATGGGGACATGGACGGCGGTGCATCGCGGCAGCGACGGAATCAGCTGTGTGGTGGCCTCGGGGATCGACTGGGGGCCCGCGACCGATGCCCAGGCCTTGCTGGAACGCGCGGTGGACAGTTCTGTCGTGATGTTCTGAGGCTCGATATGGCAGAAAGCCCCGCTTCGGCGGGGCTTTTTTCGTTTGGGCCTGTCAGCGTTAACCGGACAGAAACCCATGCGGGCGCAAAAAAAGGCTGCGACCGAAGTCGCAGCCCAGGGAGACAGAGGGAGGCAGGCAGGTCGTTTCAGCGTCTCACCGCGCGGGCGATGAGGGAGATGACAAAGAGGACGATGAAGATGAAGAACAGGATCTTGGCGATGCCCGCCGAGGTGCCAGCGATACCGCCAAAGCCCAGAGCGGCGGCGATCAATGCGATGACGAGGAAAGTGACGGCCCAGCCGAGCATGTGAATTCTCCTGATATTGTGACGCCTTTGGCGCCTTGGTGTATGGGTCGGCGGGTCTGTGTGCCGATCTGCTGAACCAACGTGCGAACCGGGCTGCGGTTCCCTGATTTTGAGCGGAAATCGCGGGATTTTGCAGAAAAGAGGGCCAGTCTCAGGCCAGTCGCGATGCCGTCTCAGGCCGGGGCGCGGGGCGGCGCGGGCGAGAGGGCGGCGGTGCCGGGCGGCGTGCCGGGGAAGATCAGCTCGACCAGCGAGCGGTCGCCATCGCTGCGGATGGTCAGCTTGCCATGCAGTTGCAGGGCGAATTGCGTCAGCATGCGGCGCGGGATGGCGGCGGGGCCGGACAGCGTCTCGGGGCTGAATTCGGGCACGGCGGGGCCACAGACGCGCAGGCGGATGGTGTCTTGCGGGGCGCCGGGAAGCTGGGTCTGATCGGGGTCGGGCGGGCCACCGAGGCGGCTGAGCGAAATCTGCACCCCGCCCTGGCCGAGGCGGTTCTTGGCCGAGAAGTGGCAGGTGATGGTTTCGGTCAGGGCCAGCGCCAGCGGCACCGCGGCCTGAACCGGCATGCGGATCGGGTCGAATTGCTTGGAGGCGGTGCCAAGGGCGATGCCGTGAATGTCTTTCAGGCGGCGCACGACCCCGGACAGGATCTCGTCCATCGGCACATCGCGGCGCCCGGTTTGCGAATAAAGGCTGGTATGGGTGGCCGAAAGCGCGATGACGCGGTTGATGAGGCCGTCCAGCACGGCGCGCAGGCCGGGATCGGTGGTCTCGCGCCGATACATGCGCATGACCGAGGCGATGACCTGAAGGCTGTTGCCGCTGCGGTGATGGGTCTCGCGCAGCAGAAGCTCCTTGTCGACCAGAAGGTTCTGAAGCTCGGCCTCCTCGCGGTCGATGGTTTCCAGCAGCTGATCATAGACGGCGTGCAGGCGACGGATCTCGGTCGGCGCGGTGGCGGTATCGGGCAGGGGCGCGCGGGTGCCGCTGCCATGGGCGGTCATCGCGCGGGTCAGCGCGCGGACATGGCGCACCACCAGCCATTCGGCGCCAAAGGCCGCCGCGAGCAGGGCGGCGGCCCAGGTGAGGGCGGGCAAGAGATAGGGCGCAAAGGCTGACCCCAGCCAGTTGTGCGCCTCCTCCGGTTGCCAAATTGCGGTGAGGAAGAGGTCATCGGCGACGGCGGCGACCGAAAGGATGCGCTCGCGCCCGTCGGGGCTGGTGACAAAGCGCGGCGCCCCGGCCTCGGTCGCGAGAGTGGTGGGGGTGACGCCCTCGGGCATCAGGCGCCGCTCCTCGGCCTCGGGGAGGGAACTGGCCAGCCGGGTGCCATTGCCGGTGAAGGCGAGGATGAGGGCGGGCTGCCACAGGGCGCTGTCTTCGGCGCCGTTCTCGGCATAATCGCTCAGCGTGATGGCCTGATTGGGAATGGCGATGGCCGCCACGCCGATCTGGCGCCCGCCCGCATCCAGCACCGGATGGCTGATGCCGATGACGGCGCGACCGGAAACCGGGCCATGTGGGTTGAACACCAGCGTCGGCTCGGGCCGGGCAATCATCTGGTTGAACACCGGATCGCCCGCGAAATTGTGCCGGCGGCCATTGGAGGCGCAATCCATCTGGCCCGACATCGGGATATAGCCCATCACGCTGGCCTCGGGCACCGCCTTGGCCAGCGCGCGCAGCCGCGCCACGCATTCGGCGGCCTCGGGCAGGCCGCGCCCCAGATCCTGCGCCAGCAGGCGCACCGTGGTCTGGGCGTCGCGGATCATGGTGATCTGCGGCTCTACCGCCTGAAAGGTGGCGCCGCCGATGCCATCCAGCGTGGTTTGGCGGATCTGCTCGCGCGCCATCTGCGCCTGCACCATGGACAGCACGCCCAGCGGCAAAAGCGCAAGCACCAGCATCGAACCCAGACGGAACCCCAGACTGCTGGTCGAGCTGAGGGCTGTGCGCAGCGCCTTCAATGCGCCGCCGCGGGGGAGCGCAGGACGACCGCCTGCATGGCCCCGTCGCCATCGCCGAACATGGTTTCGCCCTCCTCCAGCTGCAACAGCTCGGCCAGGCGCTTGCGGGCGCGGCTGGCGCGGCTTTTCACGGTGCCGACCGCGACGCCCATGGTTTCGGCGGCCTCCTCGCAGGAAAAGCCCGAGGCCCCGATCAGGATCAGCACCTCGCGATGTTCGGGAGAGAGCCGGTCGAAGGCGCGCTGGAAATCGCGCATGGCCAGGCGGCTGTCATGGGCCGGTTTTTCGGAGAGGCTGGCGGCAAAGGTGCCCTCGCTGTCCTGCACCTCGCGGCGGGTCTTGCGCAGGGTGGAGTAATAGCTGTTGCGCAGAATGGTGAACAGCCAGGCGTCCAGATTGGTGGCGGGGTCGAATTTGTCGATATTGGACCAGGCCTTGAGGATGGTCTGTTGCACCAGATCATCGGCCAGGGTGACATCGCGGGTCAGGCTGATGCCAAAGGCGCGCAGGCGCGGGATCGCTTCGGCCAGCCGGTCCCTCGGGTCGGCGCCGGGGGTGGTTGCAACGCGTTTTGCGGTCATGGCGTATCACCGGTCCCGGATTTGTCAGGGGTGGAGGCGGCGGTGCCGTTCTTGAGCTGGGCAAGCAAATCCTTGAAACGGTCGGGCAATTCCTCGGAAAGGGCCTGCGCATAGACGCGCTTCAGATTTTCGTCGATCTGCGCCCGGATCGCCTGACGTTTGGGGGTGTCGTCTTCGTTCGCGCCTGCCATGGTCTCACACGTTTCATTGTCACATCGGATTACCGCAGAAATTTCGCCAAAATCTCCACATGCTCGGGAACCAAACGCCCTACCTGCGGGTTAGGTTCCCGGAACAAGGAAAAATAATTGGAGTTTTTTTCCATGAGTGCACAGGACGCGACCATTCAGGATGCGGCTGATCTTTCGGGGCTGATCGCCCGACACCTGCCGTATTTGCGCCGGTATGCACGTGCCTTGACGGGAAATCAGTCCAGCGGGGACAATTATGCCGTGGCGGTGCTGGAGGCGGTGGTGACCGATCCCGATCTGGTGGCGGCGCGACCCGATGCGCGGGTGGCGCTGTTTGGCGTGTTTCACTCCATCTGGCAAAGTTCCGGGGCGCCGGTGGCCGAGGCCGAGACCGGGCTGGGCGGCGCGGCGCAGGCGCATCTGGCGCGGCTGACCCCCAATTCGCGCGAGGCCCTGCTGCTGTCGACCATCGAGGGTTTCACGCTGGATGAGGTGGGGCAGATCATGGGCCTGACGGGCGAGGAGGCGGCGCGGCTGGTCTCGACCGCGATGCAGGAAATGGAGGCTTCGGTCAGCGGCTCGGTGTTGGTGATCGAGGATGAGGCGCTGATCGCCATGGACATCACCGATATTGTGGAGGGGATGGGCCATCGGGTGACCGCCAATGCCCGCACCCATCGCGAGGCGGTGGATCTGGCGGCGGCAGAGCGGCCCGACCTGATCCTGGCGGATATTCAGCTGGCCGACAATTCCTCGGGCGTGGAGGCGGTGAACGAGATCATCGCGCAATTCGGCGATGTGCCGGTGATTTTCATCACCGCCTTCCCCGAGCGGCTGCTGACGGGCGAGCGCCCGGAGCCGGCCTTCCTGATCAACAAGCCCTATACCGAGGAACAGGTGCGTTCGGCGGTCAGTCAGGCGATGTTCTTCGCCTCGACCGAGACGCTGCACGCCTGAGGCGGGGCAGATATGACACAGGTGCGACAGAGCGGGGCGCCGGGGGGAACCGGCGCCCCCTGTGGCGTGTTTCTCCTCTGAAGGCGCGCCCCGGGCGAGGGGCGCGTATCGGAAAGGAGACTGCCATGATGTTGCGAAATCTGGTGCGCGCCGTGGTGCCTGTTGCAGGGCCTGCGGCGGCTCTGGTGGCGGCTCTGGCCGCGACTCTGGCCGCAACCCCCGTGCAGGCGCAGGCCGCCTTGCCGCCGGGCCTGGAACCCGTGCCGCCGGAAACCTGGACGGCGGAGATGCTGCTGGGCGCCGAGGTGCGCGATCTGGCGGCGGAAAGCGTGGCCGCCGTGCGCGATGTGCAGCTGAGCCCCGAGGGCCGGTTGCAGGGCCTGCTGGTGGAGATCGGCGGGCTGTGGGGGATTGGCGCCCGCACGGTGGCGGTGCCGCTGACGCAGGTGACGGTGGCGCGGCCCGCCGATGCGCCGGTGAAGGGCGAGGTGCGGGTGCATCTGGCGATCAGTGCGGATGCGCTGAAATCGCTGCCCGAGGTGGAGGGCTGACCGAGGTGGAGGGTTGACAGGGCAGGGCGCTGACGGGGAGGCCCCCGCGCGTCGGCGGCGTCAGGCTTGCAGAGCGGGTTTCAGCGGGAAATGCAGGCGGATATGCAGGCCTTCCGGGGTGAAATCGCGGGTCAGATGGCCCGCCAGTTCGCCCTGCAAGCTGGCCTCGATCAGCCGCGAGCCAAAACCGCCCCGGCCCGGCGCTGCCGGTTTCGAGGCTGCGGGTTTGGGCGGCTGGGGTCGGGCGGTCTCGATCCAGTCCAGCGCCAGCTGGTGATCTGCCGTCACCTGCCAGCGCACCGCCAGCCCGCTGCCATGGGCCGAAAGACCGCCATATTTCATCGCATTGGTCACCAGCTCATGCGCGATGAGGGCGAAGGCATGGGATTGCCGCTCGTCCAGCCGGACGGGCGGGCCGTCGATCAGGTGATCGACCTCGGCCGTGTCGAGGCATTGCTGCAATTCCCGGCGCAGGATGGAGGCCAGATCGGCCTGCGGCACGGCGGTGCCCGCCAGCACCTCCTGCGCGCCGGCCATGGCTTGCAGCCGGGCATCGAAACTTTCGGAAAAGCTGCGCAGATCGGCGGCAGAGCGGGCGCTTTGCCGCGCGATGGATTGGATGCGCGCGATGTGGTTCTTGATGCGGTGCTTCATCTCGTCGATGAGCAGGCCGCGATAATCGGCCTCGCGCGCGGCGGCGGCGGCCAGATCGCGGGCGCGGGCGGCCTCTTGCTGGCGCGCGGTCATGGCAAAGCCGGTGGCGGTGGCCAGAAGGATCGAGGCCGCAGCCATCAGCGCCGTGCCGAAATGGCGCAGGGCGGAACTGCCGGTTTCCTGCACGTGAAACACCCATTGCCGCCCCAGCACCTCGGCCACGCGGGTCAGGCGGTGGCCATCGGTCTCGCCGGGCGGCAGGCCATCGAACAGCACCTCGCCCACCGCCCCGGCATCCGTCACCCGCAATGCGATCGACAGCTCTGGCCCGGCGGCCAGCGCGGCGTGAAACAGATCGCCGCCCCGGAAGGGCGCATAGACAAAGCCCGCCACCGGCGGCCCGCCCGCCACCGGCGTGCCGGAATAGGGCAGGTAGATCAGGAAGCCGGTCTGTTTATTGGCGGTGATCTCCTGCACCAGCTTGACCGGGCCGGTCATGCGGGCGCTGCCGCTGCTCATCGCCTGTTCCATGGTGCGGCGGCGGCTGGGATCAGAGAACATGTCAAAGCCCAAAGCGGCGCGATTGCGGCTGTCCTGCGGTTCCAGCAGCACGATGGGGGTGCGCCAAGGCTGATCGGTCGTGGTGGGGCGCAGGGTGACATCCTGGCCGTAATGCAGGCGAATCTCGGTTTCGGCCTGTGTGGACTGGCGGGCCGGAATCATGCGGGCAAAGCCGATGCCCTGCACGCCGCCCAGCTCCTCCTGCCCGTCAAAGGCGGCGAGGAAGCGGCGGAACTCCTCGCGCGAGACGGCGCCGCCCGAGGCCGCGAACAGCCCCTGCGCCGCGCGCAACATCACAAGATGCTGGCGCAGCCGGGCAAAGACCCGGTCCACGGCCAGATCGGCCTCGCGTTGAAACTGCGCCACGGCGCGCTGTTCGGCGCTGCGATGCACGGCGAAGGTCATGCCCGCGCCCAGGATCAGCGCGAGGCTGAAAGCGATTTGCGGCAGGTAAGGCCCGAGCCGTGTTCTCACCGCATGCCCCACAGGTTCAAATCGCGCCCGACCATTGCGGCGGCGTCATGGCATCAGTGACGCTCTGCGCGCGCGGGGTCAACATGTCAGCGGCGGGCAAAGCGGCAGGTGACGCGAGGACAGGGGGCCGGAACGGCGCTGAACCCCGCCCCCCGAAAGGGAGGCGGGGCAGGGCCGTGCCGGGCTTTGGACCTGAGACGGGTCCCAGCCGCGCGAGGCAAGACGCAGGGGCGGCACGGCGCGTGGGGTTATTTCAGCCGGGCGACGACCTGATCGGCAAAGCTGGTGATCAGGTTCTGATAGGTTTCCGGCGTGCCGATCTCGGCCATCTGGATCTGGTCGGCCGAAACGCCCTCGGGCAGGATGATCTTGCTGGAATCCATCGTGATGCTCAGCTCATAGGCGTCGAAATTGCTGTTGTCGGTGTCATCGGTGATGTTCACCTGACCCATCAGCACGGCATCGCTGAGGTTCAGCGCGCGTTCAAACACGTTGGACAGCTCGACCTCGCGGATGTCGACGCTGATCTTGGCGCCGGTCTCGGCCATGCGGTCGGTCAGGCGGGCGCCGATGGCGGCCTCCAGATCCTTTTCGA
>NZ_JAEULU010000046.1 GCF_016792925.1 Gemmobacter sp.
TTCATCGCGGCATAAAGCAGCTCGCCGCGCTCGCGCTCCACCAGCTGCATGATGCCCTTTTCGATGCCCATCAGCTCCAGAAAGCTGTCATCGGCCTGGGCGAACACATCGACGATGGCATTGCCGATGCCGACAACCTGATAGTTTTTCATGCAGTCTTTTCCTCGAATGGGCAAAGGTCGCGGATCAGACAATCCGCGCAACGGGGTTTGCGGGCGATGCAGATGTAGCGCCCGTGCAGGATCATCCAGTGATGCGCATGCTGCTGGAATTCTGCGGGGATGTGGTCTTCGATGGCGCGTTCGACGGTTTCCACGTCGCGGCCGGGGCAGATGCCGGTGCGGTTGCCCAGGCGGAAGATATGGGTGTCGACGGCCTGGGCCGGGATTTTCCACCACATGTTCAAGACGACATTGGCGGTCTTGCGACCCACGCCGGGCAGCGATTGCAGGGCGGCGCGGGAGGAAGGCACCTCGCCGCCATATTCGGCCACGAGGATTTCGGACAGGCGGATCACGTTCCTGGCCTTTTGGCGAAAAAGGCCGATGGTCTTGATCGCTTCGGTCAGGCCTTCAAGGCCAAGGTCGAGCATCTTTTGCGGCGTGTCCACGGTGGCGAACAGGGGGCGCGTCGCCTTGTTCACCCCGGCATCGGTGGCCTGCGCCGACAGGGCGACGGCGACCAGCAGGGTGAAGGCATTGGTATGGAACAGCTCGCCCTCCGGTTCGGCCTGTGCGGCGCGGAACCGGGTGAAGATCTGGTGGATCGTGTGATAATCAAGCTGCTTTGCCATGGCGCTTGTTAGCGCGGGCGGGCGGCGCTGCCAAGCAAAGGCGCAGATTTCGGGTCGAATGGCGCGCGCGGGCGGCCTAGATTGGGGCAAACAGGGTGCAGGTGCCGCGATGAATGACCTTTCGGAAGCCTATCATTACCGGGTGATTGCCCGGGCGCTGGCCGAGATTGATGCGGGCGGGCCGGGTCTGACGCTGGAGGGGCTGGCCGCGCGCATGGGGATGAGTGCGGCGCATTTCCAGCGGGTGTTTTCGCAATGGGTGGGGGTGAGCCCGAAAAGGTATCAGCAATATCTGGTGCTGGATCATGCGCGGCGCCTGTTGGCCGAGCGGCATACCGTGCTGGAGACCAGCCATGCCACCGGCCTATCGGGCGGCGGGCGGCTGCATGATCTGTTCGTGACATGGGAGGCGATGACGCCCGGCGATTACGCCAGGGGCGGCGAGGGGTTGGTGATTTACCGGGGGTGGTTCGACAGCCCCTTTGGACCGGCGCTGGTGATGGGCACGGCGCGGGGCTTGTGCGGCATGGGCTTTGCCGCCGAGCAGCCAGAGGCCGAGGTGCTGCAAGACCTTGTGGCGCGCTGGCCGAAAGCGCGGTTTGTGGAAGATGCGGCGATGTTGCGGCCTTGGGTGCTGGAGGCCTTTGGCGGCAAGGGGGCGGCGCTGCATCTGATGGGGGCGCCGTTCCAGATCAAGGTCTGGGAGGCGTTGCTGGCGATCCCCTCGGGCCATGTCACCACCTATGGCGATCTGGCGGGGGTGATCGGCCATCCGGCGGCGGTGCGGGCGGTGGGCACGGCGGTGGGGCGCAACCCGGTGGGGTTCCTGATCCCCTGCCACCGGGCCTTGCGCAAACGGGGGGGCTTGGGGGGCTATCACTGGGGCCTCGGCGTGAAGCGGGCGATGCTGGCCTGGGAGGCCGCGCGGGCGGAGGCGTGAGGGGGGGGCCTGTCCGTGGTCTTGGCCATCGCCAAGACCATGCGATGCCGGGTCACCATGGCCGCCGGTGGCCCCAAAGGCCGCCGGCCAGCACCCGCCCCCCGCAGGGCGGGTGCTTCGCCCCCGCCGGGGCGGGCACTGGCCTGTGATGCGCAGGCGGAAACGGTCTTGCGGGGCCTTGGGCGCTGCGGGCGGGAAAACGCGATGCGTTTTCTGATCCGCCCGATCCCGAGGCGCCGCCCCACACGGCACTGTGAACCCGCTGTAACCCGATGCGCGAAAACCTGCTGGCAGTGATGCAACCAATTCCGCCTTCCGGCGTTCACCGCTATGATGGATGCGAAGCCGGGTTCCGGCTCTTGTGCAAGAGGCATGACAGATGACCATGAAAACCTCCCTGATCTGCGGCGTGCTGGGCTTTGGCCTGCTGGCGGGCTGCGTGCAGGACCCCTACCAGTATGAAGACCCCAATGCCCGCGCCAAGGGCGGGGCGGTGATGGGGGGCCTGATCGGGGCCACCATCGGGGCAACCTCGGGCGGGGATGACCGGCTGGCCAAGGCCGTGATCGGCGGCGCATTGGGTGCGGCGGCAGGCGGGGCCATCGGCAATTCGCTGGATCAGCAGGCGGCAGAGCTGCGTCAGCAGCTGGGCGGCAATGCCAATGTTGTGAATACCGGCACCGGCATCAATGTGACCATGGGGCAGGATGTGCTGTTCGCCACCGACAGCTTCACCGTGCGCCCGGATCAGGCCTATAACCTGAGCGCCATTGCCCAGAACCTCGTGCGCTATCCCAACAGCCGGGTCGAGATCGTCGGCCATACCGACAGCGATGGCGACGCCGCCTATAACCAGTCGCTGTCCGAACGCCGCGCGGGCGCGGTGCGCGATGTGATCGCCTCGAACGGCGTGCCGAAGAGCCGCCTGTCGGCCTATGGCCGCGGCGAGAGCCAGCCCATCGCCTCGAACCTGACGGCGGCGGGCAAGCAGCAGAACCGCCGGGTCGAAATCTCGATCATCCCGCTGCGCTAAGCGCGGCAATTGCGGCAAGGCACCGGGGCGCGCGAGCCGATCGCGCGCCCTTTTGCTTGCCCTTTCGGCAGATCGGTCATAATTTTTGACCAACGCCGAGGATGCCATGCCGTTTGAAAAGATCACCTCCGAAAAGCTCTCACACACGGTCGCGCGGCAGATTGAACTGCTGATCCTGCGTGGCATCCTGCGCCCCGGCGAGCGGCTGCCCGCCGAGCGCGATCTGGCGGAACGCATGGGGGTTTCGCGCCCCTCGCTGCGCGAGGCGCTGGAAAGCCTGGAGGAAAAGGGCCTGCTGGTCACCCGGCCGGGCGCGGGCTGCTTTGTGGCCGATGTGCTGGGCAATGCCTTCGCTCCCGCGCTGGTCGAGCTGTTCTCGACCCATCAGGAGGCGGTGCAGGATTACATCGCCTTTCGCCGCGATCTGGAGGGGATGGCGGCAGATCGGGCCTCGCGGCTGGGATCGGCCACCGATCTGGAAGTGATCGACACCATCTTTCAAAAGATGGAGGCCGCGCATCAGAAGCGCGACCCCAGCGACGAGGCGGCTTTGGATGCGCAATTCCATATGGCGATCATCGAGGCGAGCCATAATGTCATCATGCTGCACATGATGCGCTCGATGTTCGATCTGCTCAAACAGGGGGTGTTCTACAATCGGCAGATGATGTTCCGCAACCGGATGACCCGCGACATGCTGCTGGATCAGCACCGCGCCATCAACGCCGCCATTCAGGCGCGCGACCCGCAGGCGGCGCGGGCGGCGGCGGCGGCGCATATGGATTATGTGGAACTGGCGCTGGCCGAACAGGCCAAAGCCGACCGGAACGAGGCGGTGGCGCGGCAGCGGATCGAGCATGAGCGCAGCCGCTGAGATACGCAGGCTGAAATACGAAGAAACCCCGGACCTCGCGGACCGGGGTTTTTTCATGCGTCAGGCAAGGCTGCCTCAGTGCAGCTTGGCGGCCACCTGGGCAATCGCGTCGTCGATGGTCGCCTGAGCGCCCTCGGTCGCGAATTGCTTGGCCAGCACGCTGGAGGCGGCAGAAACGGCCACATCCACGGCGCGCTCGCGCACTTCGCGGATGGCGCCAGCCTCGGCCGAAGCGATACGCTCCTCGGCAGCGGCCAGACGGCGGGCGATGGAGACCTTGAGGTCTTCCTTGGCCTGAGCGGCAGCAGATTGCGCCTCGGCCTTGGCAGCCGCGACGATCTGTTCCGATTGCGCCATCATCTCGGCCGACTTGCGCTCGTAGGAGGCAAGCAGGGCCTTGGCCTCTTCGCGCAGCGCCTTGGCCTCTTCCAGCTCGGCCTTGATCTGGGCGGCGCGGCCATCCAGCAAGGCGCCGATCTTGGCGGGAACCTTGGCGATCAACAGGATCGCGACGAAGGCGATGAAGGCCAGCGTCACGATGAAGTTGGAATTGCCGAGCGAGAAGAACGGGCCGGAAGCGGCCAGAGCGGGCGTCGCGGCCAGCGAAAGCATCAGGGGAAGCAGCTTTTTCATGGGCTTACCCTTTCACTTTCGCGGTGACAGCGGCGGTGATGCTGCGGGCATCGGCCTTGCCACCCAGAGCGGAAACCAGCTCTTTCGCGGTGTCTTTCGCCACTTCGGTCACGGCTTCCAGCGCACCGGCGCGGATCTCCGCGATCCGGCCCTCGGATTCCGCCGATTTGGCGGCGATTTGCACATCGGCCTTGGCGATCTCTTTGTCCAGCTCGGCCTGAATCTCGGCCTTGGTCTCGGCTGCGATCTTGCCAGCTTCGGCGCGCGCTTTATCCAGCGCGGCGAGATAGGCTTTCTCGGCGGCAAGCGCCTTCTGCTTCAGCTCTTCGGCTGCGGCGAGGTCGTTGGTGATGGTGCTGCTGCGATCGGCCAGAACCGCCCCGATGCGGGGCAGAGCCACAAAACGCAGCACAAGATAGATCACGACAAGCGCGACCAGCAGCCAGGTAATCTGGTTGCCCCAGGTCGACGTGTCGAGTTGCGGCATGCCAGCGGAGTGACCCGCCGCGCCCGCCGCCGCTTCATGCGCTTCGGTCGCCATTTCGTTTCCTTACCTTCGTCAAACACGTGGCCGGGGAGCAGAACGCCCGCCCGGCCATGAAGATGTGAGACGCGTCAGGATCAGACGGCGAACATCAGCAGCAGGGCGATCAGGAACGAGAAGATGCCCAGAGCTTCGGCGAAGGCGATGCCGACGAACAGGTTGGCGGTTTGCGAAGCAGCAGCCGAGGGGTTGCGCAGGGCGCCAGCCAGGAAGTTGCCGGCGATGTTGCCCACGCCGATGCCGGCGCCGCCCAGACCGATGGCCGCGAGGCCAGCACCGATGTATTTGCCCATGAGCGCGAGTTCGACCATTTTAAGTCTCCTTAGGTGGATAGTTCAAAGTTTCGGGTTGAGGGTTCGGACCTTAGTGGTGGGCGCCGCCCACCGCGTCTTTCAGGTAGACGCAGGTCAGAATGGTGAAAACGTAAGCCTGCACGACAGCGACCAGCAGTTCGAGGCCGTAGATCGCGGTCACGGCACCGACAGCGACCGGCGAGATGACGGCCATCGAGGCAAAGCCCGCGAAGACTTTCATCACGGCATGGCCTGCCATCAGGTTGCCGGCAAGACGAATGGAGTGGCTGACGGGGCGGACGAAATACGAGATGACTTCGATCACGGCCAGCACCGGGCGCAGGGCCAGCGGGGCCGAGGAGACCCAGAACATGCCCAGGAAGCCGAGGCCGTTCTTGGCCAGACCCAGCAGGGTGACGCCCAAGAATACCATCAGCGCCAGCGTCACGGTCACGGCCACATGGCTGGTGGTGGTGAAGCTGCCGGGGATCAGGCCAAGCAGGTTGGCAAACAGGATGAAGAGGAACAGGGTCATGACATAGGGGAAGTATTTCACCCCGTCATGGCCGGTCACGTCTTCGACCATCTTGTAGATGAAGCCATAGATCATCTCGCCGACCGACTGGATGCGCGACGGGATGATGGCGCGGCCGCGCGAGCCGAAGACCATCAGCGCCACGATGGCCAGCACGGTGGCGGCCATCCAGACGGTGACATTGGTGATTTCATACCACTCGATGTTCGTGGTGCAGTCGGCATGCGCGGCATCGCAGAAGAACCGCTTCACGATGAACTGGTCCATCGGGTGAATTGCAAAACCGGTCTCGGCCACGTCTGTCATCCTTCGGTTCCAGCGGAACGCTCCGCCTCTGTCTGCGCTTTCATGGCCTTCAGCTGGCGTTCCTGCATGTCTCGGGCGGTGCCGATGACGGTGCGGATGCCGGCCGCGAAGCCGAACAGGATGAAGATCACGAGGAAGATGGGTTTCGTGCTGAACGCCCAGTCCAGCCCGTAGCCGATGCTGCCCCCGATCATGATGCCGGATGTCAGCTCGATCACCATCCTCCAGGCGACCTCCGCCTGCGAGAAATCCTTGCCACGTCCAGCGGGTTTGGCCTGCGCCACCTTTGCCTTTTCCAGCTTCGCCTCGAGCGTGCGGAGCCGTTCGGCATCGGGTTCTTGCGCCATGGTTTACGCCCCCTGAACAGTTGCCGCGAACCTACGCAGGGGGCGGGGATGAGTCAAGCATCAGGAATTTATCCAAGCCCTTGATTTTCTTTGTTTTTGCAAATTTTCTTTTGCAGGTTTCGGGGGGTTTCGGCTGTCACGGGGGCGTGAGGCTCATTCAACCTTTCGGTTGACGATTGCCCCCTGCCCCGCCAAAGCTGCCGTCATGACCCCCGCGCCCGACCGCCTTTCGCCGATCTTTGCCGCCCTCGCCGATCCGACGCGGCGGGCGATCCTGGCGATGCTGCTGGAAGATGACATGGCGGTGACCGATGTGGCGGAGCCGTTCCAGATGTCGCTGGCGGCGATTTCCAAGCATCTGCAAGTGCTGGCCGAGGCGGGGCTGATCTCGCGCGAGAAGCGGGGCCGGGTGATCTGGTGCAAGCTGGAGCCGGACGCGCTGAAGGCGGCTTCGGTCTGGATGCAGGGGTTTGGCCAGTTCGAGCCGGTGGACCTCGACGCGCTGGAGCGGTTTCTGGAGGTGGAGCTGGCGGAAGGGCCGGAGGAGGCCTGAGGCGCAGATGGCCGAGGCCATTGCCGAGGTCATGCGGTGCCGTTTCCACATCGGGCCGTGGGCCCGAAGCCCACGGCCAGCGCCCGCCCTGCGGGGGGCGGGTGCTATCGCACCCACCGGGCGGGCGATGGCCTGCCGATCCCGGGCTGAAACGGTCTGACGGAACGGTTTCACACGGGCGGGGAAACGCCATGCGTTTCCTGATCCGCCCGCTTGAGGCCTTGGCCCAAAAGACGGGGGCCTGTGCGGCCCGCACCTTCAAAAAAGACGGGGGCCTGTGCGGCCCGCCGTTTCACGAAAGACGGGGGCCTGTGCGGCCCCCGGGCCCCCGCAGGATATTTGGGCCAAGATGAAGGCTGGCGCGCTTACAGCCCGTAAAGCGCGCCGAATTTGGCGTCGAGATAGTCGAGGAGCGGGGCCTCGGTCGGCTCGAAGCCGCAGGCCAGCGAGATGACGGCGCGGGGCTCGTGCAAGCCGCCATGGCGCTGCACCTTCTCGCGCAGCCAGCCGGTTGCGGCCGAGGTGTCGCCCCTGGCAAGCTGGTCGTCCAGCATGGGAATGTCGGCGCGCAGGGCCTGATGCAGGCAACCGGCATAGACATTGCCCAGCGTATAGGTCGGGAAATAGCCAAAGAGGCCGCAGGACCAATGCACATCCTGCAACAACCCATGGGCCGGGCGATCCACCGCCACGCCGAAATCGGCGAGGAAGCGGTCGTTCCACGCGGCCTCCAGACCCTCCACTTGCAGATCGCCCTTGATCAGCGCCCGCTCCAGGTCGAAGCGCATCATCACATGCAGGTTGTAATGCACCTCATCGGCCTCGGTGCGGATGAAGCCGGGCTGCACGCGGTTGGCGATGCGGGCAAAGTCTTCGGGGCTGCTCACGCCGAAATCGCCGAAACGGTCCAGCATCTGCCGGAACATCCAGCCGGTGAAGGCGGGGCTGCGGCCCAGCTGGTTCTCGTAGATGCGGCTTTGGCTTTCATGCACCCCCATCGAGACGCCATTGCCCAGGGGCGTCAGCAGGTAATCGGGGTCGATGCCCAGCTCGTAGCAGGCATGGCCGACCTCGTGGATGGTGGAGTAGAAGCAATTGAACGGGTCGGTCTCTACTGTGCGGGTGGTGATGCGCACGTCATTGCCCGAGCCGGAGCTGAACGGATGCACCGCCAGATCCAGCCGGCCACGCTCGAAATCATAGCCGAAGGCCAGCGCCAGATCGCGGGCGAAGCGCATCTGCGCCTCGGGGCCGAAACTGTGGGTCAGCCTGGGGGGCGCGGTTTTCTCCAGCACGGCGGCGCGCAGGCGCACAAGGCGCGGGCGCATCCGGTCGAACATGGCGCCGATGCTGGCGGCGGTGGCGCCGGGTTCATAATCGTCCATCAGCGCGTCATAAAGATCGCCACCTTGCGCCAGCGCCGCGGCCTCCTCGCGCTTCAGCGCGATCACCTCGGCCAGGGTGGGCAGGAAATCGGCCACTTTCTCGGCGGCGCGGGCCTCGGCCCAGATGCCCTGCGCGGTGGAGGTGACGCGGGCCAGCGTCTGCGCGAGGCTGGCCGGAATCTTGGTGGCGCGGGCATGGGCGCGGCGGATCAGCCGCAGCTGCGCGGCGGCCACGGCATCGGGGGCCTCGGCCCGGTCCAGCCATTCGGCGATGCGCGGATCGGTGCGGCGGGCATGCAGCACGCCCTCGATGGCCGACATCTCCTCGCCCCGCTGTTCAGCCGCGCCGCGCGGCATCATGGTTTCCTGATCCCAGCCCAGACGGCCCGCGATCTGGGCCAGCGCCTCGGTCTCGCGCTGGAAATCCATCAAGTCGGAGAAAGCACTCATCACTGGGTTCCTTTGCGGATCGACCCGGCCACCGGGTATTGAGACAGAAAACGGGCGCGCAGGATCAGCACCCAAAGCAGCACCGCACCAAGTTGGTGGGTGATCGCCACATGCAGATGCGCGGCGGTCAGCACGGTCACGATGCCAAGCGCCACTTGCACCAGCAACATGCACAGCACCGCCAGAAAGGCCGTGCGCGTGGTGCCATAGGCAGAGCGGCGACTTTTCACGAAGGCGAAAATGCCGAAGGCCAGCAGCAGATACCCGGCCATGCGGTGCAGGAATTGCACAAGGCCGGGGTTTTCAAAGAAGGCATGCCAGAGCGGCAGGCTGCCCCCGGCCCCGTCGGGCACATAGAAGGCATCCGCCGGGAAAAAGCTGCCGTTCATGTCGGGCCATGTCGGGAAGGCGCGGCCCGCATCAATGCCCGCGACCAGCGCGCCCAGCAGGATTTGCAGGAAGGCGAGATGCAAAAGCCCGGTGGCGAGGCCGTAAAGCCGCGCCTCGCGTCCGCGCCGGGCCTGCAAGAGCTGCGCCTCGGAGCGCGAGAGCGCCAGCACATACCAGGCGATCAGGCCCAGGATGAGGAAGGCGAGGCCCAGATGGGTGGCAAGGCGGTAGGAGGCCACATCGACCATCGTGCCCTTGAGGCCGGAGGAGACCATCCACCAGCCGATCGCGCCTTGCAGCCCGCCCAGGGCGCCAAGGCCCAGCAAGCGCCCGGTCCAGCCCGCCGGAATGCGTTTGGTGGCCCAGAAGGCGACGAAGCCCACCGCCCAGACGAGGCCGACCACGCGGCCCAGCTGGCGATGGCCCCATTCCCACCAGAAGATCGTCTTGAAGGCCTCCAGCGTCATGCCCTTGTTTTGCAGCTGATATTCCGGGCTGACCTGATATTTGGCAAATTCCTCGGCCCAGGCGGCCTCGCCCATGGGGGGGATGGCGCCGTGCAGGGGCTTCCATTCGGTGATGGAGAGGCCGCTATCGGTGAGGCGGGTGAGGCCGCCCACCAGGATCATCGCCGCCACCAGCACGAAAATCAGCGCCAGCCAGAGCCGGATCGCCCCGCGCGCGCCGGTGCCGCGATCAATCAGCCCCGGCTGCGGCGCGGGGGTCTGCGCCTTGTCGGTGACCTCCTGAAAGATGCTGCGTTTCGTGGCCATGGCGCCCTCCTTCGTTGCGGGCAGAGACTAGGCCGGGCGCAAGGCGGCTTCAAGGGATGGTATCATTGACATTACCGCTCCGAGCGCGGACCCTCGCGCGCAAAGCGTGAGGCAGGTATGCAGATCAATCTGAGTTTCGAGCGCCCCGAGGAGGGGCCGAAAAGCGGCCCGATTTCGGTGGGCTGGTTTCTGACATCCGACAAGGGCGCGGTGCTGTATGACCCGCCCGAGCGGGTGAGCTTTCGCCAGACCAACCGGACCCATGCCAAATCGGCCAGCCGCTGCCCCGGTGTCATCCAGCTGGAAAGCCGGTATTTCATGGTGAAATGCCCGTTCGACATCCATATCGGCTTTGGCCGCGACGAGAAGGGCAAGCCGCATCTGATCAACCGGGCGGGCAGCGCCTCGACCATCCGCGCCAACAAGCTGGGCGAGGTGCTGACGCTGGTGAACGAGGCGGAATGGCGCTACCCGGACCGGCCGACGATCCAGCTGGGCCTGCCCTACTGCTTCATCGCCGATGAGCTGGTCTATGTGACGCAGCTTTCGGCTTTCATGCATTACCGCCGCGACCCGCTGCCCGGCACGATCTTTGGCGGGCGCTTTCCGCTGAACATCTGGCCGCGCCCGCTGATGTGGGCGTTTGAATGGCACGAGCCGGAGAAGGACATCGTGCTGAAACGCGGCGAGCCGCTGTTTTATGTGCAGTTTGAAGGCGAAGGGCCAGAGCGCCCGGTGCAGGTGGTGGAGGCCGAGCGCACGCCCGAATTGCAGAAATATCTGGAACAGATCGGCGGCGTGGTGAATTACGTCAACCAGACCTTCGGCCTGTTCAAGGCAGCCGAGGCGCTGCGCCCGGCCAAGCTCTTGACGCCGAAGGTGCGGGAGTGAGCTGGCGCTCTTCGCTGGAGGTCTATGATCTGGCGAGCGGGCAAGTTCGCGTGATCTTGCGCACGGATCGGCTGATCGAGGCGCCGAACTGGCATCCCGAAGGCTGGTTTCTGGTGAATGGCGAAGGGCGGCTGTGGCGGGCGCGCCCCGCCGGGCTGGAACCCATCGCCACGCCCGAGGGGCTGGCTTGCAACAATGACCATGGCTTTCTGCCGGATGGGCGGATTGTGTTCTCGGCCCATCGGGGCTTGGGGGCGGAAATTCATGTGCTGGGCGAAGGGCTGCTGCTGCCCGAGCGGCCAAGCTGGTGGCATGGCGCTCGCAGGCACCGCATCGCCTATGCCTGCGCGCGGGGCGACCGGGTGGTGCGGGTGGCAGTGCGCGATCTGGACAGCGGCGTGGAGACGGTGCTGACCCCCGGCCCCGGCCATCACGATGGCCCGGATTTCGCGCCCGATGGCACGGTATGGTTCAACTCGGACGCCTCGGGGCACGCGCAGATCTGGCGGGTGGGGCCTGACGGGCCGGAGCAGGTCTTTGCGGATGCCCATGTGAACTGGTTCCCGCATCCCTCGCCCGATGGCGCATATGTGCTGTATCTCGCCTATCCGCCCGGCACCGAGGGCCACCCGCGTGATCTGGATGTGGCGCTGTGCCTGCGGGACACCGGGACCGGCGAGCGGCGGCGGGTGGTGGAGCTGTATGGCGGGCAAGGCAGCATCAACGTGCCGTGCTGGGCGCCGGATGGCCGCGCCTTTGCCTTCATGCGTTATGCGCCCGTGGCCTGAGGGGGCTGCGAAAATTCGTCGAATTTTCGGGGCGGGCTGAACCGGGGGCGCTGTTCGCCCCAGACCGAGACAAAGACCTCGGGCGCGGCGATATGTTCGGGGGTGAGGCCCACGATGCGCAGGCGCAGCGGCTCGGCCTCCTCCAGCCAGGGCGCCAGCATCGCGGTGGCGCGCGGCCCCAGATCGCCCAAGACCTGCCAGCGCCAGCGCGGCACCAGCCCCAGCAGGCGGCGCCGCATCCGGGCCATGACCTCTACCCGCCCCTCGGGCGTGACGCGCAACAGCGCCGGATCGTTCAGGCACAGGCCCGACCGCCCGACATGCACGCGCAATTCGTGCAGGCGTGCCTTGCCGAGGATGGGGCCGAACCGCGGGCTGGTCGCTTGGGGGAGGCTTTGGGGCATGGGTCTCTCCTGTCGGCGCAGACCATGACGGCAGCGTCGGGCGCGGCGCAAGCGAAAGCCCCCTGCCCCGCCGCACCATGGGGAGATGCCGCCGAAACCCGCCCCCCGCATCGGCGGCACAAGGCCGATGCGCGGGCCCCGCGCGATCTGCGCAAAATGTCGCGCAAAAATCCCGGACCAAAGCCGCCGACTGCCCTTGCGAGCGGGCGCCGATATGCACATCTTTCGCCTGAGGCCGCAGCGCCCGTGCCTTTTCAGGGCGGGCCAGATGCGGTGCCATACAGAGGAGAGAGCCGATGAATTTGGAGAAATTCACGGAACGGTCGCGCGGTTTCCTGCAAGCCGCCCAGACGATTGCGATGCGCGAAAGCCATCAGCGCGTCCTGCCCGAACATCTGCTGAAAGCGCTGATGGATGACGATCAGGGCCTGGCGGCCAATCTGATCCGCCGCGCCGGCGGCGAGCCCGCGCGCGTGATCGAGGCCGTGGAGGCGCTGGTCGCCAAACAGCCCAAGGTCTCGGGCGGGGACGGGCAATCCTACATCGACCCGAGCCTTGTGCGCGTGCTGGACGAGGCCGAAACGGTTGCCAAAAAGGCGGGCGACAGTTTCGTGCCGGTGGAGCGCCTGCTGACCGCCCTCGCGCTGGTGAACACCCGGGCGCGCGATGCGCTGAGCGCGGGCGCCGTGACGGCGCAGGGTCTCAATGCCGCGATCAATGACATCCGCAAGGGCCGCACCGCCGACAGCGCCTCGGCCGAGGATACGATGGAGGCCCTGAAGAAATATGCCCGCGACCTGACCGAGGCGGCGGCAGAGGGCAAGATCGACCCGATCATCGGCCGCGACGAGGAAATTCGCCGCGCCATGCAGGTTCTGTCGCGCCGCACCAAGAACAATCCGGTGCTGATCGGCGAGCCGGGCGTGGGCAAGACCGCGATTGCCGAGGGCCTCGCGCTGCGCATCGTCGATGGCGATGTGCCCGAATCCTTGCGCAACAAGAAGCTGATGGCGCTGGATATGGGGGCGCTGATCGCGGGGGCCAAATATCGCGGGGAATTCGAGGAACGTCTGAAGGCGATCCTGAAGGAAATCGAGACGGCGGCGGGCGAGATCATCCTGTTCATCGACGAGATGCACACGCTGGTCGGCGCGGGCAAATCCGATGGCGCGATGGATGCGGCGAACCTGATCAAACCGGCCTTGGCGCGGGGCGAATTGCATTGCGTCGGCGCCACCACGCTGGATGAATACCGCAAATATGTGGAGAAAGACCCGGCCTTGGCCCGGCGCTTCCAACCTGTGATGGTGGAAGAGCCGACGGTGGAGGACACGATCTCCATCCTGCGGGGCATCAAGGAGAAATATGAGCTGCACCATGGCGTGCGCATCAGCGACTCGGCGCTGGTGGCGGCGGCAACGCTGTCGCATCGCTATATCACCGACCGTTTCCTGCCCGACAAGGCGATCGACCTGATGGATGAGGCGGCGAGCCGCTTGCGCATGGAGGTGGACAGCAAGCCCGAGGAGCTGGACGCGCTGGACCGCCAGATCCTACAATTGCAGATCGAATCCGAGGCGCTGCGCCGTGAGGATGACGCGGCTTCCAAGGACCGCCTGGAGAAGCTGGAAAAGGAACTGGCTGATTTCAAACAGCAATCCGCCGCGATGACCGCCAAATGGCAGGCCGAGCGCGACACGCTGGAACAGGCGCGCGACCTGAAAGAGCAGCTGGACAGGGCACGGGCCGAGCTGGAGCAGGCCAAGCGCGAGGGCGATTTTGCCCGCGCGGGCGAGCTGCAATATGGCCGGATTCCGGGTCTGGAGAAATCGCTGGCCGAGGCCGAGGCGCGGCAGGGCGAGGCGCTGGTGGCCGAGGCCGTGCGCCCGGAACAGATCGCCGAGGTGGTGGAGCGCTGGACCGGCATTCCGACCACCAAGATGCTGGAGGGCGAGAAGGAAAAGCTCTTGCGCATGGAGGACGAGCTGGGCCGCCGCGTGGTGGGCCAACGCCCGGCGGTGGAGGCCGTGGCGCGCGCCGTGCGCCGCGCCCGTGCGGGCCTGAATGACGAGAACCGGCCGCTGGGCTCGTTCCTGTTCCTCGGGCCGACGGGTGTGGGCAAGACCGAACTGACCAAGGCTTTGGCCGAATATCTGTTCGATGATGAACAGGCCATGGTGCGCATCGACATGAGCGAATTCATGGAGAAACACGCGGTCAGCCGGTTGATCGGCGCCCCGCCCGGCTATGTCGGCTATGACGAGGGCGGCGTGCTGACCGAAGCCGTGCGGCGCAGGCCCTATCAGGTCGTGCTGTTCGACGAGGTGGAAAAGGCGCATCCGGATGTGTTCAACGTGCTGTTGCAAGTGCTGGATGACGGCATTCTGACCGATGGTCAGGGCCGCACCGTGGACTTCAAGCAGACGCTGATCATCCTGACCTCCAACCTTGGCGCGCGCGCCTTGAGCGAGTTGCCGGAGGGCGCGGATGTGACGGCGGCGAAGGCCGAGGTGATGGAGGCCGTGCGCGGGCATTTCCGGCCGGAATTCCTGAACCGTCTGGACGAGCAGGTGATCTTTGACCGGCTGAACCGGGGCGATATGGGCGGGATTGTCGAGATTCAGCTGAAACGGCTGGAAAAACGGCTGGCTGCGCGCAAGATCACCCTGGCGCTGGATGGAGAGGCGAAGGCCTGGCTGGCCGAGGAAGGCTATGATCCGGTCTTTGGCGCAAGGCCGCTGAAACGCGTGATCCAGCGCAATCTGCAAGACCCGCTTGCCGAGATGATCCTGGCGGGCGAGGTGCTGGATGGCAGCGAGGTGGTGGTGACCGCCGGGCCGAAGGGCCTGATCCTCGGGGATCGCATCATCCCCTCGGGGCGCGAAAAGCCCAGCGAGGCGCGGGTGCATTGAACCAGAAAGGGGGGCCGCGCGCCCCCTTTTTTTGGGCCGGGTGATGGTTAATGCGCTGTCACATCCGGCGTGCCATTCGTTAAAATCCTGTCACAAACCGGTCGCCGGGCTGTTACAGCGGCGCCGGTATATGGCGGCAAAAGCCCCAAAAAGGATTGCCCCCATGACCCGTTTTCCGCTGTGTCTGACCTCGGCGCTGGCGCTGGCCGCCGCGACTTCGGCGCAGGCCGAGCCGGTGTTCAACCGCATCGCCGCCTTTGCCACGCCGCAGAACATGGCGGCGGGCGAGGATCAGGCCCGCGCCACCAGTGCCGAGATCATCACCGCCACCGAGGACGGCCAGACGCTGATCTATTCCGACAGCCCGCTGGGCGTGCTGGGTCTGGTGGACATCACGGACCCGCGCGCGCCCAAACCCCTCGGCAATATCGCCATGGGAGGCGAGCCGACGACGGCGGTGGTGATTGGCGGGTTTGCCTTTGCCGGGGTGAACACCTCGGAAAGCAAGGCCGCCCCCTCGGGCAAGCTGGTGACGGTGGATCTGGCCACGCGCAAGGTGGTGGCGGAATGCGATCTGGGCGGCCAGCCGGATTCGGTGGCGCGCGCCAAGGATGGCAGCTTCCTCGCCGTGGCGATCGAGAACGAGCGCGACGAGGAGGTGAATGAGGGCGATCTGCCGCAGGCCCCCGCCGGTTTCGTGGTGAAACTGCCGGTCACGGGCGGCGCGGTGGATTGCGCGGGCCTGCAAAAGATCGCGCTGACCGGGTTGGCCGATGTGGCGGGCGATGACCCGGAACCGGAATTCCTTTCGGTCAATGACGCGGGCGAGATCGTGCTGACCTTGCAGGAAAACAATGCCTTGGTGGTGATTGGCGCCGATGGCCAGGTGGCCGCGCAGTTCAGCGCGGGCATGGTGGATCTGGACGGGATCGACACGAAAAAGGATGGCGTGCTGAATTTCACCGGCAAGATGGAGGGCATCGCGCGCGAGCCTGACGCGGTGGACTGGATCGACGCCGATCACTTTGTCACCGCCAATGAGGGCGACTGGAAGGGCGGCTCGCGCGGGTTCACCATCTGGAAGCGCGATGGCAGCGTGGTCTTCGACTCCGGCGCCAGCCTGGAACGCGAGATGGCGGCGCTTGGCCACTATCCCGACAAGCGCAACAAGAAGGGCGTGGAGCTGGAATCGGTGAAACTGGCCGATTTCGGCGGGCGGAAGCTGCTGTTCGTGGCGGCCGAGCGCGCCTCGCTGGTGGCGGTCTATGATCTGGCCGATCTGGCGGCGCCGAAGCTGCTGCAACTGCTGCCCTCGGGCATCAGCCCGGAAGGCATCGTGGCGATCCCCGAGCGCAACCTGCTGGTCACGGCCAATGAGGCCGATCTGCGCGAGGACGGCCTCGCCCCCGCCCATGTGATGATTTACGAATTGCAAGATGCGCCAATGGCTTACCCGACGATTACCAGCGCAGGGACCGAGCCGCTGCTGGGCTGGGCTGCGCTGTCGGCCTTGGCGGCGGACCCGGCGCAACCGGGGATGCTGTTTGCGGCCTCGGATTCCGTCCTGTCGGGCGCACCGTCGATCTACACGATTGACGCCACGCAGAAACCGGCGAGGATCACCGGCGCCATCCCGGTGACGCGCGGCGGCGCCCCGGCACAGCTTTTGGATATTGAGGGCATCACCCCCGATGGCGAGGGCGGGTTCTGGATCGCCAGCGAAGGCCGCAGCGACCGGATGGTGCCGCATGGCATCCTGCGGGTGGATGGGACAGGCGCGATCACCGAGACCATCGGCCTGCCGGCCGAGCTGTCGGCGCAGGAAACCCGCTTTGGCTTTGAGGGCATCGCGGTGCAGGGCGACCGGCTGTGGCTGGCGGTGCAGCGCGAATGGCGCGATGACCCGAAGGGCATGGTCAAGCTGGTGAGCTATGACCTGAAGGATGAAAGCTGGGGCGCGGTGCATTACCCGCTGGATGCGCCCGGCGATGGCGCCTGGATGGGGCTTTCGGAAATCACGCTGCATGGCGATTGGGCCTATCTGCTGGAGCGTGACAATCAGGTGGCAGAGAAGGCGGCCACGAAAAAGCTGTATCGTGTGGCGCTGGCCGATCTGAAACCCGCCGCCCTGGGTGGCCCTTTGCCGGTGGTGAAGAAGGCGCTGGTGCGCGACCTTCTGCCCGATCTGAAGGCCGGAAACGGCTATGTGCTGGACAAGGTGGAAGGTTTTGCCATCGACGCCGCCGGTGAAGGTTTTGTCGTCACCGATAATGACGGGGTGGATGACAGCTCGGGCGAGACGCTGTTCTGGTCCATCGGCAAGATGGAGTGAGCGGCGAAGGCCCCGGTTCAGGCCGGGGCCTTGCACGCTTCACAGCGGTTTCACCATGCGATGCACGGTATGGGTGCGGCTGCCATAGGCGCGGTCGGGGAAGGTCTGTTCGGGGGTGAAGCCCTCGCGGCGCCAGAAGGCGCGGCCCTTGGGGTTGGCCTCCAGCGCGGCGATGAGAAGCCGGGTGGCGCCCCGGGCGCGGGCGCGGGCCTCGATCTCGCGCAGCAGCCGGGCGCCATGGCCCGCGCCGCGCAGGGCGGGGTTGAAGATCATCAGGCCGATATAGGCGTCGCGGGGATCGGGCCAGCCAAAGGCGGCATCGGCCTTGCCCAGAAGGCGCCCGCCCGCGAAAAGGCCCAGTCGCAGGCTGGTGGCGGGGTCGATGCCGGGGGGCGCATCGGTGAAGAATTCCTCGGTCAGCGTCTCGGGATCGGCGGGGCCGCGTTCCAGGGCGGTGTAATCGGCTGCGGCGGTGAACAGCGCCACCACGGCGGCGCGGTCGGCCTGGGGGTCAAGGTCGCGGATTGTCACCTCAGTCATGGGGCACCTCGATGCGCAGGATTTCCAGCGTGACCGCGCCGGAGGGGCGGCGCCATGTCACCAGATCGCCCGGCTGGGCGCCCAGGAGGGCGCGGGCGAGCGGCGATTGCGGGGCGATGCGGCCAAGGCGGCCATCGGCCTCATCCTCGCCGGTGATGTCATAGCGGCTTTCCTGCCCCTCCGCATCGGCCACGGTCACGCGATGGCCGAAGGCGACGGTGCCGGGCGGGTGGGTTGCCGGGTCGATCAGGATCGCGCTGCGCAGCCGGGCCTCAAGATAGCGGATGTCGCGCTCGGCGGCGGCCTCGGGCAGTTTGTCCAGCCGGTCGGGGCGGGCGCGCAGGGCGCCAAGGCGGGTTTGCGCGGCGAGAAGCCGGGCTTGCAGCGCCGCCAGACCGCGCGGGGTGACGAGGTTGGGATGGGGCGAGACCGGCAGATCGGGCAAGGGCGCCAGATCATCGGTATCTTCCTTGACGAAGGCGCGGCTCATCGGATGATCGGCTCCAGCGGGTCGTAAAGGATGCCCTGTCCCCATGCGGCGGCGGGCAGGCTGTCGGGTTTGAAGCGGATGCCCGCCATCTCGGCCTGCGAGAAGAACCGCCGCTCGGTCACCACCCCTTCGGGGTCGCGCCAGCCGGGGCTGAGGGCGCCTGCGGTGATGGTGCAGCGGAAATAGAGGTCGACCTGATGGAAGCTGCCGCCGGGATCGTGAAATTCATTGACCAGCGCCGGGTCGCCCACGGTGACGGTGAGGCCGGTTTCCTCCTGCACCTCGCGGGCGAGGTTTTCGGGCAGCGAGGTGCCGCGCTCGACCCCGCCGCCGGGGGCGCACCACAGGTCGGAGACGCCGCCGCCCCAGGCATTGACCAGCAAAAGCCGGTTTTCATGCAGGATCAAGGCGCGGACGGCGAGGCGGGGACCGGGAATTTTCATGCCGCCACCCTTGCCCAAGGCGCAGGTCTTGTCCATCTGATGTTGCATGAGATGGTGCCTGTTGCCCCTGCTGCTGATCCCCGCCCCCGCGCTGGCCGATTGCGTGGTGTTGCTGCATGGGCTGGCGCGCAGCGAGGCCTCGCTGGTGGCGATGGAGGCGGCCTTGCAGGCGCAGGGCTACAGCGTGGTGAACGAGGGCTACCCCTCGACCCGGGCGCCGATTGCCGATCTGGCGCCGCGCGTGGGGGCGGCGGTGGCGCAATGCGGGGCGCAAAAGGTGCATTTTGTCACGCATTCCATGGGGGGCATCCTGCTGCGGGCCTGGATGCAGGATCATGACCTGCCGCAGATGGGCCGCGCGGTGATGCTGGCGCCGCCGAACCACGGGTCGGAGATCGTGGATACGCTGGGCGGGATCGCGCCCTTCGACTGGGTGAATGGCCCGGCCGGGGCCGAGCTGGGCACCGAGGCCGGATCGGTGCCGCAGGCCCTGCCCGCCCCGCGTTTCGAGCTGGGGGTGATTGCGGGCAACCGGTCGCTGAACCCGGTTTATTCCTCGATGATCGCGGGGGCGGATGACGGCAAGGTTTCGGTCACCTCGACCCGCGTGGCGGGGATGAAGGATCACCTGACCCTGCCAGTGACCCATACCTTCATGATGCTGAACCCCGAGGTCATCGCCCAGACCATCCTGTTCCTGCAAAACGGCCGGTTTGACCCCGCCTTGCCCTATGCGCGGGCGGTGGAGATCAGCCTGGGCGCAAAGCCGTGACGCGGTTTCGGCAATTGACATGCGCCTTGGCTCACGGCAATATTTCCTCATGTGGAGGCGGCGCAACGCCCCTTGACCTGAGCAGGAGCTTGGTCTGACTTGCAGTAAACCTGCAAGTTCCGCATGCCGGATCGCGAAGCCACGAAAAATCGGGTCTCGTGCGAGCAGTCGCTTCCAGCCGGGGGGCACCTTACGGTGTCGCACATTCGCTTCTCACGAAGTTGAATGGAGCATGATTGCCATGAGCAATATCAAAAGCTTGCGTCGCGCCAAAATGACCCTTCAGGGTGGGCGCTGTTACTATTGCGACCTTCCGATGTGGGAGGCAGAGCTGTGCGCCGTGCCAGGCAGGAGACGCGCAAAGGCCCTTCGATGCACTGCGGAACACCTTCAGCCACGCAGTGAAGGCGGCAGGGACAGAAGCGACAACATCGTCGCAGCCTGCCAGTTCTGCAACGCCGCCCGGCACAAGTGCAAAACCCCCAGACAGCCGGACGCGCATCGCGCCCATGTGCGCAAGCGCATGAGGCAAGGGCGCTGGTTGTCGGCCTTGCGCCACAGCGAAGCCCCGGCGCCCCTGCCCGGATGACGGGGGCTTGCCTGCCCCCCAACTCCGCGCTTTCCAAAAGCGGCATTTTCCTGTATGCGCGGCGCATCTGCGACGTGTGGCCCATCCCCCGGGCGCGTGCATCAGGATGGGGGGAGGCGGCAATGGGGCCGCGACATAACGGGAGACACGGGATGGGCCCGTGTGCGCTCCCATGAGGATGATAGATGTTCCATATCACGAAAAAGTCGATCCAGTGGGGCGATGAGACGCTGACGCTGGAAACCGGCAAGGTTGCGCGTCAGGCGGATGGCTCGGTCATCGCCACGCTGGGCGAAACCAGCGTCATGGCCAACGTGACCTTCGCCAAGCAGCCGAAGCCCGGTCAGGACTTCTTCCCGCTGACTGTGCATTACCAAGAGAAATACTATGCCGCCGGTAAAATTCCGGGCGGCTTTTTCAAGCGCGAGGCGCGTCCTTCGGAGAAGGAAACGCTGGTCTCGCGTCTGATCGACCGTCCCTGCCGCCCGCTGTTCGTGGAAGGCTTCAAGAACGAAGTGCTGGTCATGGCGACCGTGCTGTCCTGCGATCTGGTGAATGATCCCGATATCGTGGCGATGATCGCGGCCTCGGCGGCGCTGACCATTTCGGGCGTGCCCTTCATGGGCCCGATTGGTGCTGCGCGCGTGGGCTTTGCCAATGGCGAATACCTGCTGAACCCGTCGATGGACGACATGACGCAGCTGCGCAAGAACCCCGAGCAGCGTCTGGATCTGGTCATCGCCGGCACCAAGACCGCCGTGATGATGGTGGAATCGGAAGCCTATGAGCTGACCGAGGACGAGATGCTGGGCGCCGTGAAATTCGGCCATGACGCGATGCAGCCGGTGATCGACCTGATCCTCGACTTCGCCGAAGACAGCGCCAAGGAGCCCTTCGATTTCTCGCCCCCCGATTACGCCGATCTTTATGCGCGTGTGAAAGCGGCAGGCGAGGCGCAGATGCGCGCCGCCTTCGCGATCAAGGACAAGCAAGACCGCACCAATGCCATCGGCGCGGCCGTGGCGGCGATCAAGGGCGCGCTGTCGGAGGAAGATCTGGCCGATGCGAACCTCGGTTCGGCGATCAAGAAGCTGGAATCGGGCATTCTGCGCGGTGACATCATCAATGGTGGCGCCCGGATCGACGGCCGCGACACCAAGACCGTGCGTCAGATCGTGGCGGAAACCGGCGTGCTGACCCGTGCGCATGGCTCGGCCCTGTTCACCCGTGGCGAGACGCAAGGGCTTGTGGTCACCACGCTGGGCACCGGCGAGGATGAGCAGATCATCGACGCGCTGAACGGCAATTACCGCTCCAACTTCCTGCTGCATTACAACTTCCCCCCCTATTCGGTGGGCGAAGTGGGCCGCGTGGGCAGCCCCGGCCGTCGCGAGATCGGCCATGGCAAGCTGGCATGGCGCGCGCTGCAAGCCGTGCTGCCGGCGCCGACCGATTTCCCCTATACCATTCGCGTGGTGTCGGAGATCACGGAATCGAACGGCTCTTCGTCGATGGCTTCGGTCTGCGGCGGGTCGCTGTCGATGATGGATGCGGGCGTGCCGCTGAAGGCGCCGGTGGCCGGTGTGGCCATGGGTCTGATCCTGGAAGATGATGGCCGCTGGGCCGTGCTGACCGATATTCTGGGCGACGAAGATCACCTCGGCGACATGGATTTCAAGGTGGCGGGCACCGAGGCTGGCATCACCACGATGCAGATGGACATCAAGGTCGCGGGCATCACGCCCGAGATCATGGCGCAGGCGCTGGCTCAGGCCAAGGATGGCCGTCTGCACATCCTGTCCGAAATGAACAAGGCGCTGTCGGCCCCGCAGGGCTTCAGCGAATATGCCCCGAAGATCGAGACGCTGAGCATCCCGACCGACAAGATCCGCGAAGTGATCGGATCGGGCGGCAAGGTGATCCGCGAGATCGTGGAAGTTTCGGGCGCCAAGGTCGACATCAATGATGACGGCGTGATCAAGATCGCGTCTTCGTCGGCGGAGGCGATCAAGAAGGCCTATGACATGATCTGGTCGATCGTGGCAGAGCCGGAAGAGGGCCAGATCTACATCGGCAAGGTGGTGAAGCTGGTCGATTTCGGCGCCTTCGTGAACTTCTTCGGCAAGCGCGATGGTCTGGTGCATGTGAGCCAGATCGCCAACAAGCGTCTGAACCACCCGAACGAGATCCTGAAAGAGGGTCAAGAGGTGAAGGTGAAGCTCTTGGGCTTTGACGATCGCGGCAAGGTGCGCCTTGGCATGAAGATGGTCGACCAAGAGACCGGCGAGGAAATCGCCCCCGAGAAGAAAGAGCGCGAGGAAGCAGCCGAGGGCTGATACCTTTCGACGTGCAGACAGGAAGGCCCCGGGGGAAACCCCGGGGCCTTTTTGCGTTTCTCCCGCTCCCATGGCCGAGGCCATCGCCGAGGTCATGTTGAAACCTGGGCCAGGTTTGGGCCGGTGGCCCAAAGCCACCGGCCAGCGCCCGCCCTGCGGGGGGCGGGTGCTTCACACCCGCCGGGCGGGCTCTGGCCTCTGGTCTGCTGGTTGAGCCGGTCTTGCGGCGGCGTGGTCACGTCGGGCGGGGAAACGCGGTGCGTTTCCTGATCCGCCCGCTTGCAATGGTCTCGGGCAGGCGGAGTCACCAGGCAGTTTCAACCGACGACCGAGAGGCCGGTGCCCGCCCGGCGGAAGCGAAGCGCCCGCCGCCCGGAGGGCGGGCGCTGGCCGTTGGCTTCGGGCCAACGGGCCGATGTGGACAGGGCACCGCATGACCTCGGCAATGGCCTCGGCCAAATGCTGTTACAACATCCGGTCCGCGCTCGCCTCGAACAGGCTGCGGGCATAGGCGGTCTGCATCTGCGCCGCCGCCAGGGCTGCGCGGGGCAGTTCCTCCACGGCGCGGCCCTGCTGCATCACCAGCACCCGGTCGCACATGTGATCGACCACGGCAAGATCGTGGCTGACCATCAGGAAGGTCAGCCCGCGCTCGGCCCGCAACCGCGCCAGCAGGTTCAGCACCTCGGCCTGCACGCTGGCATCCAGCGCAGAGGTCGGCTCGTCCAGCAGCAGGATCTCCGGCTCCAGCATCAGCGCCCGCGCAATCGCCACCCGCTGCCGCTGCCCGCCCGAAAGCTGATGCGGATAGCGGAAGCGAAAGCTGGTGGGCAGCCCCACCTGCTCCAGCGCCTGCACCACCCGGCGGTCGGCATCGCCGATCCCGTGAATGGCCAGCGGCTCGGACAGCGTGCGGTCCAGCGTGTGACGCGGATGCAGGCTGGCATAGGGGTCTTGAAACACCATCTGCACCCGGGCGGCAAAGCGGCGGTCACGCCGCAGCACCTCGCCGCCAATGCGGATGCTGCCCGATGACACCGGCGCCAGCCCGCAGATCGCCCGCAGGATGGTGGATTTGCCCGAACCGCTTTCCCCCACCAGCCCATAGCTTTCGCGCGCGCCGACCGAGAGGCTCACCCCCTCCACCGCGCGCACGCCGCCCGGAAACACCACCGAGAGGTTTTCAATGTCGATCAAGCCCATGTCAGCGCGCCCATTCTGCATTGCGGTCCAAGCCCGGCAGCGGGCCCCGGTCGCCGCCGATGCGCGGCAGACAGTTCAGCAGGCCCTGGGTATAGGGGTGCCGCGCCTGCAACAGATCGCCCGCCGCCAGCTCCTCCACCACCCGGCCCTTATACATCACCAGCACCCGGTCGCAGAACCGCGCCACCAGCCGCAGATCATGGCTGATGAAGATCAGCCCCATGCCCCGCTCGCGCACCAGACCATCCAGAATCTTCAAGACCTCCGCCTGCACGGTGACATCCAAGGCGCTGGTCGGCTCGTCGGCAATCAGCAGATCGGGGTTGGGGATCAGCATCATGGCGATCATCACGCGCTGCCCCATGCCGCCCGAAAGCTCGTGCGGATAGGCCTCCATCACCCGCGCGGGGTCGCGGATCTGCACCGCCTCCAGCGCGGCAATGGCCTTGGCCCGCGCCGCAGCCGCGCCCATCCGGTCGCGCTGGCGCAGGCCCTCCATCAGCTGCGCCCCCACTTTCATCACCGGGTTCAGGCTGTATTTCGGGTCTTGCATCACCATGGCGATGCGCGGGCCGCGCAAGGCGCGCATCTGCCGCTCGGACAGCTTCATCAGGTCTTGCCCGTCAAACAGCATCGCATCGGCCTCGATCCGCCCCGGCGGGCGGATCAGCCGCAGGACGGAACGCCCGGTCATGGTCTTGCCTGAGCCGCTTTCGCCCACGATCCCCAGCCGCTCGCGCCCGAGGCTGAACGAGACGCCGCGCACCGCCTCTACCCGCCCGGCCTCGGTGTCGAAGGTTACGCGCAGGTTTTGCACCGAAAGAAGGGTCATTTGCCGCTGCTCCTTGGGTCCAGCACGTCGCGCAAACCATCGCCCAGCAGGTTGAACCCCAGCGAGACGATGAAGATGGCAAGGCCCGGCATGGTGGCGACCCACCATTGCTCGAACAGGTATTTGCGGCCCGCCGAGATCATCAGCCCCCATTCCGAAAGGGGCGGCTGCGCACCAAGGCCCAGAAAGCCCAGACCGGCGGCAATCAGGATCACCCCGGCCATGTCCAGCGTGACGCGGATGATGACCGAGGGCAGGCACATCGGCACCACATGGCCCCAGATGATGCGGGGCGCGCTGGCGCCTTGCAGGCGGATGGCGGCGATGTAATCGGCATTGCGCACGGTCAGGGTTTCGGCGCGGGCCACGCGGGCATAGGGCGGCCAGGCGGTGAGGGCGATGGCCAGCACGGCATTCTCGATCCCCGGCCCCAGCACGGCCACCAAAGCCAGCGCCAGAATCAGCCGCGGGAAGGCCAGAAAGATGTCGGTCAGCCGCATCAGCACCGCATCGACCCAGCCGCCGAAATAGCCCGCCACCGTGCCGATGATCAGGCCCAGCACCGGCGCCGTCACCGCCACCAGCGCAATCACCGCCAGCGTGATGCGCGCGCCATAAAGGATGCGGCTGAGAATATCGCGCCCGAAATCATCGGTGCCCAGCCAATGCCCCGCCGTGCCGGGCGGCATCAGCCGGTTTTGCAGGTTCTGTGCGATGGGGTCATGCGGCGCGAGCCAGGGGGCAAAAGCCGCCACCACCAGCAACAGCCCGATGATCACCAGCCCCGCCATGGCAAGCGGGTTGCGGCGCAGGCGCAGCCAGCCCAGATAAGCCTGCCCCAGCCTGGCCTGTCTGCGCGAAGCCGGGTTGGGGTCGCGCAGCCATTCGATCACGGTCATGGCTTACCTCGCGCGCGGATCGACCAGCTTGTAGAGCAGGTCGGACAGAAGGTTCAGCGTGACAAAAGCCACGCCCACGACAATGGTGCCGCCCAGCACGGCGGGCATGTCATTGCGGCCCAAGGCCTCGGTGATATAGCTGCCAAGGCCGGGCCAGGCGAAGATCGTCTCGGTCAGCTCCGAGCCTTCCAGCAGATAGGCATAGCTGAGCGCGATCACCGTGATCAGCGGCACCAGCACATTGCGCATCGCATGCACCCAGACCACGCGCCATTCCGGCATGCCCTTCACCCGGGCGGTGGTGATATATTCCTGCCCCAGCTCGTTCATCATGAAGCTGCGGGTCATCCGGCTGATATAGGCCATGGAGACATAGCCCAGCAAAGCGGCGGGCAGGATGATATGCGACAGCGCATTGCCGAACATCTCCCATTGCCCGGCCAGCGCGGTATCCAGCAGGATCATGCCGCTGCGGCTCATCCCCTCCATCTCGAACTGCATGTCATAGATGGCATCCAGCCGCCCCGGCCCGCCGACCCAATCCAGAATGCCGTAAAACAGCAAAAGCCCGATCAGCCCCAGCCAGAAGACCGGCATGGAATAGCCCATGAGGCCGACCAGCCGCACGATCTGGTCGGCGAGGCTGCCGGGCCTTGTGGCGGCCAGCACGCCCGCAGGCACCCCGGCCAGCACGCCCAGAATGGTGGCCAGCGTCGCCAGCTCCAGCGTGGCGGGAAAGGCGCGGCTGACCGCCTGCAACACCGGCTCGCCCGAGCCGATGGAGGTGCCCAGATCGCCTTGCAGCACGTTCCAGACATAGATCAGGAATTGCTGCCACATCGGCTTGTCCAGCCCCAGCGCGATGCGCGCCTCCTCGATCTGCGCCTCCGAGGCGCGCTGCCCCATGATCGACAGCACCGGGTCAATGGGCACGACGCGGCTGATGATGAAGGTGACCAGCAACAGGCCCAGCAGGGTCAGCGCCAGCGACAGCAGCGCGCCGAACAGGCCGCGCAGCCGCGCAAGCCAGGGCGAGGGGGCGGAAAGGGCGGGGGTGGACAGCGGGGCCATGGGAAAGCTGCGCCCCCGGCGGTCGGGCCGGGGGCGCCTGTCCTTACTTGGTGACCAGCCAATAGGCCGCGCTGTCGATCGCGCCGCCGGTATAGAAGGCGTTCACATTGCTGCGCATGGCCGAGTTGTAGCCGATCTGGAACATGACGATGAAGGGCGAGGTGGTGCGGTGCTGCTGTTGCAGCTCCTGATACATCGCCGCGCGCTTGTCGCCGTCGCGCTCCATCACCGCCGCCGCCGTCATGTCATTCAGCGGGCCGGGATCATAGGTGTTGCGCCAGGCCAGCGTGCCGGTGGAGGCATCATCGGCATTGTTGTCATTCCAGGCGAAAGAGCCCGCATTGGTCTGCGGATCGGGGTAATCCGGGCCCCAGCTTTGCAGCGTCGCATCATGCTGGCGCGCGCGATAGCGCTTCAACTGCTCGGCCCCTTCGCCGATGTTCAGCTCCACCGTGATGCCCACCTGCCCGAACGTGTTCTGGATCGACTGCGCCATTTCCATGCGGTCGGTGGCATTGCGCACATCCATCACGATCTTCGGATCGCTCACGCCGCTTTC
>NZ_JAEULU010000049.1 GCF_016792925.1 Gemmobacter sp.
TGGCGCGAATCAATCAGCACGAAGGCGCGGCGCAGGGTCTGGCGGCCTTGCAGATATTGCTTCAGCAATTCCTGCCATTTGCGCACCGTCGCCACCGGGGCCTCGGCAAAGCCATAGCCCGGAAGGTCGACCACATAGCGCGCCTCGCCCAGCGAAAAGAAGTTGATCTCTTGCGTGCGGCCCGGCGTGTTGGAGGCGCGGGCCAGATTCTTGCGCCCGGTCAAGGCATTGATCAGGCTAGATTTCCCGACGTTGGACCGCCCGGCGAAACAGACCTCGACCCGATCTGCCGGCGGCAGGCCCGACATGGCGACCACGCCTTTCACGAAATCGACCGGACCGGCAAACATCAGCCGCCCACGCTCGCGCGCGAAATCATCGGGTTCGGGAGCCAGCGGAAAACGCAGCGTGGTCATAGCAATGTCACCTCTTGCCCCAGGGCGATCTCGCCGGGGGTGACGACTTCGGCATAGAGGCCGAAATCCTGATGTCCGTAAAGGGTTTGCAGGCTGGCGAGCGTATCACCCTTCGAGTGGCCGGTTTCCACATCGACGGTGGTGGCCTTGCAGCGGGTGATGCGCTCGCGCAGTTCCAGCACGGCCTCGCCGATTTTCAGGCGGCGGCCCAGCATCTCCCACTCGGCCCAGGGCGCCCAGCCCTCGACCCAAAGATTGCCGCGAAAGCGATGCGGCGAAAGCTCCAGGCCCATGCGCGCCGACAAATCGGCCAGCGAGGACAGGCTGAGGATGGAGATCGAGGGCCAGTCGCTATCGGTCATGCCGCGCCCGGCGCTGACAATCTGCTGCGGCTGCGCCCGGTCGGGCGGGTTGAGCGGCGTGACCCAGGCGAGGAAGGCGGGCAGATCCTCCGCCGCATCGGGGCGGAAGGTCAGGCTGCCACGCTCCGGGTGGTGCAGGGTGACGGTGCGGGTGGCCTCATCCAGCTGGCAGGTGATCGCCATCAGGGCAGGGGCCTTGGCACCGCGGGCGAAATTCACGCAAGGGCTCCAGCCCTCGCGCAGTTTGGCCGCCTCATGCGCCACGGCCCAGAACCGATCCCAGGGCAGGGCCTCGCCCGCCAAAAGCCGAACGGACGCGAGGTCTTCGCGTCCGTGGCTTTTGATCGGGTGGCGGGTGATCAGCGAAAGCCGCGCCGTCATTTCTTGCCTTTCGCAGGGGGCGCCACCGGTGCGGGCTTCTTCTTGAACCCCGCCTTGATGTTGCCGAACAGATCCGGCTTGTGGCCATGGCTGCGCATGATCGCATATTGCTGCATGAAAGTGATGGTGTTGTTGGTGATCCAATACAGCACCAGCCCGCTGGCAAAGCTGCCCAGCATGAACATGAAGACCCAAGGCATCCAGGCAAAGACCATGGCCTGCGCAGGATCGGTGGGCGCCGGGTTCAGTTTCTGTTGCAGCCACATCGAGATGCCCAGCAGGATCGGCAGGATGCCAATGAAGATGGTGGCCATCAGGGTGCCATGCTCGGGGGCGGCCCAGGGCAGCAAGCCGAAGAGGTTGAACAGCGACGACGGATCGGGCGCGGAAAGATCGTTCAGCCAGCCATAAAACGGTGCGTGGCGCAGTTCCAAGGTGACGAAGATCACCTTGTAAAGGCTGAAGAAAATCGGGATTTGCAGGAAGATTGGCAGGCAGCCTGCGGCCGGGTTGATCTTCTTTTCCTTGTAAAGCTGCATCATTTCCTTTTGCAGCTTGGCCTTGTCATCGCCCGCGCGCTCTTTCAGCGCCTCCATCTCGGGCTGAAGTTCCTTCATCCGCGCCATCGAGACATAGGATTTATAGGCCAGCGGCAGAACCAGCAGTTTCAGCACGAAGGTCAGCGCGATGATGGCCAGACCCATATTGCCGATCAGGCTGTGCAGGTGGTGCAGAAGCCAGAAGATCGGCTTGGTGAAGAAGAAGAACCAGCCCCAGTCGATCGAGTCGATGAAGCCTGCGACGCCGGCCTTCTGGTAGTTGCGGATGGTTTCCCATTCCTTTGCGCCGGCGAAAAGCTGCGACGACACTTTGGTGGTGGCGCCGGGGGCGAGGGTGACGGCGGGCAGGCGGGTTTCGGTCTGGTAAATATCGGCGCGGGCATCGTATTTCACCACGGCGGTGAAGGGTTTGCCCTGCTGCGGCACCAGAACCGTCATCCAGTATTTGTCGGTGAAGCCCAGCCAGCCATCGGTGGTGGCCTCGGTTACCTCGGCCTGCGCGCCTTCGGAGGCGAGCTGCGGCAGTTCGACCACATCGTCATAATCCACCTCGGCCAGCGTGCCATCGGTGCGGCCCACCACGCCCTCGTGCAGGACGTAGAAGTTTTGCAGATCGGTCGGTTTGCCATGGCGGGCGACGACGCCGTAGGGTTGCAGCGTCACCGGAGCGGTGCCGGCATTTTGCACGGCATCGGTGACGGTGAACATGTAATCATCGTCGATCGCGATGCTGCGGGTGAAGGTCAGGCCCTTGCCATTCTGCCATTGCAGCTTGACTGGCTTGCCGGGGGCCAGCGTGTCGCCCTCGACCAGGGTCCATTCGGTCGCGGCACCGGGCGTATCTTCCAGCGCGAGGCTGGCATCGGCGGTCCAGCCATGCAGGGCATAATAGGCATGGGGCTCGCCCACCGGCGACAGCAGGCGCACGGTTTCGGCATTGGCGTCGAGGCTGACCTTGTAGCCCTTGAGCTTGAGGTCATCGAAACGGGCGCCTTTCAGCGAGATCGAGCCTTCGAGACGCGGCGTATCCACTTTCAGGCGGGCAGCCTGGGGCACGGCGGCGATGGCCTCGGTGCCAGCCGCCGGTTGCGGCGCGGCTGGGGTCGCGGCCTGTTCGGTGGCGACGGGGGTCTCCGGCAGCGGTTCAGGCGGCGGGAAAAACCAGAACCAGCCCAGGATCACAAGGAAACTGAGTACGGTTGCCAGAATGAGGTTCTTGTTCTGATCGTCCATTGCGATCCCCACCTTCGTTTGAAGCGCCCCCTTTCGGGTCAGGCGTGGTTCAACAGAAGGGGGGCGGAAAGGTCAAGCGCTTTCGCCATGGAGCGGGCCGGGAAGCGGCAAAGGCGGCAGGAAAGCGCGGTCATGCGGTGCGGTTGGTGATGCGCGGGGTGCGGGTCTTGCGGGCGCGGTGTTGCAGCATCCAATCCGTCGCCTGTTCAAAGGCCATCGGGCGACCGATGCCGAATCCCTGCACATGGCCGCAGCCGAGCTGTGCGAGCATGGCATGTTCGCCGGGGGTCTCGACCCCTTCGGCCAGGGTTTCGAGATCGAATTTTTCGGCCATGGACAGGATCGCCGCCACGATCTTCTGTTGCTCGCGGTCGCTGTCGACATGGGTGACGAAGCTGCGGTCGATCTTCAGGCGGCGCACCGCGAAGCGGCGGATATTGGTGATGGAGGCATGGCCGGTGCCGAAATCATCAAGGTCGATGCCACAGCCCAGCCGCGACAGGGCGGCAATATTGTGGACGGTAATGTCATGGTCGGTGGTGGCTACGACATTTTCCAGGATTTCCACGCTCAGCCGGTCGGGGGTGAGATCGAAACGGTCCAGCTCCCATTGCAGCTTTTCCACGAGGCGGGGATTGCGCAGCTCGGCGGCGGAGAAGTTGACGCCGATGGTGGGCACGCGCAGCCCCGCCCGATCCCAGTTCACCAGAGCGGTGAGGGCATGGAACAACATCACCTCGCCCAGACGTTCGGACAGGCCGGAATCTTCGAGGGCGGGCAGAAACTCGGCGGGGGGCACCAGACCGCGCTCCGGGTGATACCAGCGCGCCAAGGCCTCGAAGCCCGAAATCTGGCCGGTATCGGTGCAGATTTGCGGCTGGAAATGCGGGCGGATCTGGCCTTCATCCAGCGCGGTTTCCAGCGTGGCGCGCAGGGCATCGCGGTCGGCGCGTTTGGTGGGCATGTCGGGCGAATAGGCGCGGATCGCGCCGGGGCCGTTGCGCAGCGCCTCGTCGGCGGCGATCTGCGCGGCATCGAGCAGGGCGCGCCCGGTCGCCTCGGGCGAGGCGCTGCCCAGGCAGAAGCCGATCGAGCAGGTCACATAAAGCCGCATGGCATTGAGGCTGATCGGGGTGGCGATGCTGGCCTGAAGCCGGGCCGAGAGCTGCACCATGGTTTCCAGATCAAGCCGCCGCTGCGGCCCCAGCACCACGGCCAGACCGCCGCCCTCCAGCCGCGCGACCACATCGCCCGCGCGCAGGGCAGAGCAGAGCCTTTCGGCACTGCGGGCCAGCACCTCGGTCTGGGCGGCGCGGCCGTGGCGATCCAGAATGGTATCGGCATCGTCAAATTGCACCACCAGACAGCCGGTTTGCAGGCCGGTGATCGGGGTGTCGCGCAGGATGTCATCGAGCAGGGCGATGGCTTGCGGCCGCATGGCAAGGCCGGTCAGGGCTTCGGGAAGCCGGATTTCCTCCACCTCCTGCCGTGCAAAGGATTGCACCACCAGAATGAGGACGGGCGCGCAGAGTGCCACGGCCAGCATTGCCGTTTCGCCCCCGGTCCAGAAGGCCAGAAGCATCACGGCAGGCAGCAGGGCCAGAAGCTCCTTCCGGCGGAGGAGCTGGGCCAGGCGCACCAAGCCCCGGTTCCCCTCACGCACAGCCGACCGTCTTTCCATCCGCATTCTCCTGCCGTTCCCCGGCGCGGTGAATCGCCCGGTTGAGTGCAGCTTAGAAGAATCACCTAGAACAGACGGTTAACAGGCCTCTCCCAAATGCGGAGGATTTTCACTAATCGGTCCAATCCCGCCCGGATTTCGCGCCAATGCGGCGAAATCGAAAAGGGCCGGGTCCAGCAGATGCGAGGGCCGGGCGTTCATCAGCGCGCGGAACATGACCTGGCGCCGACCGGGGCTGCGGGCCTCCCAGCCATCCAGCAACTGCTTGACCTGCTGGCGCTGCAAGCCTTCCTGCGAGCCGCAGAGATCGCAAGGAATAATGGGGTAATTCATGGACTTGGCGAATTTTTCGCAATCGGCCTCGGCCACGAAGGCGAGGGGGCGATAGACGAAAAGATCACCATCCTCGTTCAACAGCTTGGGCGGCATGGTGGCCAGCCGCCCGCCGTGGAACAGGTTCATGAAAAAGGTTTCCAGCATGTCGTCGCGGTGATGCCCCAGCACCACAGCCGAACAGCCCTCCTCGCGCGCGATGCGGTAAAGATTGCCGCGCCGCAGCCGGGAACAGAGCGAACACATGGTCTTGCCCGGCCCGATCTTGTCCATCACCACCGAATAGGTGTCTTGATATTCAATGCGATGCTCGACCCCCATCCGGGCCAGAAACTCGGGCAGCACGGTGGCGGGGAAATTGGGCTGACCCTGATCGAGATTGCAGGCAAGCAGATCGACCGGCAGCAGCCCGCGCCATTTCAGCTCGTGCAGCACGGCCAGCAGGGTATAGCTGTCCTTGCCCCCGGACAGGCAGACCAGCCAGCGCGCGCCGCGTTCGATCATGCCGTAATGGTCGATCGCCTCGCGCACCTCGCGCACCAAACGCTTGCGCAGCTTGCGAAATTCGGTGCTGGAGGGCGCGCCGTGGAACAGCGGGTGGATGTCCTCGCCAATGTCAGCCAGATCGTCCATCATGGCCCCTCTCACTGCTCCCAGGTGCGGAAGAACCGGCCCGCCGGCGAGAGGGTGAAGATCTCGCAGCCCTCGGCGGTGACGCCGATGGAATGCTCGTATTGCGCCGAAAGCGATTTGTCGCGGGTCACGGCGGTCCAGTCATCGGCCAGAACCTTGGTCTCGGGGCGGCCCAGGTTGACCATCGGTTCGATGGTGAAGAACATGCCTTCCTCCAGCACCGGGCCAGAGCCCGCGCGGCCATAATGCAGCACATTCGGCGGGGCGTGGAAGACGCGGCCAAGGCCGTGGCCGCAGAAATCGCGCACCACCGACATGCGGGCGGCCTCGACATAAGACTGGATGGCAAAGCCGATGTCGCCAAAGGTATTGCCCGGCTTCACGGCGGCGATGCCACGCATCAGGCCTTCATGGGTGACCTCGATCAGACGCTCGGCCTTGCGGGGCAGGGCGCCTGCCACATACATGCGGCTGGTATCGCCATACCAGCCTTCGACGATCACGGTCACGTCAATGTTGAGAATATCGCCATCTGCCAAGACCTTGGCGCCCGGAATGCCGTGGCAGACCACATGGTTCACCGAGATGCAGGAGGCGTGCTGATAACCCTTGTAGCCGATGGTGGCCGAGGTCACGCCAAGGCGCTGGATTTCTGCGGTGATGAAGGCGTCGATCTCGGCGGTGGTGGCGCCGGGGCGCACCAGCGGGATCACGGCATCCAGAATGCCCGCCGCCACTTGCCCCGCCGTGCGCATGCCTGCGAAATCGGCCTCGTCATAAATGCGGATTCCGTCCTTGGTGACGCGGCCACGCAGATCGTTCACGGGGTGCCCTTTCGCTGTTTGGGCGTGTAGATAAAGGCTGAGGCGGAAAAAGGCCAGAGGTGGCGCTGTGCAGCGGCGCGGCGCGCGCTATACCTCGGGCCAGAAACGGAGGCCAAGATGACAAACCCCACTGCCGCCATGCTGGTGATCGGCGACGAGATCCTGTCGGGGCGCACCCGCGACAGCAACACGCATCATCTGGCCGGAGAGCTGACAGCGCGCGGCATCCGGCTGATGGAGGCGCGCGTGGTGGCCGATGAGGCGCCGGCGATCATCGAGGCGGTGAATGCGCTGCGCGCCCGCTGGGATCACGTGTTCACCAGCGGCGGCATCGGCCCGACCCATGATGACATCACGGCCGAAGCGATTGCGCAGGCCTTTGGCGTGGCGATCACCCATCGCGCCGATGCGATGGCGCTGCTGTCGGCGCATTACGCGAGCCGCGAGATGGAGTTCAACGCGGCCCGGCAGCGCATGGCCCGCATTCCCGATGGGGCGGTGCTGATCGACAATCCGATCTCGGTGGCGCCGGGCTTTTCGATCGGGAATGTGCATGTGATGGCGGGGGTGCCGAATATCTTTCAGGCCATGCTGGCGGGGGTGTTGCAGGGCATTCAGGGCGGCGCGCCGCTGCTCAGCCAATCGCTGCGGGTGGAGCGGGGCGAGGGCGAGATCGCGGCGCCGTTTGCGGCGCTGGCGGCAGAGTTTCCCGATCTGACGATGGGCAGCTATCCCTTTACGGTGAATGGGGCTTTTGGCACCAATCTGGTGATCCGGGGCACCGATGCGGCACGGCTGGATGCGGCGATGATCCGGCTTCAGGCGCTGTTCGGATGACGCCGGAGGGGCTGGCAGAGGGGATGGAGGCCACATGGCCCCCGGCGCGCAAGCTCCGGCTGGGGCCGTGGTGGCTGCGCGAGGGCGCGGGGGGCGGGCAGCGGGTCTCGGCGGCCTCGCCCGCCGGGGACTGGGACGCGGCCGATATTCCGCAGGCCGAGGCGGCGATGCTGGCCATGGGGCAGACCCGGCTTTGGGTGATACATGACGATGCAAGGCTGGATGCGGCACTGGCGGCGCGGGGTTACCGGCGCCATGACCCGGTGGTGGCCTATGCCGCGCCGGTCGCCGCGCTGGCGGGCGAGGTGTCGGGCATGGCGGGGTTTGCGCATTGGCCCCCCCTGGCGATTGCCTGTGACATCTGGGCCGAAGGCGGGATCGGCCCGGAGCGGCTGGCGGTGATGCAGCGGGTCGCGGGTGCCAAAAGCGCGATTCTGGGCCGCACGGCAGACACGCCCGCAGGCGCGGCTTTCGTGGCGATCCATGGCGATCTGGCGATGCTGCATGCGCTGGAGGTGCGGCCCGCTTTGCGTCGGCAGGGTTCCGCCCGCAATATCTTGATGACGGCGGCGCATTGGGCGCAAGATCAGGGGGCAGTGACCTTCTCGCTGGTGGTGACCGAGCAGAATGCTGCCGCCCGGGCCTTGTATGAGCGGCTGGGGATGGTAGCGGTGGGGCGCTATCATTACCGGGTGATGTGAATGCGGTTTCTGCTGCCTTTTCTGCTGCTGTCTTCGCCTGTCGCGGCGCAAACCTTCGATTTCGGGGCCGAGGCGGTGCAGACCGCGCAAGAGGTGGAACCCGATGCCACCGCGCTGATCGCCACGGCGCCATGGGCGGCAGGGGCGCCGCAGGGCCTGCGCGATGGCACGCTGGAACAGACGGCCTGGCGGATCGACACGCCGCAAAGCACGCTGGACCTCGCGGCGCGGCTGCAAGCGCAGCTGGAGGCGGCGGGGTGGAAAATCCTGTTCACCTGCGAGACGCGCGGCTGCGGCGGCTTTGATTTCCGCTATCAACTGCCGCTGCTGAACGAGCCGGATATGCATGTCGATCTGGGCGATTTCAGGTATGTTTCTGCCGAAAAGGGCGGCGAGGCGCTGAGCCTGACCATCAGCCGCGCCACAGGGGCCGGGTTTGTGCAGCTGACACGGGTGACGCCGGGCGCGCGGGCCCCGGAGACCCCGACGGTCGCGCCGGTGGCACCCTTGGCGCTGCCCGCGCCGGTCTCTGATCTGGGCGCGCGGCTGGAGGCTTCGGGCGCGGTGGTGCTGGGCGATCTGGTCTTTGCCTCGGGCAAGGCGGCGCTGGAGCCGGGCGATTATGCCAGCCTGCGCGCCCTGGCCGATTACATGGCGGCGAGGCCAGAGGCGAAAATCGCGTTGGTCGGCCATACCGATGCCTCGGGCGGGCTGGCGGGCAATGTCGCCCTGTCGGAGGCCCGGGCGGGCGCGGTGCGCAAGGTGTTGATCTCGCTGGGGATTCAAGGCGAGCGGATCGAGGCCAAGGGCGTGGGCTATCTGGCGCCGCGCGCCAGCAACCTGACGCCCGAGGGGCGGACGCAAAACAGAAGGGTCGAGGTGATGCTCACCTCGACCCAAGTTGGTGCCGCACCGTAACTCGTGACTTCACCAGTTGTCGGGGCCTTTTTCGAGGAAGCGCCGCGCGAGAAAGTCGATGAAGGCCCGCACCTTGGGCTGGGTAAAGCGGCCCGGCGGGTAAACGGCATAGATGCCCAGCGTCTCGACCGGCAGGCCGGTGATGGCCTCCTCCACCTGTCCGGCGCGCATCGCATCGGCGTAAAGGAAAGAGGGCAGATAGGCGATGCCGAGGCCCGCAATGGCCGCATTCAGCAGCGATTGCCCGTCATTGACGGTGAGCCAGCCATTCGAGCGCACCTGCCGCTTTTCGCCCGAGGGCGCGGTGACTTTCCACACATTGCCATTGGCCTGATTGGAATAGTGCAGCAATTTGTGTTCGTTCAGGTCGTCGATCTTCATCGGGCGGCCGAATTTCTGGAAATAGCCGGGCGAGCCGATCATCCGCTTGGAGGTCTCGGTCAGCTTGCGGGCGCGCAGGCTGCTGTCTTCCAGATCGCCGACCCGGATCGCCATGTCGAACCCTTCCGAGATCAGCTCTACATAGCGGTTGTTCAGCACCATGTTCACGGTAATCTCGGGATATTCCTGCAAGAATTCCCCGAGGATCGGCGAAAGCAGGTTCACCCCGAAATCGGTGGCCACAGAGATGCGCAAGAGGCCCGAGGGCGCCGATTGCATCGAGGTGACCAGCGCATCCGCCTCGCCCGCGTCATTCAGCACGCGGCGGGCGCGGTCGTAATAGGCAAGGCCGATCTCGGTGGGCGAGACGCGCCGCGTGGTCCGGTTCAACAGCCGCGCGCCAAGCCGGGCCTCCAGCGCCGAAACGTGCTTGGACACGGCGGATTTGGAAATGCCCATCTTCTTGGCCGCATCCGTGAATCCGCCCTGATCCACCACGGTGGCAAAGGCTTCCATTTCGGTCAGTCGGTCCATTGTCTTCCCCATGCGGCTTATGCGCTGTCTGGCCCCATCATTGATCGCCAAATCGGGCGAGATAGAGGCGGGGGCGCGACGGTTTGGGGGTATTACGGCGGATCGTTCAGGGCATGGAAACGAGGATTGTGGCGAAAAACGCGGCAATTGCCTGCCGCGCATCGGCTTTGTGCCGCCTTTTCAGGCGACTTTCAGAACGATCTTGCCGATATGCTGATTGCTTTCCAGCCTGGCATGGGCTGCCGCCGCCTCGGCCAGCGGAAACTCGCTGTCGATCACCGGGCGCAGCGTGCCGCGTTCCACCATGGGCCAGACGTGTTTGGCGAGGTGGCGGGCATAGCGGGCCTTGGCCAGATCGCTCTGCGGGCGCAAGGTGGAGCCGGTGAGGGTCAGGCGGCGCATCATCACCTCGGCAAAGTTCAGCTCGGCCTTGGTGCCTTTCAGGAAGGCGATCTGCACAAGGCGGCCCTCATCGGCCAGGGCCTTGACGTTGCGCTGGATGTAATCGCCGCCGACCATATCGAGGATGACATGGGCGCCGCGCTCGGCCTTCATCGCCGCCACGAAATCTTCGGTCGGGTAATGGAAGGCGCGTTCGGCCCCCAAGGCCTCGCAGGCGGCGCATTTCTCGGGCGTGCCGGCGGTGGCGAAGACGCGGGCCCCGATGGCGCGGGCCATCTGAATGGCGGTGGTGCCGATGCCCGAGGCACCGCCATGCACGAGGAACCGCTCGCCCGCGCGCAACCCGCCGCGGATCATGACATTGGACCAGACGGTGAAACAGGTTTCCGGCAGGCAGGCGGCCTCGCGCAGGCCGATGCCTTCGGGCACGGGCAAAGCGTGGTCTTCCGGCGTCACGGCATATTCGGCATAGCCGCCGCCCGGCAGGAGGGCGGTCACCTTGTCGCCCGGCTGCCATTTGGTGACGCCGGGGCCAACGGCGGCAACCCAGCCCGAAGCCTCCAGCCCCGGCAGCGGCGAGGCGGTGGGGGGCGGCGCGTAAAGCCCGGCGCGTTGCAGCGCATCGGGGCGGTTCACCCCGGCATAGGCGATGCGGATCAGAATCTCGCCATGGTTCGGCACCGGCACGGTGACCTCGACCGGCTTCAACACCTCTGGCCCGCCGGATTCAGAGATTTCAATGGCTTGCATTGTATGGGGCGGCGGCAGGGTCATGCGGGGTCTTTCATTTGGCCGGGAAGATCTGCGGGCACGCGCGGGGCGCGCAGGCCGGAGAGCAGTTTCAGGGGCGAGAGCAGGGTTTTGCCCAAGGCGGTGGCCTTGAACTTCTCGAACTCCATCACATTGCCGATGCGGCGATCCAGAAAATCGCGGGTGTCGCGGTGGTTTTCGCTGTCATCGCCCAGCCAGAACAGCACGGTGGCCGAATAGACGGCGGAGAGCGTGGCGCGTTTGGAATACCAGTTGAAATCCTCCGATGTATCGCCAAGCGCCGTCCAGATCGCATCGGCGGTGCCCCAGATCGCCTTGGCGCCCTCGGGCGCGTTGTGGGGCAGGGTGAAAAAGGCGGTGCCGCGCCGCACCAGTTCCTTGTCGGTGACCAGATCGAGCCGGGCCATCACGGCGGCGGCGATGCGGTCGCGAAAGCGCAGATGCGAGAGGTCTTGCGCGGCCAGCGCCTGCACCATGGCAGCATCGCCCGCGCGGTGATAGGTCAGCGCCAGATCCAGCGGCCCGCGCGGGACCAGGGCGGCGGCCAGGCCGGGTGCGGTGCCCGAATCGCTCAGCGCGGCTTTCAGCGTGGTCTCGGACCAGCCATCAAAGGGCACATGCGGCAGCGCGGCCTGCAAAACAGCCTCGCGCGTGGCGGAAGTGGCAGAGAAATCGCTCATCGGGCCCCCTTTCAACCGGGATGGTAGACAAGTCTGCCCCGCTTTGCTATGGGGCGCAGGCCTGCACATCAGTGCAACTCTAGCTTAGGAAGGTGGTGACAACCACATGCAGGTCAGCGTTCGTGACAACAACGTCGAACAGGCGCTCCGCGCCCTGAAGAAAAAGCTTCAGCGCGAAGGCGTGTTCCGCGAAATGAAGCTCAAGCAACATTTCGAAAAGCCTTCCGTCAAGAAGGCCCGTGAGCAAGCCGAAGCCGTCCGCCGTGCGCGTAAACTCGCACGGAAGAAGGCGCAGCGCGAAGGCGCTCTCTAAGACGCGTCAGATCACTGGGCGGGGCAACCCGCCGATCTTGAGGAACCCCCGTCTTCGGCCGGGGGTTTTTCTTTTGGGGATGGTCGGGCGGAGGAGGAAACGCATCGCGTTTCCCCGCCCGATGTGGAAGCGGTTCCGCCAGACCCGTTCCGCCAGACCGGCAGAGGCCAGAGCCCGCCCGGCGGAAGCGAAGCGCCCGCCGCCCGGAGGGCGGGCGCTGGCCGGGGGCTTCGGGCCCCCGGCCCGAACGCGGCAACGGTGCCGCATGACCTCGGCGATGGCCTCGGTCAAGGGGCCTACACCTTCAACGCCGTTGTCTTCACCACGGTGCGCAGCGCAAAGCTGGATTGCATCTGTGCCACGCCGGGCAGGCGCGACAGATACTGCCGGTGGATGCGCGCGAAATCCTCGGTGTCTTCGGCGATGATCTTCAGCAGGTAATCGGCGCTGCCCGCCATCAGGTGACATTCCAGCACATCCGGCACCCGCGCCACCTCGCGCTCAAAGGCGTCCAGCAGCTCATCGGCCTGCCCTTGCAGGGTGATCTCCACAAACACCGTGGTGGGCCGCCCCATGCGGCGGGCATCCAGCAGCGCGACATAAGCGGCGATATAGCCCTCCTCCTCCAGCCGCTGCACCCGGCGGTGACAGGCCGAGGCGGAAAGGTTCACCTGCTCGGACAGCTCGGCATTGGTGATCCGGCCGTTCTTTTGCAGGGCCGTCAGGATGCGGCGGTCTGTTGCGTCAAGGCTCATGGTGGCGGCGATTTCTTCGGCTAAAGGCAGGTTATGCGCAGAAATCTACCACCGCACCGGCCGCGCCGACCAGAGAAATCGAAAAATCGCCGGTGATTCTGCCGCAGGCTGATCCCACAGGCCCGCGCGGGGAGGCGCGGGCGCACAGGGAGAGATTCAATGAAGATCGGTTGCCCGAAAGAAATCAAACCGCAGGAGTTTCGCGTGGGCATGACCCCCGACGCCGTGCGCGAGGCGGTGGGTCATGGTCACGCGGTGGTGGTGGAAACCCAGGCCGGGATGGGTGCGGGGTTCTCGGATGCGAATTATGTTGCGGCGGGTGCCACCATTCTGGGCACCGCCGAAGAGGTCTTCGCACAGGCCGAGATGATCGTGAAGGTGAAGGAGCCGCAGGCGGTGGAGCGCAAGCGGCTGCGTGAGGGCCAGCTTCTGTTCACCTATCTGCATCTGGCGCCCGACCCGGAGCAGACCCGCGATCTGCTGGACAGCGGCGTGACGGCGATTGCCTATGAGACGGTGACCGATGATCGCGGCGGCTTGCCGCTGCTGGCCCCGATGTCCGAGGTGGCGGGGCGGCTCGCGCCCCAGGTCGGCGCCTGGACGCTGCAAAAGGCCAATGGCGGGCGCGGCGTCTTGCTGGGCGGCGTGCCGGGCGTGCTGCCCGCCAAGGTGCTGGTGATCGGCGGCGGGGTGGTGGGCACCCATGCGGCCAAGGTCGCCGCCGGAATGGGCGCGGATGTGACGGTGATTGACCGCTCGGTGAACCGGCTGCGCTATCTGGATGATGTCTTCGGGCGGGAGTTCAAGAATGCCTATGCCAGCGCGGGCAATACCATTGCGCTCGCGCGCGAGGCCGATCTGATCATCGGCGCGGTGCTGATCCCCGGCGCGGCGGCGCCCAAGCTGATCTCCCGCGCGCAGCTCAAGGAGCTGAAACCCGGCGCGGCGCTGGTCGATGTGGCGATTGATCAGGGCGGCTGTTTCGAGACCAGCCGCGCCACCACCCATCAAGACCCGATCTATGAGGTGGAGGGCATCATGCATTATTGCGTCGCCAATATGCCCGGCGCCGTGGCGCGCACCTCGACCCAGGCGCTTGGCAATGCCACCATGCCCTTCATGCTGGCCCTGGCCGACAAGGGCTGGAAACGCGCCTGCGCCGAGGACAAGCACCTGTTGGCGGGGCTGAACACCCATAAGGGCCAGCTGACCTATGCCGCCGTGGGCGCGGCCCTGGGCCTGCCCAGCATCGCGGCCTCGGCGGCGCTGGATCTGTAAGGCTCAGCTGCCGAGGATCACGGGCTCGGGCTTCTCGACCTTCTGGCAGGCCGCGGTGGCGGTCAGCAGGGCAAGGGCGGCAAGGGTGAAAATGGCTTTGGTCATGGCAGCCTCCGGGTGCGAATGACCCTCAGGAAACGCGGCTTTGCCAAGGCTGTCAAGCCAGCGCGGCCCAGCAAAAAGGCCCCCGCATCACCGGGGGCCTTTTCTACCGTCGCGGGTGCCACATCACTTTTTCAGCGAGTCGCGGATTTGCAGCAGCACTTCCAGCTCGGTCGGGCCAGCCGGAGCCGCAGCCACGGCGGCAGCCTCGGCGGCCTCTTTCTTGGCGGTGGCCTCTTTCAGCTTGTTCACCGCCTTCACCAGCAGGAACACCACCCAGGCGATGATCAGGAAGTTGATCACGGCGGTGATGAACGAGCCATAGGCGAAGACCGGCGCGCCGGCATCCTTGGCGGCCTTGAGCGAGGTGTATTCGGTGCCGCTCAGATTGATGAACAGGTTCGAGAAGTCGATGCCGCCGGTGACAAGACCGATCAGCGGGTTGATCAGGTCTGCGACCAGCGAGTTGACGATGGCGGTGAAGGCGGCGCCGATGATGATACCGACAGCCAGATCGACAACGTTGCCTTTGGCGATGAACGCCTTGAATTCATTCAGCATTTACAGTGGGTCCTTCCATTGCCCCAGTTACGGCCCCGACCGGGACTCCCTTGGTTCCGCGCCGGTCAACCGGCGGGCAGGCGTCCTTCTTGCACAGGGCTGCCGCTTTTATTGCACAATCTGGCCGCTTTCGGCATGGGGAAAACAGGGCTAGCCTTCACCGTAACGCTTCAGGAGGCTTTCATGACCGATCTTGCCGCTTTTCCGATCACCCGCCGCTGGCCCGCCACCCGCCCCGGGGCGATCCAGCTTTATTCGCTGCCCACGCCGAACGGGATCAAGGTTTCGGTGGCGCTGGAGGAAATGGGCCTCGATTACGAGCCGCATCTGGTGGATTTCGGCAAGAATGACCAGATGACGCCGGAGTTTCTGAGCCTGAACCCCAATAACAAGATCCCCGCGATCATCGACCCGAACGGGCCGGAAGGGCAGCCCCTCGCGCTGTTCGAAAGCGGGGCCATTCTGGTTTATCTGGCTGAGAAATCGGGGAAATTCCTGCCAGCGGCGCGGCGCTACGAGGTGCTGCAATGGCTGATGTTCCAGATGGGGGGCTTGGGGCCGATGTTCGGGCAACTGGGCTTCTTTCACCATTTCGCGGGCAAGGAGGTGGAAGACCCGCGCCCGAAAGAGCGCTACCGCGCCGAGGCCGCGCGGCTTTTGAAGGTGCTGGATGGCGCGCTGGAAGGGCGTGACTGGATCGCGGGCGAATATTCCATCGCCGATATGGCGATTGGGCCCTGGCTGAACACGCTGACCGGCTTTTACAAGGCGGGCGACATCGTGGGCTGGGCCGGGTTGCAGCATGTTCCGGCCTATCTGGAGCGCTTCCTTGCGCGGCCCGCGGTGCAGAAGGGCCTGAACATCCCGGCGCGCGGCTGATGGGGCGCCGCTTCGCCGCCATCGCCGATATTCATGGCAATGCCGATGCGCTGGCGGCGGTGCTGGCGGATATTGACGCACAGGGGATCACCGAGATCGTCAATCTGGGCGATCTGCTTTCTGGTCCGCTC
>NZ_JAEULU010000069.1 GCF_016792925.1 Gemmobacter sp.
CCGGTTACACCACGGTGGATGTCTTTGCCGAATACCAGCCTTCCAACATGGAAAATCTGGTCATCCGCGCCGAGGTCACCAACCTGTTCGATCAGGCCTATATCGACCGTGCCAGCTATGGCGGCGATTACTCCACCGTGATCGGCCAGCAAGAGCCGGGCCGGGCGATTGCCCTGACCATGAATTACACGTTCTGAACGCGCATTCATGTAATGTGATCGTTCGTTCACAAATACGAAGGGCGGCCCTCGGGTCGCCCTTCTGCCCTTGTTGCGGCGCCTTATTCTGCGGCCCAGAGCAGCGCTGCCGGGTCTTCCCGATGGGCAAAGCGCAGCAGGTGGCGCTCCAGCACATCGGCCAGCATGGCGGCATCCTCCGCCGTTGCGGCCTCCACGCTCAGCGCGATGCCGCCGGGCTGCGGCACCAGACGCCCCTCGCCCGCGTCAAAGCGCAGCAGTGCAGCCTCGCCGGTGATCTCTACTGCAATCTTGTGGCCGAAATGCTTGGCCATGGTCGCCACATATTGCGCGGCGTGATCGGTCGGAAAATGGGCAATCTGCCGCATCGGAACCCTGTTCTCTTGGGGCGGGATGGTCTCCCGCAGGTGAAAGCAAGGCTGGCAAAGGGCTGGCAGGGCCTTGCTACCGCGCGGCCCCGCCTTCGTCAAATCAAGCCCCCGTCAAATCAAGTGGGCGTCAAATCGAGGGGGCGTCAAATCAAGCCCCTTCCGAAGACCGCGCCCAAAGGTTGATGTCCTCCTCCGCCGCAATGCGGTCGATCTCGGCCAGCTCGGCCGCAGTGAAGGCCAGATTGCCTACCGCGCCCGCGCAGTCCACCACCTGCTCGGGCTTGGAGGCCCCGATCAGCGCCGTGGTGATCCCCTCATCGCGCAAGACCCAGGCAATCGCCATCTGCGCCAGCGTCTGCCCGCGCGCCTGCGCAATCGCATCCAGCGCCCGCACGCTTTCCAGCGCGCGCGGGGTGATCGTCTCGGGCGCCAGGCTCTTGCCCTGCGCGGCGCGGCTGCCCTGCGGAATGCCGTTCAGGTATTTCTTCGTCAAAATCCCCTGCGCCAGCGGCGTGAAGGCAATCGACCCCACGCCCAGCTCGGCCAGCGTGTCTTTCAGCCCGTCCCGCTCCACCCAGCGGTTCAGCATGTTGTAGCTGGGCTGATGGATCAGCAGCGGCGTCCCCATCTCGCGCAGGATCGCCACCGCCTCGCGGGTGCGGGCCGAGTTATAGCTGGAAATCCCGATATACAGCGCCCGGCCCGACCGCACGATGTGATCCAGCGCGCCCATGGTTTCTTCCAGCGGGGTGTCCGGGTCAAAACGGTGCGAATAGAAAATGTCGACGTAATCAAGGCCCATGCGCTTCAGCGACTGGTCGCAAGAGGCGATCAGATATTTCCGGCTGCCCCATTCGCCATAGGGCCCCGGCCACATGTCATAGCCCGCCTTGCTGCTGATGATCAGCTCATCGCGGTGCCGCGCGAAATCCTGTTGCAGGATCTGGCCAAAGGCCTCCTCCGCGCTGCCGAAGGGCGGGCCATAGTTGTTGGCCAGATCGAAATGGGTGATGCCATGATCAAAGGCGGTCTGGCAGATGGCGCGTTTCACCGCATGAGGGGTGTCCTCGCCGAAATTATGCCACAGGCCCAGGCTGATGGCGGGCAGTTTCAGCCCCGAATGACCGCAGCGGCGGTAAACCATCTGGTCATAGCGGCTGTCGGACGGGGTATAGGTCTTGGGGAATTGGCGCATGCGGCCCTCCTGTTTTGTGCCGGAATGGTAGCGCAAACGAGGGCGGGTGCAATGGGTGGGGCTTGCCGATCCGCGCAATCCGCGCGACCCTGCCAGCGCGATGGGGGAGGGGCCAGATGATCCGGCATATCGTGGCGCTGCGCTTTCGCGCAGAGGTGACCGAGGCGGAAAAGCAGCAGCTTTACGCCGGGCTTGCCGCCCTGCGCGGCCATCTGGAGGGGATGGAGGATTTCCGCAGCTTCCCCAATCTTTCCCCCGAAACAGCGGTGGTGCAGGGGTTTCACGACCTGTTCTGGTGCGATTTCCGCGATGTGGCCGCGCGCGATGCCTATCTGGCCGACCCGGCGCATCAGGCGCTGGGCTCCCGGCTGGTGGCGGCAGCCGAGGGCGGGCTGGCGGGGATCCTCGTGATGGATGTCGCGCTGTGACGCCCGCCGACCGCGCCTTCCTCACCGGCCTGTTCGAGGCCGCCGTGGCCGCCGCCGACCCGGCGCAGGCGCTGGCCGCCCATCTGCCCGAACCGCCCAAGGGCCGCACCGTGGTGATCGGTGCGGGCAAGGGGGCGGCGCAACTGGCCGCCGCCTTCGAGCGGCTCTGGCCGCATCCGCTGGAGGGGGTGGTGGTCACCCGCTACGGCTATGCCTGCCCGACCCGCGCCATCCGCGTGCTGGAGGCCGCGCATCCGGTGCCCGACGCGGCGGGGCTGGCGGCGACCGAGGCGCTGCGGCAGGCAGTGCAGGGCCTTGGCTCTGACGATCTGGTGGTGGCGCTGATCTGCGGCGGCGGCTCGGCCCTGCTGCCCAGCCCGCCCGGCGATCTGACGCTGGCGGATGAGGCGGCGCTGAACCGCGCGCTCCTGGCCTCGGGCGCGCCGATCTCGGTGATGAATGCCATCCGCAAGCAGGTATCCGGCATCAAGGGCGGGCGGCTGGCATTGGAGTGCCACCCGGCGCGGCTGGTCACGCTGGTGGTGTCAGACGTGCCGGGCGATGATCCGGCGCAGGTGGCCTCTGGCCCCACCGTGCCCGATGCCAGCAGCCGCGCCGCCGCCCGCGCGCTGGTCAAGGCCTGGCGCATCGACCTGCCGCCGCGCCTGGCCGCCTGGCTGGAAGGCGAGGCGGGCGCGGCGCCCGATCCCGCCGACCCGCGCTTTGCCGGGCATCAGCTGCGCGTCATCGCCTCGGCCCGCCTGTCGCTGGAGGCGGCGGCGGCACGGGCCGCGGCGCAGGGCGTGCCTGCGGTGATCCTGTCCGATGCCATCGAGGGTGAGGCGCGCGATGTCGCCCGCGTCCATGCCGCCATCGCCCGCGAAGTGGCGCTGCGCGACCGCCCGTTCCGCCGCCCGGTGGTGATCCTGTCGGGCGGCGAAACCACCGTGACGCTGCGGGGCGCGGGCGGCAAGGGGGGCCGGAACAGCGAATTTCTGCTGGCCTTTGCGCTGGCCGCCGAAGGGGTGCCCGTCGCGGCGCTGGCCGCCGATACCGACGGCATCGACGGGTCAGAGGCCAATGCCGGCGCCTTTGCCAGCGGCGACAGCGCGGCGCGGCTGCGCGGCCTCGGGCAAGACCCGGCGGCCCTGCTGGCCGGGCATGATGCCTATAACGCTTTCGCGGCCTTGGGCGATCTGTTCAGCCCCGGCCCCACCGGCACCAATGTGAATGATTTCCGCGCACTCCTGCTGCGCTAGGGCAGAACATGCCACAGCAGCAGCGCCAGTTCCAGCGCCGCCAAGGCCGCGATTACCACGGTGGGCGCCAGAAAGACCGCGTGAAACATCACCGCCTCGCGGCTGCGAGCGCCCCGCCTTTCCCTGTCGTGATGAGTCATGCCCTGATCCTCCTGTCCTGCGCAGGAATACGATAGCGGCCTTGCCCCGCCGCAGCCTTGATTTGCGTCAAATGCGCGCGGCCTGCATCCGAGGCGCGCGCGCGATTTTTCGACGAAAAATCGGGGCCGCTCACTCGGCCGCGGCCTCGCGCACCATATCCAGCGTGTCTTGCCCGATCCGCGCCGCCATCGCCTCCTGCACCGGCGCCAGTGCCGCGATCCAGGCGGCGCGCTCTGCCTCGGTCAGCTCGTGGAATTCGGTCAACCCGCTGGCCCGCATCCGCGCCAATGCCGCATCGTTTTCCGCCTTGG
>NZ_JAEULU010000077.1 GCF_016792925.1 Gemmobacter sp.
CAGCATCATCAAACTGGCCTGCAAGCAGATCGCGCAACAGCACGGCGCCTCGGTCACCTTCATGGCCAAATATGACCACCGCAAGGCGGGCAGCAGCAGCCATATCCACCAGTCGCTGTGGAAGGACGGCCAACCCGCCTTCCTCGACCGCACCGACCCGCAGGGCATGAGCGCCCTGATGAAGCACTATATGGCGGGCCAACTCGCCCATGCCGAGGAAATCACCGCCTTCCTCGCGCCTTACGTCAACAGCTACAAACGCTTCGTCATCGGCATGTTCGCCCCCACCAAGGCCGTCTGGTCCTGCGACAACCGCACCGCAGGCTTCCGCGTCTGCGGCGAGGGCAGCAAGGCCATCCGCGTCGAATGCCGGATCGGCGGCGCCGACCTCAACCCCTACCTCGCCTGCGCCGCCCTTCTCGCCGCAGGCCTCGCCGGGATCGAGGGCAAATTGCCGCTGGAGCCCGAGATGAAGGGCGACATGTATGCCGCCGCCGGCGCGCGCGAGATCCCCAAGACCCTCGGGGCCGCCAGTGCCGCGCTCAACCGCTCCGCCATGCTGCGCGCCGCCTTTGGCGATGCGGTGGTGGATCACTATGTCCATGCCGCCGAATGGGAGCTGGCCGAGCAAAACCGCGTCGTCACCGATTGGGAACGCCAGCGCGGCTTTGATCGCGCTTGACCCTGTTTCGGGCCGATCCGCAAAATCGGCCCAAACTGTACAGCCGCTTACCCTCAGGCCCGAAATCAGGCCAAAAGCGTATAGCCCGTTACACCGCAAAAACCCTCGGGCGCCTGCCCAACAGGCCCCAATTCGGCCAAAGGTGACCGCACCGCACGCCGCCCGACCGAAAAGGAAAGACCTTATGAACCCCATTCAACTCATCTCGCCGGTGGACGGCTCGGTCTGGCTGGAACGCGTGCCCGTCAGCCGCGACGCGGCCTTCGCCGCCGCCGCCCGCGCCAAATCCGCACAAAAGGGCTGGGCCGCCCGGCCCTTGGCCGAACGCATCGCGCTGGTGAAGGCCGGTGTCGCTAAGCTCTTGGAAGACAAGGATGAACTGGTGGCCGAACTGGCCTGGCAAATGGGCCGCCCCACCCGCTTTGGCGGCGAATGGGGCCCGCTGAATGCCCGGGTGGACTATATGTCGGCCATTGCCGAGAAAACCCTCGCCCCCGAAATCGTCGAGGATGGCGAGACCTTCACCCGCTATCTGGCCCGCGAACCTGTCGGCGTCATCTTCATCATCGCGCCATGGAACTATCCTTTCATCACCACGATCAACACTTTGGTGCCCGGCCTGATCGCGGGCAACACGGTGATGCTGAAACATTCCAGCCAGACCCTTAAGGTAGGCGAGCGACTCGCCGCCGCCTTCCACGCCGCAGGGGTCCCTGAAGACGTTTTCCAGAATATTGTTCTGGATCACCCGACGACCGAGGCGCTGATCGCCGCGCGCTCCTTCGGCTTTGTGAACTTCACCGGCTCGGTCGGCGGTGGCGCCGCCATCGAAAAGGCCGCCGCTGGCACCTTCACCGGCACCGGGCTGGAGCTCGGCGGCAAAGACCCCGGCTATGTCCGCCATGATGCCGATCTGGAGGCGGCGGTGGACAGCCTGATGGATGGCGCCATGTATAATGCCGGGCAATGCTGCTGCGGCATCGAGCGCGTCTATGTCCATGAATCGCTTTATGATGCCTTTGTGGAAAAGGCGGTGAAATGGGTGAACGGGCTGAAACTCGGCAATCCCTTTGACGCCGAGACCACCCTCGGGCCGATGGCCAACAAGCGTTTCGCCGCCGTGGTGCGGGCGCAAATCGCCGAGGCCGTGGCCGCAGGCGCCAAGCCGCTGATCGACCCCGCTAACTTCCCCGCCGATGATGGCGGCGCCTATCTCGCCCCGCAAGTCCTTGTGAATGTTGATCATTCCATGCGGGTGATGATGGAGGAATCCTTCGGCCCGGTCGTCGGCATCATGAAGGTTTCGGGCGATGACGAAGCCATCAAACTGATGAACGACTCGCCCTATGGCCTCACCGCCTCGATCTGGACCGCCGACGCGGACGCCGCCGCCGCCATCGGCGCGCAGATCGAAACCGGCACCATCTTCATGAACCGCTGCGATTATCTGGACCCGGCTCTGTGCTGGACCGGCTGCAAGGATACCGGGCGCGGCGGCTCGCTCTCCTATCTCGGCTTCCATTCGGTCACCCGGCCGAAATCCTACCATCTGAAAAAGGTGACGAAATGACCCATAACGTTCCGAACCGGAACTGGTCCTACCCGACCGCGATCAAATTCGGCGTGGGCCGCATCGCGGAGCTGGCCGAGCAGTGCAAGGCCGCTGGCATCGCAAAGCCCCTGCTGGTGACCGACAAGGCGTTGGCCTCGCTGCCGATCACCGTGCAAGCCCTTGATATTCTTGAGGCTGCGGGCCTCGGCCGCGCGGTGTTCTCCGAGGTGGACCCGAACCCGAAC
>NZ_JAEULU010000100.1 GCF_016792925.1 Gemmobacter sp.
ACCTGGTGGCTGGCCTGGGGGGCGGTGCAGGGGCTGATGGGGCTGACCACTGAGGCGCTGCCGCCGCGGGTGCAGCTGCAAGGCCCGCTGAGCGAGCGCACGGTGATCTTGGTGCCGGTCTATAACGAAGACCCGGTGACCACCTTTTCCCGCGTGGCAGCGATGGATGAAAGCCTTCAGGCCACCGGCTTTGGCGATCTGTTCCATTTCGCCATCCTGTCGGACAGCCGCAATGAGGGCATCGCCGCCAAGGAACGCCTGTGGTTCCTGCGGCTGGTGCAGGACCGCAAGGCCGAGGGGCGGATGTTCTATCGCCGCCGCACCGACAACAAGGGCAAGAAGGCCGGCAATGTGGAGGATTTCATCATGAAATCCGGCGGCGCCTACGAGCTGGCGCTGATCTTGGATGCCGACAGCCTGCTGGAGGGCGCAACCATCGTCGAGATGGCGCGCCGCATGCAGGCCGAGCCCGACATCGGCCTGTTGCAAACCCTGCCGGTGGTGACGCGCGCCGAAACCCGCTTTGGCCGCGCCATGCAGTTTTCGGCCGCTTTCCACTCGCCGATCTTTGCGCGCGGGCTTGCCATGATGCAGGGCCGGTCTGGCCCGTTCTGGGGCCATAACGCCATCGTCCGGGTGCGCGCCTTTGCCGAAAGCTGTGGCCTGCCCGAGCTGCGCGGCAAGCCGCCCTTTGGCGGCCATATCATGAGCCATGATTACGTCGAGGCGGCGCTGCTGGCCCGCGCGGGCTGGCGGGTGCGGCTGGATGACGATTTGCAGGGCAGTTTCGAGGAAGGCCCGGAAAATCTGGTCGATCATGCCAAGCGCGACCGCCGCTGGTGTCAGGGCAACCTGCAACATGTGCGGCTGCTGCATGCGCCGGGCCTGCTGCCCTGGAGCCGCTTCGTGTTCTTTCAGGGCATCATGGCCTATATCTCGCCGCTGTTCTGGATCGGCTTCATGCTGGCCTCGGTGGCGGCGCCCTTCTTCGCGCCCGCGCCCGATTACTTTCCCGAACCCTATTGGCCCTTCCCCATCTTCCCGCAGGCCGAAACCTCCAAGGCCATCGGGTTGGCCATCGGGGTCTTTGGCCTGCTGATTCTGCCGAAATTCGCCGTGGCGCTGCATGCGGCGATGAGCGGGCGGGCGCAAACCTTCGGCGGGGCGCTGCGGGCCTTCGGTTCGATGCTGGCGGAGCTGCTGTTCTCCTCGATCTCGGCGCCGGTGCTGCTGTGCTATCAGACGCGCAGCGTGTTTCAGGTGATTCTGGGCCGCGATGGCGGCTGGCCCACCAACAATCGCGGCGATGCCCGGCTGAGCCTGGCCGAGGCCTGGGCGGCGAGTCACTGGGTGGTCTGGACCGGCGTGGTCAGCCTTGCGGCAACGTGGTATCTGGCGCCATGGCTGGTGGTGTGGATGCTGCCCGTGCTGGTGCCGATGATGCTGGCCCCGCTGATCATCAGCTGGTCCTCGCGCAAGGCCAGCGGTGGGCTGTTCCTGACGCCGACCGATCTGGAGGAGGCCCCGGTGATGCGCCGTCAGCGCGAGATCCTCGGGCAATGGGAGGGCGAGATGCACGCCATGACGGAAGCCCCGGCCACCACAGGGTCCGCGCATGTCGGGGCCTGAGGGAACCGCGATGGGCGGCGCGCGCTCGGTGCGCGACCTGCGGCTGGACGTGCTGCGCGGTCTGGCGTTGATCTCGATCTTCATCAACCACACGCCCGGCACGATCTACGAGAACATCACCACCCGCAATTTCGGATTTTCCGATGCGGCAGAGGGCTTTGTGCTGATGTCTGGCATTGCGGCCGGGCTGGCCTATGGCAAGTTCTTTGCCGGTCCCGGCCCCTATTGGCCGGGCGTGGGCAAGATGTGGCGGCGGGTCTGGGCGCTGTATCAGGTGCATATCGTCACCACGATGATTGCCATCGCGCTGTCGGCGGGCTTTGCCTATTGGGGCGGGTATTTCCCGCTGATGCAGCGCAATGCGGTGACGGCGCTGCACAAGTTTCCGCTGCAAGCGCTGGTCGGCATCCCGCTGCTGAGCCATCAGCTTGGCTATGCCAATATCCTGCCGCTTTACGCCGCCCTGCTGTTTGCCGGGCCGGTGATGCTGTGGTGCGCGCATCGTGCGCCGCGGCGGCTGCTGGTGGTCTCGGTGCTGGTTTACGGCGTGGCGGCGCAATGGTGGATCAACATTCCCAGCTTTCCCAACAAGGGCGGCTGGTTCTTCAACCCGCTGACATGGCAGCTTTTGTTCATCATCGGCCTGCTGACCGGCCTTGCCATCAAGCGGGGCGAGCGTCTGGTGCCGGTGAAGCGCTGGCTGGTGGTGGCCTGCCTGTTGTTCATGGCGGTTTCGGCCTTTGTGGCGCTGAATATTCCGGTGGCGGGCAAGCCTGCGCAGGAATGGTTTGGCCGGGGCATGTGGCATGTGCAGGAGGCGCTTCATACGCCGTGGTTCGTGCTGGGCTTTGACAAGACCTATCTGACGATGCCGCGCCTGCTGCATGCGCTGGCGCTGGCCTATGTGCTGTCCTGCTGGCCCTGGCTGCGCCGGGCCTGCGCCAGCCGCTTTGCCGCGCCCTTTGCCCTGCTGGGGCGCAACGGCCTGGCGGTGTTCGGGCTGGGGGTGGTGTTGTGCTATACCTGCAACGGGATCAAGGCGATCTCGCCGCCCAGCCTGGCGCTGGACAGTGCGCTGATCGGTGGCGGCATTGCGCTGATGCTGGCTTTCGCTTGGTCCAAAGAGGCATGGCGCCGGGCAGAGGCGCGGGCCGAGGGGCGCCCGCTGTCCCGCGCGGAATGAAGGCCCGGCGGGCGGAGTGATCCGCCCCGCCTTTCCCTGCGTATATTGACCGAAACAGCAATTTGATTGACCAAATGGTTCAGGTCTGGCATTGCTGTGAATGAACGTTCATTCCGTCAATCTGCGGGTGTCTGATGGCCTTCTGCCTTGCCCATTCCACGGCGCCGCCCGATCCGCGCGAGGCGCGCGAAGCCGAAATCCTGCAAAGCATCCGCACCACCTTTGCCGAAAAGGGCTTTGACGGCGCCTCGATGCAGGAGCTGGCGCGTGCGGCGGGCATGAGCGTGGGCAATTTCTATCGCTATTTCCCCTCCAAGGCGGCGATGGTCGAGGCGATGATCCGCCGCGATATTGCCGATGTGGAGGCCAAGTTCGCCGAGGTGCTGGGCGCCCCCGATCCGCTGGCCGCGCTGCGCCAGGCCCTGCATGAGCGCGTGGCCGAGGAATGCGGCGGCTGCGTGGATGGCCCGCTTTGGGCCGAGATCAACGCCGTTGCTGCCCGCAAATCCGAAATTGCCGCCGTGGTGCGCATGAAGGAGGCCGAGGTGACGGCCTTTCTGACCCGCGCCTTCAGCCATGTCACCCGCCTGCCTCTGGCCGAGGCGGAGGCCCGTTTCTGCCATCATGCCAGCCTGCTGGTGATGATGGTGAAGGCCACCGCGATGCAGGGGCGGCTGGATGCCTCGCGCCCGGATCGCGAGGGGCTGCTGCACCTCATTCTTCGTATCATCGACGTGATCCTGTCCGAGGTCGCGTCTGCCCGGGCTGAAAGGTAGAGCCATGCGTATTCTGACTGTTTTGTTGATCTCTGCCTTGCCGCTGTCGGCCCTGCCCGTCGGGGCGCAAACCGGGACGGAGACGGAGGGCGCGCCCGCCGAGCGGTCCTCTGCGGCGCCGGCCATTTCGGTCTCGGCGGTGTCGATGCGCCATCTGCGCGACCGGGTGATCGCGGGCGGGCTGGTCGGCGCCGTGGAGGAGGTGCTGGTGCAGCCGCTGGTCGAAGGCCAGCCCATCGAGACGCTGGAGGCCGAGGCGGGCGATTTCGTCGAGGCGGGGCAGGTGCTGGCCACGCTTTCGACCTCGACGCTGGAACTCAGCCGCAGCCAGTTGAAGGCCGCGCTGGCTGCGGCCCGTGCCTCGGTCGCGCAGGCCGAGGCCGGGGTGCTGGAGGCGCGCGCCTCTGCCGATGAGGCGGCGCGGGTGGCCGAGCGCAGCAAGGCCCTGAACAAGAGCGGCAATGCCAGCCAGGCGGCGCTGGATCAGGCGCTGGCCACGGCCACGGCCAGCGCGGCCCGGGCCGAAGCAGCGCATCAAACGCTGGAATCGGCGCAGGCTCAGGTCGAAAGCGCCGAGGCGCAGCTGGCCAATGTGGAGTTGAACCTGACCCGCACCAAGGTGGTGGCGCCGGTGGCGGGCGAGGTTCTGTCGCGCAATGCGCAAATCGGGGCGGTGGCTTCGGCGGCTGGCACGCCGATGTTCGTGCTGATGAAGGACGGCGCGCTGGAGGCCAAGGCCGAGATTGCCGAGGCCGATCTGGTGCGGCTGCAACCGGGGATGGCGGCGCTGATCCGCACCGCCGGCAATGCCGAGCCGTTGCGCGGCAAGGTGCGGCTGGTGGAGCCGGGGGTGAACTCCACCTCCCGGCTCGGGATTGCGCGCATCGCCATCGAAAACGCCCGCACGGTGCGGTCGGGCATGTATGCCGATGCCGAAATTCTGGTGGCTGAGCGTGATGCGCTGGCCGTGCCGGTCTCGGCGGTCGGGTCAACGGCCGAAGGCGCCATCCTGCGCAAGGTGGATGCCAAGGGGATCGTCAGCGAAGTGGTGGTGAAAACCGGCATTCGGGATGGCGCCTGGGTGGAGATCACCGAAGGCGTGGCCGAGGGCGACCAGATCGTGACCAAGGCGGGCGCTTTTGTGCGTGACGGGGATCATATCAACCCCGTCCTGACCGCGACGCAATGAGGGGCGCGCCATGAATTTCTCTGCCTGGTCGATTCGCAACCCGATTGCCCCGATCCTTGTCTTTTTCATCCTGATGGTGCTGGGCTGGCAAAGTTTCAACAGCCTGCCCATCACGCGCTTCCCCAATATCGACGTGCCCTTGGTCGCGGTGTCGGTCTCGCAGGGCGGCGCCGCCCCGGCCGAGCTGGAAACCCAGGTCGCCAAGGAGGTCGAGGACGCGGTGGCGGGCATCGCGGGGGTGAAGAATGTCACCACCAAGATTTCCGATGGCAACAGCCAGACCCTTGTCGAATTCCGCATGGAAGTGCCGACCGACAAGGCGGTGCAGGATGTGAAGGACGCCATCGACAAGATCCGCGGCGATCTGCCCGCCGATGTGGATGAGCCCATCGTCTCGCGCGTCGATGTCGAGGGGCAGGCGATCATGACCTTCGCGGTCTCGGCCCCCGACATGACGATGGAAGAGCTGAGCTGGTTCGTGGATGACACGATCAAGCGCGCGCTTCAGGGCCGCCCCGGTGTGGGCCGGGTGGATCGTTACGGCGGGGCCGACCGCGAGGTGCGCATCGAGCTGGACCCGGTGAAGCTGGGCTCCTGGGGGATCACCGCGCAGGCGGTTTCGGCGCAGCTGCGCGCGACCAATGCCAATATCGGCTCGGGCCGGGCCGAGCTGGGCATCACCGAACAGTCGATCCGCACGCTGGGCAATGCGCAGACCGTGGAGACCCTGTCGAACACCATGATCTCGGTGGGTGGCGGGCGCCATGTGCGGCTGACCGATCTGGGCACGATATCCGATACCTATGAGGAGCTGCGCAGCTTTGTGCGCTTCAACGGCGATCCGGTGGTGACCTTTGCCGTGTTCCGCGCCAAGGGGGCCTCGGAGGTCTCGGTGGCGGAAACGGTGAATACGGCGCTGGACACGCTGCGCGCCCAAAACCCCGGCGTGGGCATCGAGCTGGTCGATGACACGGTGTTCTATACCTATGGCAATTATGAAAGCGCGCTTCACACCCTGATAGAAGGTGCCGCTCTGGCCGTGCTGGTGGTCTTGGCCTTCCTGCGCAACTGGCGCGCCACGCTGATCACGGCAGTGGCCCTGCCGCTGTCCGCGGTTCCGACCTTCTATATCATGGATCTGCTGGGCTTCTCGCTCAACCTTGTGTCCTTCCTCGCCATTACGCTGGCGACGGGCATCTTGGTGGATGATGCGATCGTGGAGATCGAGAATATCGCCCGCCATATCCGCATGGGAAAATCGCCCTATCGGGCGGCGATTGACGCGGCGGACGAGATCGGGCTGGCGGTGATTGCCACCACCTTCACCATCATCGCGGTTTTTGTGCCGGTCAGCTTCATGCCCGGCATTCCGGGGCAGTATTTCCGGCAATTCGGCATGACGGTGGCAATTGCGGTGGCCTTCTCGCTGCTGGTGGCGCGGCTGATCACGCCCTTGATGGCGGCCTATCTGATGCGCGCCAAGGATGCGGTGGGCCATGGCGACGGCCATGAAGACGGCTGGTTCATGGCGCGCTACATGGAGGTGGTGCGGCGCACCACGGCGGGCCATCTGTGGGTCATCCCGGCGCGTTATCTGACGCTGCTGGGGGCCATTGTGGCGCTGATCGTGTCGGTATTCTTCATGGTGCAAGTGCCCGGCAGCTTCATGCCACCCGAGGATGTCAGCCGGATTTCGGTGTCAGTCGAACTGCCGCCCGGCACCACGCTGGATGAAACCGAGCGCGCCACCGATCAGATGTATGAGCTGATCAAGGATGTGGAAGGGGTGGAGCGCATCCTGATCGTGGGTGGCACCTCGCCCACCGGCGATCTGGACCTGCGCCGCGCCTCCATCGCGGTGATTCTGGAGAAGCTGGACCATTCGCTGCTGCACAAGCTGGGCCAGATGGCGAATGCCGTGCCGGTGGTGAATCTGATCGTGCCCGATGTGGCATCGGAGGGGCGCGAGCGGCCGCAAAACGTGATCGAGGCGGAAATCTTTGATCTGCTGCGCGCCGTTCCCGATGCCCGCATCACCAAGCTGAACGACCGGGGCGAGCGGGATCTGTCCTATTCGGTGCTGTCCTCGGACGAGGCGGACCTGAACACGGCGGTGGCGCAGCTGGAGGCGGCGCTGTCGGGCAACCCCGATCTGGCGAATGTGGCCTCCTCGGGGGCCTTGCCGCGCCCCGAGCTGCATATCGAACCCAAGCTGCAAGAGGCGGCCCGGCTGGGCGTGACCACGGCGGCGATTGCCGATGTGGTGCGCGTGGCGACGATTGGCGATTATGACGCGGCGCTGGCCAAGCTGACGGTGGACAACCGCCAGATCCCGGTGCGGGTGCGGCTGAACGATGCGACGCGGGGCGACATTGCCCGCATCGCGGCGCTGAAAGTGCCCACCGTGACCGGCGGCACCGTGCCGCTGAACGCGGTGGCGGAGATCACCATCTCGCAGGGCCCCTCCATGGTGGAGCGCCTGAACCGAGAGCGGAAGGCCACCATTGGCGCGAACCTGCCGGTGGGGGTGGCGCTGGATACGGCGGATGCCGCCTTCCAGACGGCCATCGACGGGCTGAAGCTGCCGCCCAGCGTGCGCATCACCAAATCCGGCGATGCCGAGATTCAGGCCGAGATGAACCAGAGCTTTGGCAATGCCATGCTGATGGGGCTGATGCTGGTGCTGTCGGTGCTGGTGCTTCTGTTCCGCTCGGTCATTCAGCCCTTCACCATCCTGTTCTCGCTGCCGCTGGCGATTGGCGGGGTGGCGGCGGCGCTGATCATCACGCAATCGGCGCTGTCGATGCCGGTGATGATCGGCATTCTGATGCTGATGGGGATCGTGACCAAGAACGCCATCCTGCTGGTCGATTTCGCCATCGAGATGCAGGCGCGCGGGATGGACCGCTTTCAGGCGGTGATCGAGGCCGGGCACAAGCGGGCGCAGCCGATTGTCATGACCTCCATCGCCATGTCGGCGGGCATGTTGCCCTCGGCGCTCGGGGTGGGCGAGGGCGGGGCCTTCCGCGCCCCGATGGCAACGGCGGTGATCGGCGGGATCATCGTCTCCACCGTGCTGAGCCTGATCGTGGTGCCGGCCTTCTATCTGATCATGGATGATCTCTCTGCGCTGATCGGGCGGCTGACGCGCGGTCTGGTGGGCCAGAAAGAGCGCGAGGCCGAGGTGCTGCCGCCCGAGGCGCTGACCGAGGGCCTCACCGATCTGGAGGCGCGGGTCAGCCAGTTGGAGCGCCGCCCGCCGCCGGGCGAGGCCAAGCCCAAGCTGATCGTGGCCGAATGACCAAAGCGCCGCCCCCGACCGGGGCGGCGCTTTCCTTTTGCGGCGGGCTTTGGCAGTCTGGGGCAAAACAGGAGAGGCGCATGGCAGATCTGGCAGCGGCCCTTGCGGCCATCGACGCGGCGAATGCCGCAGACCCCACTTTGGAAGACGGGCGCCCGGCGGCGCTGCTGAATGGCGAGCGGATGAGCGCAGAGCTGGAGCGCCGGTTCCCGCAGGCCGATGACGTGCTGCGCATCGCGGCGCGGGGGCAGCATGTGGAGCGCTGGCTGTTGCCCCGCAAGGAATATCCCGAGGGCAAGGTGGGCTATTTCGCCTGGCGCCGCGAACAGGCCCGCCGCCATGCCGCGCGGGTGGGCGGCATCATGGCGGCGGCGGGCTATGACCTTGACGCGCAAGAGCGGGTGGGCGTCTTGCTGCGCAAGGAAGGCATCAAGCGCGACAGCCAAGTGCAGGCGCTGGAGGACGTGATCTGTTTCGTTTTCGTGCGCCACTATTTCGCGGGGTTCGCGGCGGCGGAGCCTGATCTCGACATGGTGGATATTGTCGCCAAGACCGCGCGCAAGATGTCGGCCGAGGCGCGGGCGCGGCTGCTGGCGGAGTTCGCCTTGCCGGAGGCCTTGGTGCGGGCGGTGCAGTCGGCGGAGTGAGGGGGCGCTGCCCCCGCCGCGCCTTTGGCGCGACTCCCCCGGGATATTTGGGCCAAGATGAACGGGGGTGTCAGCCCCGGTCTTGCCAATCGGGGGCGCGTTTTTCGAGGAAGGCCTGAATGCCCTCCTCGGTGTCGCGCCACAGCATGTTTTCGGCCATGACCGCGGCGGTCTGGGCATAGGCAGCCTCAAGTGGCAGGCCGATCTGATCGTAGAAGGCGCGCTTGCCGATCTTGACGGCGGCGGTCAGCTTGGCCGCGACGGTTTGCGCCAGGGCGAGGGTCTCGGCGGTCAGCACCTCGGGCGGGACGACGCGGTTCACCAGACCCAGCTCGCGGGCGCGATGGGCCTCGATGAATGCGCCGGTGGTCAGCAGCTCGAACGCCTGTTTGCGCGGCAGGTTGCGGGTCAGCGCCACCATGGGGGTGGAGCAGAACAGGCCGATATTCACGCCGTTCACCCCAAAGCGCGCGCCCTCGGCGGCGACCGCCATGTCGCAACTGGCAACCAGCTGGCAGCCTGCGGCGGTGGCGATGCCATGCACTTCGGCGATCACCGGCTGGGGCAGGGCGGGGAGGCGCTGCATCAGGGCGCCGCAGCGGGTGAACAGGTCGAGGAAATAGGCGGCCCCCTTGTCGGATTGCGCTCGGGCCGCTTGCATCTCGCGCAGGTCATGCCCGGCGCAGAAGGCCTTGCCCGAACCGGCGAGGATGACGACGCGGGTGGTGGCATCCTGCGCGAGTCTGTCCAGCGCCCCGGTCAGAGCCGCCAGCATGGCATCGGACAGCGCATTCAGGCTGCCCGGCGCATTCAGCACCAGCCGCGTCACCGCGCCGTGACGTTCGGTCAGGATCAGGCTGTCGGGCAGATCAGGGTTGGCCATCTTGTGTTTCCTCCGCTTTGGCAGAAGGCTAGCGTCAGGAGAAAACGGAGGAAAGCCATGAATGTCGCCGAGTTGCAGGCCTTTCTGGGGCGCGAGTTTCCGCAGGTGGCGGGCGATTTCGTCGTGGAGGCCGCGGGCGAGGAATGCGTGATCCGGCTGGTGGTGGCCGAGCGGCATCTGCGGCCCGGCGGCACGGTCTCGGGCCGGGCGATGTTCGCGCTGGCGGATGTGGCGATCTATCTGGCGATCCTGCATCGGCTGGGGCCGGTGGCGTTGGCGGTGACCACCAATTGCAACATCGACTTCATGCGCAAACCCGCAGCCGGGCGCGACCTGATCGCGCGCACGCGGCTTTTGAAGCTGGGCCGCGTGCTGGCTGTGGGGGATGTGCTGATCCAGTCCGACGGGACGCCTGAGCCCGTGGCGCGGGCCTCGCTGACCTATTCGATCCCGCCGAAGTAGCGCGCGTCAGGCCTTGCCGCGCACGAACTGGCCCTCGATCTGGGCGCCGCTTTCGATGCTGACATTGTGGTAATTCACATCGGCGCGCACCTGGGCGACCGAGCGCAGGGTGAGGGCGGCGCAGGAAATCTGCCCTTCCAGCTGGCCGCGCAGATCAACGGTTTCGGCAGAAATGGCGCCGGTGATGCGCCCCTCGGCGCCCACCACCACGGTGCGGGCGGCGATCTTGCCATCAATGCGGCCCAGAATCTCCACCGTGCCTTCCGAGCCGATATCGCCGGTGATCACGACATCCGGCCCGATCAGGGAGCGGCCGGCAGGGGGGCGGGGCGATTCGGTCATGGAAACTGTCCTTTGGAGGCTTTGGCCGATGAAGGCGCAGGGGCGGTGAAGGGTCAAGGCCCTGCGGCGGCGCGCCGGAAGATATGTCGTTTTCGGGCATGACTTTGCCGGGGCGCGGTGTTTGACTGCGATCTGATCAAATTCGCGAAAGGCAGCGCTCGATGGCTCAGGACGCGTTCTTTACCCCGGTTTCCGGCTTTGACCTGCCGCGCTTTGCGGGCGTGCCCACCTTCATGCGGCTGCCGCATGTGGGTCTTGACCATCCGCGCATCGGTGAGGTGCAGGTGGGGCTGATCGGCGCGCCCTGGGATGGCGGAACCACCAATCGCCCTGGGCCGCGCCATGGCCCTCGGCAGTTGCGCGATGCCTCGACCATGATCCGGGCGCAGAATGGCGTCACGGGCACGCGGCCGTTCGAGATGGTGCGCTGTGCCGATCTGGGCGATGTGGGGCCGAACCCGGCGGATGTGATGGACAGTCTGGCGCGGATGGAGGCGTTTTATACGCAGGTGCGCGCCAAGGGCATCATCCCATTGACCGCCGGGGGCGATCATCTGTGCAGCCTGCCGATCCTGCGGGCGCTGGCGAAGGATCGCCCGCTGGGGATGATCCATTTCGACAGCCATACCGACCTGTTCCACAGCTATTTCGGCGGCACGATGTATACCCATGGCACCCCCTTCCGCCGCGCGGTGGAGGAAGGATTGCTGGACCCGAACCGGGTGACGATGATTGGCATTCGCGGCAGCGCCTACGACAATGAGGATCGCGATTTCGCGCGGGCCGTGGGCATCCGGGTGATTCCGATCGAGGAGTTCCATGCCCGGGGCGTGGAGGATGTGATGGCCGAGGCGCGGGGCCGGGCGGGCAGCGCCGATACCTATGTCAGCTATGATATTGATTTCGTCGATCCCGCCTATGCGCCCGGCACCGGCACGCCGGAGGTGGGCGGGCCGACCTCGTGGCAGGCCTTGCAGGTGGCCATGGGCTTGCGCGGGGTGAAGATCGTGGGGGCCGATCTGGTCGAGGTTTCGCCACCCTTCGACCCCTCGGGCGGGACGGCGTTTCTGGGCGTGTCGATCATGTTCGAGATGCTCTGCGCCATCGCCGAGGGGCAGGCGGCGTAAGGGGGGCGCTGCCCCCGCCGCGCCTTCGGCGCGACTCCCCCGGGATATTTTTGAACAGATGAAAGGGCGCGCGATGCAGGCCGATCTGATTGTGACCAATGCCAAGGTGTTGACGATGGATGCCGGGCGCCCGCGGGCCGAGGCGGTGGCGATCCGCGCGGGGCGCGTGCAGGCGGTGGGGACGGCGGCAGGCATGGCCGCTCTGGCCGGGCCGGAGACGCGGGTGATTGATGCGGGCGGGCGCACGGTGCTGCCGGGCTTTGTGGAAAGCCATCTGCATCTGGTGCTGGGCGGTGCCGAGTTGACGCAGTTGCAGCTGGGCGGGTTGCATGGGCTCGACAATCTGAAGGCGGCATTTGCAGCCTATGCCGAGAAACACCCGGAGGCGCCGGTGCTGCTGGCGCAGGGGGCGGAATATGGCATTCTGGCGCATCCGGTCACCCGTCACGATCTGGATGCGGTGATCGCGGATCGCCCGATTGCCATGATGGCGCCCGATCATCACACCGTCTGGGCCAATACGGCGGCCTTGCAGGCGGCGGGTCTGCTGCACGGCGCCGAGATGCCGCATGGGCATGTGGTGGTGATGGGGGCCGATGGTCTGGCCAGCGGCGAGCTGCGCGAGTTCGAGGCTTTTGGCCCGGTGCTGGCCCTGGGCGGCGAGGCGCATCTTCAACTGGGCATCGCCACGGGGGGCGAGCCGGAGCCCTGGCCCTCGGCCGCGCAGCGCGAGGCCGATAAGCGCAAGGTGGCGGCAGGTCTGGCCCATTGCGCGGCGCATGGCATCACCAGCATGGTGAATATGGATGGCAACCGCTATACCTGCGCCCTTCTGGCCGAGATGGAGGCCGAGGGCCGCCTGACCGCGCGGGTGAAGGTGCCCTTCCATATGAAGCCGCATATGGAGCTTGCGGAGCTGGACCGGGCCGAGGCCCTGCGCGCCGACTATCACAGCGACATGCTGCGCGCGGGCTTTGTGAAGATGTTCATGGATGGGGTGATCGACAGCCGCACCGCCTATATGATCAACGATTATCCCGGCGCGCCCGGCGAACGCGGCGCGCCGCTGTTCCCGCCCGCGCAGTTTGACGCGATCTGCATCGAGGCCGACCGGCGCGGGCTGCAAATCGCGGTGCATGCCATTGGCGATGGCGCGGTCCGGCAGACCATCAACGGCTATGAGGCCGCCCTGCGCGCCAATGGCCGCCCGGATGCCCGCCACCGGATCGAGCATATCGAGCTGATCGACCGCGCCGACGTGCCGCGCCTTGGCGCTTTGGGAATCACCGCCAGCGTGCAGCCTCCCCACCCGCCGGGGGTGATGGATTTCCCGCTGGAGCCGACGATGACCGTGGGCTTTGCGCCGCAGCGTCGCCGCGATGCCTATCTGTGGCGGACGCTGAAGGATCACGGCGCGCCGGTTGCCTATGCTTCGGACTGGCCGGTGACGGATGTTTCGGTGCTGCGCGGCTTGCAGGGCGCGCTGACCCGTGCCCCCTATGAGGGCGCTGCGGATGAGCGGCTGAGCCTGATGGAAACCCTGCATGCCTATACGGCGGGGGGCGCCTGGGCCGCGCATATTGAAGACCTCTGTGGCACGCTGCGCCCGGGTCTGGGCGGCGACCTTGTGGTGATCGACGGTGACATCGAGGCGATTCCGCCAGAGCGACTCGGCCAGACCGCCATCGCCCTGACGATCTGCGCCGGAAAGGTGACGTATCAGGGGGGCATCCTGCCGCTGTGAGGCGGAAAGGCGCAAAAATTATACCAATGAAACAAGGGCTTCTGCGACGGTTTCGTGAATTTTTCGCAACTTCATGCTTTTTTGCCCTTGCGGGTTTTGGTGCCCGGGCCTAGAAGCCTCCTCACCGAAGCGGAAGCGACGGGATGCAGACGCGGGACGGGTTGAACGACCGGAAGCGCCGAAGCGAAAAATCGGAAATGGCCCGAAGGAATGGCTGAGAAATCAGCGCCTGAAAGGTTTTTCCACGCTCTTTGACATTGATGGAAATCTGAAGAGATATGTGGGCGGTTTGGTCGTTTCGGCGATTGGATGCTTGCATATCGGCTCTCTAGCTTCGGCGATGAT
>NZ_JAEULU010000152.1 GCF_016792925.1 Gemmobacter sp.
AGATCGTCAAACTGGCGGTCATCCAGCATCGAGCTTTCGTCGATGAAACCAATGTCCAGCGGCTCCTCGCGCCGCTTCCAGCCCTGAATGAAATCGCTGCCGCGCAGGCCCGCCGCCGCCAAGGCACCGGGCACCGAGGCATTGGTTTCGTAAAAGGCCTTCGCCCGGTCCAGCGCCAGTTCGGTCAGCCCCTCGACCTCTGGCCGCGTGCCATTGCCGGTCAGCCAATCGGCGATCTTTTCATATTGCGGGTCATAGACCGGGGTATAGAGAATGCGGTGGATGGTGGTTGCGGGCACGCCGCGCGTGCGCAAGACCGAGGCTGCCTTGTTGGTGGGCGCCAGAATCGCCAGGGTGCGGCGATCCTTGCGGGGCTTGCCCTCGTAATCGCCCGAGATGATCTCGACCCCTGCCCCCTGCAACGCCTTGTAAAGCTGCGCAAGCAACATGGTCTTGCCAGAACCGGCCTTGCCCATCACGCCCAGAACCGTGCTTTTGCCCTCGGTCGCCGGGGTCAGGCTGCCCTCCAACAGGTCAACACCCATGCCGCGCAGCTGTTCGGCCACGCGGTCCCAGGCTTCGGCCTGATCATCAGAGAAGGTAAGGGCCGGGGCCTGCATGCGGCGCAGCATAGCGCCGGGGTGCGGGAATGGCGAGACCCGGATGGACAGCGGGCCGCAAGACACTTGCCCGGTTGCTGCATTTGCGAGAGGCTGCCGCCATGACAGAACGTCCCGCGAAACCCGACTCGATCCGCTTTGCGGAACCGGAGCAGCGCGCCGAGATCGTGGATCGGCTCTATGAGGTTGCGCTTGACCCGATCCGGCTGGAGGATCTGCTGGAGGTCTGGGAGCAGCGCATTTCGGGGCTGCGGGTCGGACCCACCGAAAACGCGGTGCCGCTGGACGACCCCGAGATCGACGCCCATGTCACCCGCGCCCGGGTGTTTCTGGACCGTTACGAGGCCACGCGCGAGGTGACAGGCTATCGCGTGACGCTGGACGAGATCCCGCGCGCCGCCGCTTTCGTCTCGGATGGCGGGGCGCGTGTCACCGCCTGCAACCGCGCGGCGGCGCGGGCTTTTGGCCTGCGCGAGGGCGGGCCGCTGACCGATCTGCCCTTTGATCCCGGCGATCTGGCCTTGCTGCAAGGGGTGATGCGCAAGGTGGCGGGCGGGCGGGCCGAACAGGTCACCACGCTGCGCATCCGCTCCGAGCGGACGGGCGGCCCGGTCATCCTGCGCGTCTCGGCGCTGGAGGAGAAGGGGCTGGCGCTGGTGCTGTCGACCGAGCTGTTCTGGCCCGAGGATTTCGGCCAGACCGTGCAAGAGGCCTTTGGCCTGACCGCCGCCGAGGTGGAGATCGTGCGCGGCATCACGCTGGGCCTGCCGCTGAAAGAGATCGCCGAGCAGCGGGGCCGCTCGATCGAGACGGTGCGCACGCAGGCGCGCTCCATCCTCGCCAAGACCGAGACGCACAGCCAGTCAGAGCTGGTGCGGGTGGTGCTGGGCCTGATGGATGTGGCGCTGATCCCCAGCGGCGGCGCCGAGCCGATGGCCACCACCGGCACCCTGCCCCCGCTGGAGTTCCAGCAGGCCCGGGGCCCGCAGGGGCGGCGGCTGGATTTCATCGAGTTCGGCGATCCGCGCGGGCGGCCGGTGCTGTTCATGCATCTGGATTACGGGCTGATCCGCTGGCCCGCCGAGGCCGAGCGCGCGGCGCGGCGGCGCGGCCTGCGGGTCATCGTGCCGGTGCGGGCGGGCTATGGCCGCAGCGCGCCGCATGCCACGGGCCCCGATCACATTCAGGGCTGCGCCGAGGATTATGCGGCGGTGCTGGATCATCTGGGGATCGCGACAGCCGCCGTGATCTGTCTTGGCGCCGACCTGCGCTTTGCGCTGGCCTTGCAGGTGGCGCGCCCTGCGCTGGTGAGCGGCATTCTGGGCTGTGCCGCCCAGTTGCCGCTGCGCAGCGCCGCGCAATATGACCGGATGGACAAGTGGCAGCGCTTCATTCTGGCAAATGCCCGCTATGCCCCCAAGGTGCTGCCTTTCCTCGTGCAGGCCGGGTTCAGCCTTGCACGCAAGCTGGGCAAGGAGAAATTCTTTGCCCAGGTCAATGGCGGCTCGCCCGCCGATATGGAGACCTTCGCCGATCCCGTCGTGCGCGCGGCGGTGATGGCCGGGTCGGAGGTCTGTCTGGGCGAGAAGCTCTCGGCGCATGAGGCCTTTACCCGCGAATGCATCAGCTCGGAACGCGACTGGTCGGGGCTGATCCATGCGGCGGCGGGGCCGGTCTTGCTGTTGCAGGGCGATCAAGACCCGCAAACTCCGGTGCAGACCATCCGCGAGCTGATGGGCGATTACCCGGAATTGCAGGTGGAGTTCCTGCCGCAGACCGGGCAATTGCTGTTTTTCAAGGAATGGCGGCTGGTGCTGGACCGGCTGACCGCCCTGCTGCCGCACTGAAACCCGGCGCCATACCGCAGGCAGGGTATGCGGCGCCCGACGCGGCGTGGCAGGATGGCGGCATGACCTGATCCTTTTCGATCCTGACATTTCCCGACTGAAGACGGGCGGCAGGGCACGGGCGGCATGTCTGGGGCCTGCCGCCCGTGCCAGTGCCCGCCTATGCCCGTTCCCGCCCGAGCCCGGTTGCAGGCTCTCCGCTCAATTCGGGCGGCTATGCCCCGAGATCGGCAGGCCGGAGGGCCCGAACCCCTCTGCGCGCGCGGTCACCTCGGCCTCGGCCACTTTCAGCGTCGTGTCAATCTGGGCGGCCAGCGCTTGCAAGTCATTCGCCAATGCAAAACTGCGCAGATCCTCCAGCACTTCAAATATCCAGTCATGGGGCATGCGCTGCAACCTCACCGATTGTTGGCAAAACGGAAACAACCCTTCCGTTCACCGTGACAGTTTCGGCAGAATGATCAACAGACGTCACCAAAGCCCTAACACAAAACAGGAAAACGCCGCCCCGATGACTGCGGGGCGGCGTTGGAAGGCTGCGTCGGGGCAAGATCAGCCGCGCGGGCCAGCCTCCAGCGCATCCTCGAAGGTGCGCAGACCCGTGCGCGGCGCCTGCACCAGCACGGCCATATTGCCGGGCTTGTGCTGATTGCGCAGCATCAGCGTGTGCGATTTGGGGATCTCGGCCCAGGGGAAGACCTCGGACATGCAGGGGTCCAGACGGCGCTCGCACATCAGGGCATTGGCGGCGGCGGCCTGCTTCAGATGGGCGAAATGGCTGCCTTGCAGGCGCTTCTGGTGCATCCACATATAGCGCACGTCAAAGGTGCAGTTGAAGCCGCTGGTGCCGGCGCAGATCACCACCATGCCGCCCTTCTTGCAAACCAGGGTCGAAACCGGGAAGGTGGCCTCGCCGGGGTGTTCAAACACCATATCGACGTTCACGCCCTTGCCGGTGATGTCCCAGATGGCCTTGCCGAACTTGCGGGCCTCTTTCAGCCAGTCATTGTATTCCTGGCTGTTCACCTTGGGCAATTGACCCCAGCACTTGAAGTCATTGCGGTTGATGACGCCCTTGGCGCCCAGCGACAGCACGAAATCGCGCTTGGTCTCGTCGGAGATCACGCCGATGGCATTGGCACCCGCCGCCGCCGCCAGCTGGATGGCATAGGAGCCAAGCCCGCCCGAGGCGCCCCAGACCAGCACATTCTGGCCCGGTTTCAGGTCATGCGGCGCATGGCCGAACAGCATGCGATAGGCGGTGGCGAGGGTCAGCGTATAGCAGGCGCTTTCCTCCCAGGTCAGATGGCGGGGGCGCGGCATCAGCTGCTGGGCCTGCACGCGGGTGAACTGGGCAAAGGAGCCGTCATGCGTCTCATAGCCCCAGATGCGCTGCGTGGGCGAGAACATCGGGTCGCCGCCATTGCACTCTTCATCGTCGCCATCGTCCTGGTTGCAATGCACCACGACCTCATCGCCGACCTTCCAGCGCTTCACCTTGTCACCCACCGCCCAGACGATGCCCGAGGCATCGGACCCCGCGATGTGATAGGGCTGCTTGTGGCCATCAAAGGGCGAGATCGGCACGCCGAGCCCGGCCCAGACGCCGTTGTAATTGACGCCCGCCGCCATCACGAGAACCAGCACCTCATGGCTGTCGATCTCCCAGGTGGGCACGACCTCCAGCTGCATCGCCTGTTCGGGCTCGCCATGACGCTCGCGGCGGATCGCCCAAGCATACATGTTTTTCGGCACATGGCCGAGCGGCGGCATCTCGCCGATTTCATAAAGGTCTTTGATGGGCGCGTCATAAGGCGCGATCGCGGGCTGAGTGTCCAGGGCCATGGGGCGCTCCTATCCGTGTAAGGCCTGCAAGCAGGCTGCCATTCATGCCGCGCCGCAGAATCGGCGCGGGTCATGACGGTAGAGATACATTCGGCACGCAACATTGCAACTGAAATTGCTGCAACTTTGTAATTTTATGTCCGCCGCGTCGCAGCGTCACCGCAATTGGCGCCGCAACGCGGCAGGTTTCAGCGCTTTTTCACGAACTCGGTCAGGATCACGATGCGCTGCCCCTCCACACGGCCCTCGATATGGGCGGCGTTATCGGCAACCAGGCTGATGCCGCGCACCGCCGTGCCGCGCTTGGCGGTGAAGCCCGCGCCCTTCACCGGCAGATCCTTGATGAGGGTCACCGTGTCGCCATTGGCCAGCAGCGCGCCATGGCTGTCGCGATGCTCGACCGCCGCGGGCGCATGGGCCCAGGCCTCGGCCTCGGGCGCCAGCATCATCGCCGCCCGCGCCTCTTGCGCCCAAGGCGATGGACGCCTGCCCAGGCTGGCCCAGACGGCGAATTGCACCACCGGCTCGGGCGACCAGGCCGCCCCCTCCAGACAGCGGAAGTGGTCGTCGGGCGCATCGGTCTCGCCCCGGCAATCGGCGCAAAGCAGCACGGCCCCGGCGGGCGCGAAGTCCACCGCCTCCAACCCCTGCCCCGCCCCGCAAAACTCGCATTTGCCCTCGGCGCGGGCGATCAGCTCTGCCTGTGTCATGGTCTTTCCTTTTGGTTACAAAGCGGTCCTACGCCCCGGCTCCGCCCGCGTCCATGCGGCACATCCGGGCATGTGCAGCGATTTCCCTTGTTTTTCGTGGCGCTGCCCCCCATATGTATCAAGCGACGTTATCACTACTCGACCCCTGTCTCCGATCTCCGGCCACAGCTCGACTGCGCTGACGATGCCGTGCCGCCGCAATCTCGCGGGTGGCAGATCAAACAGGAGTATGCACGATGGCCAAGGGCACCGTGAAATGGTTCAACGCCACCAAAGGCTTCGGCTTCATCGCCCCGGAAGGCGGCAAGAAGGACGTGTTCGTCCACATCACCGCGCTGGAGCGCGCCGGCATCCGCTCGCTGGCTGACGGTCAAGCCGTGACCTTCGACATCGAAGCTGGCCGTGACGGCCGCGAATCGGCCACCAACCTGTCGCTGGCTTGATCTCAAGCCGCGATTTCGGGTGACCGGAATGACGAAAGCGGGCCTCGCGGCCCGCTTTTTTTTGGCGCATTAGACTGATCGGGAAATGCGATCAGTCTACACTGATCGCCACAGCAGATCAGGCAGCCTGCCAGATCATCCGCTCGCGCAGCGCATGTTCAAAGCCCACCCGCATCGACACCGCCGACAAGGGCGAGCGCAGCAGGATCGGCGCACCGCGATCCTCGGGGAAACTTTGCTCGCTCACCTCGGTGGAAATCAGGATCACCGGCGCCGTGCAGTTGGAGCCGCGCAGCAGGGCATGGGCCTTGTGCCCGGCCTCCAGCCCGCCCAGCTCGTCGCACAGCATGATGAACAGGCCATAGCCGGCCGGATCATCCATCATGGCGCCCAATCCGGCATAAAGCTCGTCCTGATGATCGACCAGCCCGCCAAATCCTGAAACCCGCCGCATCACACTTTCGGTGCCCGTGGCGCGCGGGTCCGATACCATCAAAACACGCACACCCCAGCCCACCAGCTCTGCTTCGTGACTGTCTGCCCGAAAGATTTGCATGTCCGTCTCCTGCTCGACGACGATATTTCCAAAGGGTTAACGCAAGAATTTGTCGGGAATGTGGGCCAGACGCGGCGTTTTGATGCGAGGCCGGGGCAGGATTGTGGCAGGTTTGCTGAAAATCAGGGGGCAGAATGCCGGATTACCGCCAGATCATCGACAAACCGACATGGGGTTTCATCCGCGCCACAGAGGCCCATTTCCCCCCCGATGCGGTGGGGCTGAGCCTAGCCGACCAGCGCGCGGTTTATGACCGGATGTGCGCAGCCTTCCGCGCGCCGCGCCCGGAGGGGCTGACGGTGACAGATCTGGCGCTGGCGGCTTTGCCCTGCCGCGCCTATGGGGCCGGGCCGGTAACGGTGCTTTATGCGCATGGCGGCGGGTTTGTGGTCGGCGGGCTGGAAAGCCACGACGATGTCTGCGCCGAACTTGCCGTGGCGGCGGGCGCGCGGGTGGTCAGCGTGGATTACCGTCTGGCCCCCGAACATCCCCACCCCGCCGCCTATGAGGATGTGCTGGCCGTGGCGCGCGCCTTGCCCGGCCCGCTGGTGCTGGCCGGCGATTCGGCGGGCGGCACGCTGGCGGCCTCGGTGGCCCATGCACTGCGGGGGCGCGCCGAT
>NZ_JAEULU010000173.1 GCF_016792925.1 Gemmobacter sp.
CCGCCGCCGCGCGCTGCGCCGGCGAGGATCTGCTGGCGAGCCTCCCCGCCCCCGAGGCCTCAGCACTGGAGGCCGCCACTGACGCCCAGCCTTTCGCGCGCGGCAATCTTTGGCAGGCCCGCCGGGCCGATGGGGCAAAGCTGGTGATTCTCGGCACCTATCACATGGCCGACCCGCGCCATGATGCCATCCTCGCCCGCGTCGCGCCGCTGCTGGATCAGGCCAGCGCGCTCATGGTCGAGGCCGGCCCCGAGGAGGAACGCGCGCTGAAGCGCGACATCGCCGCCGATCCCTCCCTCCTGTTCCTGCCCGATGGCCCCAGCCTGATCGAACAGATGCCGCCCGAGGATTGGCAGACCGTCGCCGCCGCGCTGAAGGCCCGCAACATCCCGCCCTTCATGGCGGCCAAGATGCGGCCCTGGTATCTCGCCACGATGCTGGCCATCGCGCCCTGCGACATGGCCGAGGTGGCGGCGGGGCGCGGGCTGGATCACCGCGTGATGGATGCCGCCAAGGACCGCGCCCTGCCGATCCGCGCGCTGGAGCCGCACACCACCCTGTTCCGCATCTTCGCCCGCCTGACACCCGGGCAGCAGCTTGACATGCTGCGCTCCTCGCTGGTGATGGAGGACCGGATCGAGGATTTCGCCGCCACCCTCTCGGCGGGCTATTTCGCGGGTGAAAGCCGCAAGGTCTGGGAATATCTGCGCCTGAGCAGCCACACCCTGCCCGGCTATACCCCCGCCCGCGCCGATGCCGAATTTGCCATGATGGAACAGGTGCTGATGGTGGAACGCAACCGGCTGTGGATCCCGGTGATCGAGGCCGAAGCCGACCGCGCGCGCGGCCAGGGCCCCGTCTTCCTCGCCTTCGGCGCCCTGCATCTGGCCGGGCGCGAGGGCGTGCTGGCCCTGCTCGCCGCCCGCGGCTGGGACGTGCAGCCAATACCGTAACGGCGCCCCAATAGCCGAGGCCAAGCGGCACCGTCCTGATCCGCTACCCCAATTGACCGAGGCCATCGCCGAGGTCACGCGGCACCCTATCCACATCGGGCCGGTGGCCCGAAGCCACCGGCCAGCGCCCGCCCCGCCATTGGCGGGCGCTTTCGCGCCCACCGGGCGGGCGCTGGCCTCCCGGTCATGGGCTGAGCCGGTTTGCTGGGCCCAGCCCACATGGGCGGGGAAAGGCGATGCCTTTCCTGATCCGCCCAACCTCGCCATCCACCGCCCGGCGGGTGTTTGCCTCCCGGTCACGGGTTGAACCGGTCTTGCGGCATCGCTTTCACATCGGCGGAGAAAAGCGGTTCCACTTCCGCCCGCCCCCCAATGGCCGAGGCCATTGCCGAGGTCATGTGAAAACGCTGGTGAGTTCGGGCCGGTGGCCCGAGCCAACGGCCAGCGCCCGCCCCGCCAATGGCGGGCGCTATCGCCCCCGCCGGGGCAGGCTCTGGCCTGTCGGCCTTGTGCTGAAACGGTCCTGCCGCACCGCCCACACACAGGCGGGAAAGCGCGGTGCGCTTTCTGATCCGCCCGAAG
>NZ_JAEULU010000186.1 GCF_016792925.1 Gemmobacter sp.
GTTCGGGCCGTTGGCCCGAAGCCAACGGCCAGCGCCCGCCCCGCCATTGGCGGGCGCTTTCGCACCCGCCGGGGCAGGCTCTGGCCTCTGTTGCCTAAGCTGAACCGGATTTGCGGACAGGTTCCACATCGGGCGGGGAAACGCGGTGCGTTTCCTGTTCCGCCCGAAGCCAACCCGATCTCAAAACGCCAGCGCCTTGGCGGTAGCGGCTTCCAGCGCCGCCGCCACGGCATCTGAAAACCCCGCCGCCGCCGCTGCATCCAGCCCGGCGGCCGTGATGCCGCGATAGCCATGATAGGTGTCCAGCAGCGCCTCGGCCTGCGCGATACCGCCCGCAAACAGCGCAGGCGAGCCGCAGACCACGGATCGCACCGCATTCCATGCCACATCCGCTGGCAATCCCTGCGCCAGCGCGTGCCGATACATCGCCTGAGCCATCAGTGCCGGATAGGCCGCGCCGGAGCCGGACAGCGCCGAGAGATAGGCCAGCGCCGCCTCATCCGCCACCCGGTCCACCTGCCCAAGCGCAGCCAGCACGCCCGCCTCGCCCGTGCCGCACCAGGGCACATGCGCCGTCCCCTCGGATGCGCCGCCGCCCGGCATGGCCCGCGCAATCCGCGCCGCCGGGAAATCGCGCGCCAGATCCTCCAGCGAGACCCCGGCCATGAAGGAAATCACTTGGCCCCCAAAGGGCAAGGGTGCCGACACCCGGTAATCCTCGGGGCGGACCGACAGCACCAGCACATCGCAAGCCGCCGCCATCGCCGCCAGATCCGCGGCCCAGATCACCCCCGGCCAGGCGTCAAAATCCGCCACCGGCCCGCGCCGGTTCAACACCAGCAGATCGCCCGGCGGATGCCCCGCCTTCAGCAGATTGCGCGCCAAGGCCCCGCCCAGCCAGCCGGTTGCCCCCAGAATGCCGATCTTCATCTTCAATACCACATATCCGCGACCGCCGATTTGCGCCGGGTCACGAACTCCCGCAGCGCCTCATCGGTGCCTGCATCCAGCGCTGGCGCCTCATACTCCGCCAGCCGCTTTTTCCACAGCCTGTTCGCCCGCGTGGCCGCATCGACCGAACCATTGGCCTCCCATTTCTCGAAGGGTTCGTTATCGGCCAGCTCACTGTCCCAAAACGCGGTTTCATAATGCTTCATCGTATGGGCGCAGCCGAAGAAATGGTTGCCGGGGCCCACTTCGGCAAAGGCATTCACCGCCAGCTGGTCATCATCCACCTGCACGCCTTTCAGATAGGAATGCAGCGCGCCGCAGAGGTCGGCATCCAGCATGAACTTCTCGTAAGACATCGACAGCAGCCCATCGAGGAAGCCCGCCGAATGCAGCACGAAATTCGCGCCGCAATGCACAGCGGCCAGCATCGACATCGTGCCCTCGGTCATCGCCTGCGCATCGGGCAGTTTCGAGGTGGTGAAATTGCCCGAACAGCGCAAAGGCAGGTTCAGCCGCCGCGCCAATTGCCCGATCACCATGGAGCCGATCGCCGGTTCCGGCGTGCCGAAGGTCGGGCTGCCCGAGCGCAGCGACATCGAGGACAGGAAATTGCCAAACACCACCGGCGCGCCGGGGCGCTCCAGCTGCGTCAGTGCGCAACCGGCCAGCGTTTCGGCCAGCGATTGCGCAATGGCGCCCGCGCTGGTGACCGGCCCCATGGCGCCGCCCAGAATGAAGGGCACCAGCACCGTGCCCTGGCCTGCGCGGGCATATTCGCGCATGCCATTGGTCATGGTGCCATCCCAGACCAGCGGCGAGTTCACGTTGAAATTGCCCATGATGACACAGTTTTGCGCCGCAAATTCGGTGCCGAACAGGATACGCGCCATCTCCACGCTGTCTGCCGCGCGCTCTGCCGCCGTCACCGAGCCGAGGAACGCCCGGTCGGAATAGCGGATATGGGCATAGATCATGTCCAGATGGCGCTTGTTCACCGCCACATCGGTCGGCTCGCAAATCGTGCCGCCAGAGTGGTGAAACCATGGCGAGGCCTGCGCCAGTTTGATGAAATTCTCGAAATCCTCCAGCGTGCCAAAGCGGCGGCCCCGGTCCAGATCCATCACGAAGGGGCTGCCATAGGCCGGGGCAAAGACCACGTTCTTGCCGCCGATCTCCACATTATTGGCCGGGTTGCGGGCGTGCTGGGTGAAGACGGGCGGCGCGGTGCGGGCGATCTCGCGCAGCATGCCGGGTTCAAAAGTGACCAGCGTGCCCCGCACCTTGGCCCCGGCCCGCGCCCAGAGGGCCAGCGCCTCCGGGTCGTCGCGGAACTCGATCCCGGTTTCGGCCAGAATGCGGTCGGCGGCGGCCTCGATCTTTTGCAGGTTCTCCTCGCCCATCACATCATAGGTGGGGATGCCGCGCTGGATATAGGCGCAGCCAAGACCCGCGCGCGGGCCGCTGCGATCCTGCCTTCGGGCATCGCGTCCCCCGCGTTTGCGGGGGGCGGTATCGGGGGCGGCGTCTTCCATCATCTCACCTGCAAGGCCATGCTTTGCGACCAGATTAGCGGCTTTCGCGACAATGTGGCCTGTAGAAAGACGCGCGAAATTCATAACCTGAGGTTATGAATTGGCCATGATTGCGGTGGCGCGGATTTCCCGGCAGAAAGAAGCCGGACAGTGCAAGGACAGAACGTGACCCCCGCCTTCCCGCCTTTGCCATGGTTGACCGGGCTTGTGGCCCTGCCCTGCGCCGAGGGGCGGTTGCTGCATGCCCGCTTTGACCCGGAGGGGTTCGAGCCAAGCCTGTTCGCCGCCTTGGGCGTGGCTCTGCCCGACAGCCTGCACAGCGCCTTGCCCAAGCGGCAGGCTGAGTTTCTGGCCGGGCGGGCTTTGGCAAGGCTGGCGCTTTTGCAATCGGGGGCCACGCAAACCCATATCCCCATCGGCTCGGATCGCGCGCCGGTTTGGCCACCCGGCTTTTCCGGTTCCCTCAGCCATGCGCGCGGCCATGCCGCCTGTCTGGTGCGGCAGGGGCCCGCGCTGGTGGGGGCGGATGTGGAAACCCTGTTGCAGGGCAATGCCTTGCGCGCGGTGCGGCAGCTCAGCTGCACCGCATCGGACCGGGCGCTGATCGACGCCGCAGGGTGGCCCGAGGGCGCGCTGGAAACGCTGGTGTTCTCCGCCAAGGAAACGCTGTTCAAATTGCTTTACCCCGTGGTGCGCCGCCATTTCGGCTTTGCGGCGGCGCGGCTGGTGGCGCCGCCAGAGGCCGGGCTGATCACGCTGGCGCTGACCGAAACGCTGCATCCCGATCTGCCGCAGGGGCGCCCCTTTGCCCTGCACTTCCGGCTGTGCGAGGATCACGTCCTCAGCTGGGCCACGCTGCCCGCAACATCAGCCTTTGCAAAACCCGCCGGATCGGGTTGAAGCTGTGCGGGGCCAGTGGGAGTGTGCTTGATGTCTGACCAGTGTTTCACCGAATGCCTGCCCTCGGGGCCAGACCCTATCCGCGCCTGGGGGCGGCAGGCGATCGAGCAATTGCTGGGCGATGCGCGGCGCTCGGCCGATACCCATATGATCAAGCCGGTCTTTGCCGGGCTGCGCGACATTCCGATCTATTTCAAGGATGAAAGCACCCATCCGACCGGCAGCCTGAAGCATCGGCTGGCGCGCTCGCTGTTTCTCTATGGCATCTGCAATGGCAGGATTGGGCCGACCACCACGCTGGTCGAGGCTTCCTCCGGTTCGACCGCCGTGTCCGAGGCCTATTTCGCGCATCTTCTGGGGCTGAAATTCGTGGCGGTCATGCCGCGTTCGACCAGCCATCAGAAGGTCGCCGCCATCCGGCAATTCGGCGGGGAGTGTCATTTTGTCGACCGCGCCGCCGAGGTTTACGCTGTGGCCGAGCAGGTGGCGCGCGACTGTGGCGGGCATTATCTGGATCAGTTCACCAATGCCGAGCGCGCGACCGACTGGCGCGGCAATAACAACATTGCGCAAAGCATGTTCGCCCAGATGGAGGCCGAGGCCGACCCGGTGCCCGATTGGGTGGTGATGAGCGCGGGCACCGGCGGCACTTCGGCCACCATCGGGCGCTATATCCGCTATCGCAATCTGGCGACCCGGCTGTGCGTGGTGGATGTGGAGGGCTCGGCCTTTTACGACGCGTGGCGTAGCGGCGATCTGGCCGTGACCGCGCCGGGCAGCCGGATCGAGGGGATCGGGCGGCCGAGGGTGGAGCCCTCCTTCATCCCGGGCGTGATCGACCATATGATCCGCGTGCCCGATGCGGCGTCATTCGCGGCGGCGCGGGTGCTGTCAGAGCGGCTGTTCCGCCGGGTCGGCGGCTCGACCGGCACCAATTTCTACGGCCTGCTGTCCATCGCCGCCCAGATGCGGCGCGAGGGGCGGCGCGGCGCGCTGGTCACGCTGATCTGCGACAGCGGCGACCGCTATGCCGAGACCTGTTTCAACGATGACTGGCTGGCGGGGCAGGGCATCGACATCGCGCCATGGCGCGCCCGGATCGAGGCCTTTCTGGACAGCGGCGAGGCCCTGCCGGTGCCCGCCCGATGACGATCACCGCCTTCACCTGCATGCGCAACGAGGGGCCGTTCCTGCTGGAATGGCTGGCCTGGTTGCGGCTGATCGGGGTGGGCGAGGTCATCGTGTTCTCCAATGATTGCGAGGATGGCACTGATGCGTTGCTGGATGCGCTCGCCGCGCAAGGCGCGCTGCGCCACATCCGGCAGGAGCGGCAGGCCGGGCGCAGCCTGCAATGGCAGGCCTTGCAGCAGGTCACCAAGCAGCGCCTGCTGGCCGGGGCCGATTGGGCGCTGTTCTGCGATGTGGACGAGTTTCCGCTGATCCATGCGGGCGCGGGGCGGCTGCCCGATCTGATCGCGGCCTTGCCAGCGGATACGGCGGCGGTGACGCTGCCGTGGCGGCTGTTCGGGGCCAATGGACAGGTGCAGTTCCGCGATGCGCCGATCACGGCGCAATTCACCCGTTCCGCCCCGCCCAACCTTTATCACCCCGTCGCCGGGCGCTTTTTCAAGACGCTGTTCCGCCCCGACGCCTTCCTGAAACCCGGCGTGCATCGCCCCAAGCGCCACCCCGATGCCGCCCTGCCGCTTTGGGCCGATGGCGCGGGCCAGTCCCTGCCGCCCGCCTTTGCCGAACGCGACGGGCAATTGGTGCTGCCCGCCATGCAGGTCGCCCGCGATCTGGTCGAGCTGCACCATTACTCGCTGCGCTCTGTCGAGAGCTTTCTGGTGAAATCGGAACGCGGGCTGGCGAACAGCCGGGTGAAGCAGATCGACCTGAGCTATTGGGTGGA
>NZ_JAEULU010000201.1 GCF_016792925.1 Gemmobacter sp.
CAGCACCGCGACATGCAGCAGCGACATGTCAAGGCTGCCGCGCTCGATATGGTCGCGCAGACGGCCCGGCGTGCCGACAACGATATGGGCGCCGAACGACAGCGCGCGGCGCTCGGTCCGGTAATCCATGCCGCCGACGCAGGTGGCGATCTGGGCGCCCGCCTTGGCATAAAGCCATTCCAGCTCGCGCGCGACCTGTTGCGCCAATTCGCGCGTCGGCGCGATGATCAGCGCCAGCGGCGCCTCGGCGGGTTTGAGGATGTCATCGCCGCCCAGCACTTCCGTCGCCATGGCCAGGCCGAAAGCCACGGTCTTGCCCGACCCGGTCTGGGCCGAGACCAGCGCATCGCGGCCCTCCAGTTCCGGGGCGATCACGGCCTGTTGCACGGGGGTAAGGCTTTCATAGCCCTTTTCAGCAAGCGCCGCTGCCAGCGGTGCCGCAATATTCAGATCGGTCATGTCTGTTCCAAAGATGGGGCGTGGGTGCCCATGACGGCCCACCCTTCCCCATCGCGGCCGGGCCTCCCTGCCCGGCACCGCCCGGAATCATCGGAGCCTCACGCCAGCCCCTACAGCAGAACCGGCACTGCGTATAGCCCCGTTTGCACGGCCACAGCGCCAGCGGAACGCCAAGACCCGATCAGATACCGCCGTCAAATGGCTCGAACCGGTCGGACCGCGCGCGGCGCCAGCGCTTGAGATAGCCGAAACGCTCGTCATCCTCGCGCAACAGAAACCCCTCTGGCATATAGGGATAGACCTCGTCTCCCGTCACCATGTCACGGTCATTCTCGCGCATCATCAGGTGGTGCGGCTGAAAGCCGGACGGGTGCAAAAGACCTGCCGCGCCGGTCATGTCGCCAAGCGCTTTCAGCGTGTTCTTGTGAAAATTGTAGACACGCTCGGCCTTGTCGGGGACGACCAGCGCCTTTTGGCGGGCCTGATCCTGGGTTGCGACCCCTGTGGGGCAGTGATTGGTATGGCAGCTTTGCGCCTGTATGCAGCCGATGGCGAACATGAAGCCGCGCGCCGAGTTGGCCCAATCGGCGCCAAGCGCCAAAGCCTTTGCAATATCAAAGGCATGGATCAACTTTCCCGAGGCGCCAAGGCGGATGCGGTCCCGCAGGCCCGCGCCGCGCAGGGTGTTATGCGCGAAGGTCAGGCCCTCGACAAGCGGCATGCCCATGTGATTGGCAAACTCCATGGGGGCGGCGCCCGTGCCGCCTTCCTTGCCGTCGATCACGATGAAGTCGGGGGTGATGCCGGTTTCCAGCATCGCCTTGACGATGCACATGAATTCGCGTCGATGCCCGATGCACAGCTTGAAACCGACCGGCTTGCCCTGCGACAGATCGCGCAGCTGCGCGATGAACTGCATCATCTCGATCGGGGTCGAGAAGGCCGAATGCGACGCGGGAGAGACGCAATCGCGGCCCATCGGAACCCCGCGGGCCTCGGCGATCTCTGGTGTGATCTTGGCGCCGGGCAGCACACCGCCCTGCCCCGGCTTCGCCCCTTGCGACAGCTTCACCTCGATCATCCGGATCTGCGGGTCCGCCGCCTGTTCGGCAAAGCGGACCGGATCGAACCCGCCCTCGGCACTGCGCGCACCGAAATAGCCCGAGCCAAGCTCCCAGATCAGGTCGCCGCCGGCCTGGCGGTGGTAGCGGCTGATGCCCCCCTCGCCGGTATCATGGGCGAAACCGCCCCGTTTCGCCCCCCCGTTCAGCGCCAGAATGGCATTGGCAGACAGCGCGCCAAAGCTCATGGCCGAGATATTATATATCGACGCGACATAGGGTTGGCGGCAGTCTGGCCCGCCAATCGACACCCGGAAGTCATAGCTTTCGATCTTGCGAGGGCGGATGGAATGGGTCAGCCATTGATAGCCGCCGTCATACACCCGCTTTTTCGTGCCAAAGGGGCGCTTGTCCTCCACATTCTTGGCCCGCTGATAGACGATTTCGCGCTGCTCGCGCGAGAAGGGCACCTCGTCCTCGTCGCCCTCGATCAGGTATTGGCGGATCTCTGGCCGGATTTCTTCAAAGAAATAGCGGAAATGGCCGATGATCGGGTAATTGCGCAGGATGGCATGCTTGGATTGCGTGGCATCGCGCAGGCCCAGGGCCACGATGGCCGCGAAGAACAGCGCGGGCAGCCAGGCCGCCGAAGTCCAGATCATCGCCAGAAGGCTGATGCCAAGCCCGAGGATCGCCCCGATCAATGCGGACAGACGAAGATATTGCGACATTCAGGCCGATTCTCCCGCAGATTGGCGCATGATGACAATCTGGCGGTCATTCATGGCGAAATGGTTAACGTCACACTGCTCATTTTATGGGCACTCCCGGTCCGGGCCGTCAATGCAAAATGCCGGACGCTCTGATCCCAGCCCCCCAGACACAGAAAAACCCGGCACAGAGGCCGGGTTTTCACGTTTTTCAGCGGAAATCAGAGGTCCAGATCACGCCAGCGACGGGTCGATGCCTTTGCATGCCGCCACGAGGCCCTTCACCGCATCCACCGATTTGTCGAACATGGCCTGCTCGTCGGCGTTCAGCGTGATGTCGACAATGCGCTCGATCCCGTCCTTGCCGATGATGGTCGGCACGCCGACATACATGCCGTTCAGGCCAAAGGCGCCATCCACATAGGCGGCGCAGGGCAGCAGACGCTTCTGGTCTTTCAGATAGGCCTCGGCCATTTCGATCGCCGAAGTGGCGGGCGCATAGAAGGCCGAGCCGGTTTTCAGCAGGCCGACGATCTCGGCGCCACCGTCACGGGTGCGCTGCACGATGCCGTCGAGGCGCTCTTGCGTGGTCCAGCCCATCGCGACCAGATCCGGCAGCGGCACGCCGCCCACGGTGGAGTAACGGGTCAGCGGCACCATGGTATCGCCATGGCCGCCCAGCACGAAGGCCGTCACGTCGCGCATCGAGACATTGAACTCGACCGACAGGAAGTGACGGAAACGCGCCGAATCCAGCACGCCGGCCATGCCGACAACCTTGTTATGCGGCAGGCCCGAGAATTCGCGCAGCGCCCAGACCATCGCGTCCAGCGGGTTGGTGATGCAGATCACGAAGGCATTCGGAGCATATTGCTTGATGCCCTCGCCCACGGATTTCATGACCTTGAGGTTGATGCCCAGCAGGTCATCGCGGCTCATGCCCGGCTTGCGCGGCACGCCTGCGGTCACGATGCAGACATCGGCGCCCGCGATGTCCTCATAGCTGTTGGCGCCCTTCATCACGGCGTCAAAGCCCTCCGACGGGCCCGACTGCGCGATGTCGAGCGCTTTGCCCTGCGGGGTGCCTTCCGCGATGTCGAAAAGAACGACGTCGCCGAGTTCCTTGATCGCGGCGAGATGGGCGAGCGTGCCGCCGATCTGGCCTGCGCCAATCAGTGCAATCTTGGGTCGTGCCATGATTCCGTCTCCGGCTGGGATTGTATGCAATGGTATGCCTTTAGAGGCTTCCCCGGATTCTCGCAAGAATCTTGCACGACATCCGGGTGCCGCCGCGATGCGGCATGACAGGCCGGGATGGCGGGCGCAAGATGTTTGCGCTAAACCGACGCAAATTGGGCAAGAGCGACCGGGGCGGGCGATGCAGGGCGTGGAATTCTGGCTGTTGGCAGGGCTGGCCGCGATGCTGGTGGGGGCGGGCAAGGGCGGCGTGCCGGTGGTTGCCATGCTCTCGGTGCCGCTGATGAGCCTGGTGATGCCGCCGGTGATGGCTGCCGGACTGTTGCTGCCCATCTATGTCGTCTCCGACATCTTCGGCCTTTATGCCTATCGCGGCGCCTGGGATCGCCGGGTGATGGCGATTCTGGTGCCTGCGACCACCCTTGGCGTGGGCCTGGGCTGGCTGACCGCGCATTGGGTGCCGGGCTGGGTGGTCACCGGGATCGTGGGTCTGATCGGGGCGGCTTTCGCACTGAACCTGCTGCTGCGCCCGCAGCCCGAGGCGCAGACGGCTCCGGCGCGGGTGGCACCGGGGCTCTTCTGGGGCGCCGTGACCGGCTTTACCAGCTTTGTCAGCCATGCCGGGGCGCCCCCCTATCAGGTTTACACCATGCCGCTCGGGCTGCGCAAAGAGGTCTATGCCGGAACCGCCACAATCCTGTTCGCCTGGGTGAATGCGGTGAAACTCGTGCCCTATTGGGCGCTTGGGCAGATCACTTTGACGAACCTGAAGCTCTCCGCCCTTCTGGCGGTTCCGGCGGTGCTGGCGGTTTTCGCAGGGGTCTGGCTGGTGCGGCGCCTGCCCGAAGCCCTGTTCTTCAAAGCGGTCACCTGGGCCCTGCTGATCCTGTCGATCAAGTTGCTATGGGACGCTAGCCGCCTGGCGTGACAGCGATTTTTCGACGAAAAATCGCGCCCTCGCTCAGGCCGGATCGCCTTTGGCAGGCAGGGGCTCCCGCAGCGCCTCGAAGCTTTCGCCCGAGGCCAGCAGGCACACGATCCCATCCGGCATGGTGACCGTGATCGTCCAGCTGCCGGTTTCCGAGGCGAACAGCTCCATCACCGTGCTGTTCGCCGCCAGCCCGATCGCCTGCCGGCTTTCGCCATAGCGGTTCGCCAGTGTCTCCAGCACCATCTCGCGAGAGCCACATTGGGTTTGCGCCTGCGTGGCCCCGGCGAAAAGCAAAAGCGCGGGCAGGGCGTGAAGGATCTTCAGCATCATTTGGCCTTTCCGGTTGGGGCGCCCTCCGGCGCGGGTCTGCATCTGCACCAGCCTGCGCCCGAGGCGCTGAGGAAAGGTTAACGCCCTGCGCAGTCTTGCCCCGTTCTCCCCTGATGCGGTTTTTCTGCGACGCGGCAAATCTGCCCTTGCCATAAATGCCGGTTTCGTGCTTCCTCACGCAAGATTATTACTCAGGAGACTCGCATGTCGCGCCCCTTCCGTTCCGTGCTGTATATCCCCGGCTCGAAAGAGCGCGCGCTGGAAAAGGCCATGGGCCTGCCTGCCGATGCCATCATCTTTGATCTGGAAGACGCGGTCGCCCCCGAGGAAAAGCCCGCCGCGCGCAAGCTGCTGGCGCAGGTGCTGACCGATTGGGATTTCGGGGCGCGCGCGCGGATCGTGCGGATCAATGGCTTTGACACCGAATGGGGCCGCGCCGATGCCGATGCGATGGATGAGGCGATTGCCCGCGGCGCGCGGATCGACGCGGTGCTGATCCCCAAGGTCAACAGCCCCGCCGATCTGGATGCCGTGGCCAAAGCCGTGCCGGGCGCCGATCTTTGGGCGATGATGGAGACCTGTCAGGGCATGCTGAACGCCGCCGCCATCGCCGCGCATCCGCGCCTCAAGGGCATGGTGATGGGCACCAATGATCTGGCGAAGGAACTCAACAGCCGCTTCCGCCCCGACCGTTTGCCGATGCAGGCGGGCCTTGGCCTTTGCCTCTTGGCGGGCCGGGCGCATGGGCTGACCCTGATCGACGGGGTTTACAACGCCTTCAAGGATGAGGAGGGCCTGCGCGCCGAATGCGCGCAGGGCCGTGACATGGGCTTTGACGGCAAGACCCTGATCCATCCGGCGCAGCTTGAGATCGCCAATACCGCCTTTGCCCCTTCGGATGCCGAGATTGACCTCGCCAAACGCCAGATCGCGGCCTTTGACGCCGTAATGGCGCAGGGGGGCGGTGTGGCCGTGGTCGATGGCAAGATTGTCGAGAACCTGCATATCGTCACCGCCAAGGCCACCCTCGCCAAGGCGCAGGCGATTGCGGCCATGGCGGAATGATGGTTATGTGAACCAGTTTCACATAATCGGAGCCAGCCATGCCTTTGCTCGCCCTCGGCCTTGCCCTTTGGGTTGTGCCGCATCTTCTCAAACGTCTTGCCCCCGATCTGCGCGCGCAATGGGGCGAGCGCGGCAAACTGCCCCTTACCCTCGCCATGGTGGCCGGGATCGCGCTGATGGTCCTTGGCTATCGCGCGGCGGAGGGCAGCTTTTACTGGGGTCGCTCGCCTGCGATGGTGGGGATCAACAACCTGTTGATGCTGCTGTCGATCTACCTTTTCGCGGCGGCGGGCATGAAAACCGCCGTGGCGCGCAAGCTGCGGCATCCGATGTTGCTGGGCGTTGTGCTGTGGTCGGTGGCGCATCTGCTGGTGAATGGCGATACGCCCTCTTTCCTGCTGTTCGGCGGCCTGGGCCTCTGGGCGCTGATCCAGATGGCCCTGATCAACCGCGCCGAAAGCTGGACGCCGCCCGCCGCCAAACCCGCAAAATTCGAGGCCATGGCCCTGGCAGGCGCCCTGCTGGTCTATGGCGCCATCGCCGGGGTGCATTACGCGCTCGGCTATCCTGCATTCGGGTAACGCCATGAAACTGTATCGCTTTCTGTCCGATGACGACACTTCGGCCTTTTGCCACAAGGTGACCGCCGCCCTGAACAAGGGCTGGGCGCTACATGGCGGGCCGACCTATGCCTTTGATGCCGCGCGCGGTGTCATGCGCTGTGGTCAGGCGGTGGTGAAAGAGGCCCCCGGCGACTACACGCCCGAAACCAAACTGGGCGAACACTAAGCCCCCGCGCGGCGGATGGCCTCCCGCCGCGCCCCAAAAGGAGAGAGTGCATGAAGACCAACCCCGGTCGTTTCTTCGAGGATTACCGCATCGGCGAGGTGATCCGCCACGCCGTGCCCCGCACCGTCAAGACGGGCGAGCGGGCGATGTATCATGCGCTTTATCCGGCGCGTCATGCGCTTTATTCCTCGGATGTTTTCGCGCAAGGCTGCGGCCTGCCCGAAAGCCCGCTGGACGACCTGATCGCCTTTCATGTCGTGTTCGGCAAGACGGTGCCCGATGTCAGCCTGAACGCGGTGGCAAATCTGGGCTATGCCGAGGGGCGTTGGCTGCGGCCGGTCTGGCCGGGCGATACGCTGCGCGCGGAAAGCACCGTGATCGGGTTGAAAGAAAACTCCAACGGCAAGTCTGGCAATGTCTATGTCCGCACCGTCGGGCTGAACCAGGATGACGCGCCGGTGCTGGAATATGTGCGTTGGGTGATGGTGCGCAAAAACCGCCTCGATGCGCCCACGCCCGCACCGCAGGTTCCAGATCTGCAAAAAACCGTGGCGGCGAGCGACCTCGTGATCCCCGAAGGGCTGGATTTCTCCAAATATGATTTCGGCCTGGCGGGCGAGCCGCATCGCTGGGGCGATTACGCCATCGGCGAGACGATCGACCATGTGGATGGCGTGACCATCGAGGAGGCCGAGCATATGCTGGCCACCCGCCTGTGGCAGAACACGGCCAAGGTGCATTTCGACGCCACCTTCCGCGAGGATGGCAAGCGGCTGATCTATGGCGGCCATGTGATCTCGATGGCGCGGGCGCTGTCGTTCAACGGGCTGGCCAATGCGCAGATGATCGTGGCGCTGAATGGTGGCGCCCATGCCAACCCGTGCTTTGCGGGCGATACCGTCAAGGCCTGGTCCGAGGTGCTGGACAAGGCGCCGACCAGCGCCCCCGGCGTCGGCGCGATCCGGCTGCGGCTGGTCGCGGTGAAGCAAGGCGCGGCGCCCTTTGCCCTGAAAGGCGCGGATGGCAAATACGCCCCCGAGGTGCTGCTCGATCTGGATTACTGGGCACTCATGCCGCTGTGACGCTGTGATGGACGGAAGGCCACAAAGCCTCTAGCCTTCCGCCCATCCCCAATTCGGAGCCACGGATGCGCGCTGCCCCTACCCTTGCCACCCTGCTTGCCGCCCTGCTCGCCACCTCGCCCGGCTTTGCCGAGGAGGCCGACCCCAAGGCCGATTTCGTGGCCGACAATCTGGTGGCGATCTTCTATCACGAGCTGGGTCATGCCCTGATTGACCAGCTGGAATTGCCGGTTCTGGGCAAGGAGGAAGACGCCGCCGACATCCTCTCCGTCCTGCTGATCGACGATGTGTGGGAGCCGGAGATCGCGCAAGAGATCGTCGTCAACAATGCCATCGCCTATGCCATGCGCGCCGAGGCCGGGGCCGAGGACGATCCCGGCTTCTGGGATGTGCATGGCCATGATCTGCAACGCTATTATACCCATGTCTGCCTGTTTTACGGCGCCGACCCGGAACAGCGCGAAGAGTTCGCCCTCGCCGCCGATCTGCCCGAGGAACGCGCCGCCGGCTGCCCCGAGGAACGGCAACTGGCCGAGGACAGCTGGTGGACCTATCTGCAACCCCTTGCCGATCAGGCGCCCGGCACGGCGCTGGCGCTCAATGCTGCCGAGGATGAGTTCACCGCCGATGTGATCGGCGACGAGATCACCGCCCTGAACGAGCGGTTCGACCTGCCCAAAGCCGTGACGGTGGATGTGACCGAATGCGGCGAGATCAACGCCTATTACGTTCCGGCAGAGAGTCGCATCATCATGTGCACCGAGTTTTCCGAATTCCTGTGGCAACAGGCCGAGGCCGCCGAACTGTGATCACAGCCCCAAAAAATGTGATCACAAACCCGAGATTTTTTGCCTTGATAGCGTAAACGGCTCGGATTCTATGGGTTTGGGCAGGTGACTTGCCCGAAAAACGCGCTATTGAAACATCAGAATTCCTGCCAGTGCGCGGCGCCGCGCCAAGCGACAGAGGGACATCATGGCTGAAGCAAAGCGGGTTGAACGCCCCCTTTCCCCCCACCTGCAAATCTACCGTCCGCAGCTCACGTCGATCACCTCGATCCTGACGCGGATCACCGGCAACGGGCTGATCGTCGGCACGCTGCTGGCGGTCTGGTGGCTGCTCTCGGCCGCCATCGGGCCGGAGTATTTCGCCCTCGCCAATGGCGTGGCGACCTCGTGGTTCGGCGATCTGGTGTTTTTCCTCTCGGCCTGGGCGCTGTGGTATCACTACCTCGCCGGGCTGCGGCACATCTATTTCGATGCGGGCAAGGGGCTCGACATTCCCACCGCCGAAAAGCTGGGCTGGGGCTGCATCATCGGGTCGGTCGTGCTGACCGTCCTCACCGCGCTGATCGTCTGAGGGGGCCACCATGCGTTATCTGACCGCCCGCAAACGCGCCGAGGGCAAGGGTGCATCCGGCACCGGCACTGAACATCACTGGTTCATGACCGTTTCGGCCGTGGGCCTCGCGTTCATGATCCCGGTCTGGGTCTATATTTTCGGCTCCGCGCTTGGCAAAGGCCATGCCGAGGTGGTGGCGACCTTCGCCCGCCCCTTCCCGGCCATCCTGACCGGTCTCGTGCTGTTCGTGGGCATGCGCCATTTCGCCAAGGGCGCGCAGATGATGATCGAGGATTACGCCCGGGGCAGCGCCAAGAAGGGCCTGATCATGCTGGCGATTTCGATTTCCTATGCCGTGATCGCCGTGGGCTTCTACGCCCTCGCCAAGATCGCGCTCTGAGAGGCTGACCGATGACCACCGCTTACCCTTACGAAGTTCACGACTATGATGTCGTCGTGGTCGGCGCCGGTGGCGCGGGCCTGCGCGCCACGCTGGGGATGGCCGAACAGGGCCTGCGCACCGCTTGCGTGACCAAGGTGTTCCCGACCCGCTCGCACACCGTGGCGGCGCAGGGCGGCATCGCGGCCAGCCTTGCGAACATGGGCCCCGACAACTGGCAGTGGCATATGTATGACACTGTGAAGGGCTCCGACTGGCTGGGCGACACTGACGCGATGGAATATCTCGCGCGCGAAGCCCCGGCTGCCGTGTATGAGCTGGAACATTACGGCGTGCCGTTTTCGCGCACCGAAGAGGGCAAGATCTATCAGCGCCCCTTCGGCGGCCACACCACGCAATTCGGCGAAGGCCCGCCGGTGCAGCGCACCTGCGCCGCTGCCGACCGCACCGGCCACGCCATCCTGCACACGCTTTACGGCCAAAGCCTGAAGAACAACGCGGAATTCTACATCGAATATTTCGCGCTGGACCTGATCATTACCGATGGCCGCTGCACCGGCGTGGTGGCCTGGAAGCTGGATGACGGCACGATCCACGTCTTCAATGCGAAGATGACCGTGCTGGCGACCGGCGGCTATGGCCGCGCCTATTTCAGTGCCACCTCGGCCCATACCTGCACCGGCGACGGTGGCGGCATGGTCGCGCGGGCGGGCCTGCCCTTGCAGGATATGGAATTCGTGCAATTCCACCCGACCGGCATCTATGGCTCGGGCTGCCTGATCACCGAAGGCGCGCGCGGCGAGGGTGGCTATCTCACCAACTCCAAGGGCGAGCGGTTCATGGAGCGTTACGCCCCCCATTACAAAGACCTCGCGCCGCGCGACTATGTGTCCCGCTGCATGACCATGGAAATCCGCGAAGGCCGTGGCGTGGGCGAGCATGGCGATCACATCCACCTGCACCTGAACCACCTCCCGCGCGAGACGCTGGAACTGCGCCTGCCCGGCATCTCGGAATCGGCGCGCATCTTTGCCGGTGTCGATCTGCACAAGGAGCCGATCCCTGTGCTGCCGACCGTGCATTACAACATGGGCGGTATCCCGACGAACTATTGGGGCGAGGTGCTGAACCCCACGCCCGAGAACCCCGACGCCATCTTCCCCGGCCTGATGGCTGTGGGCGAGGCCGGCTGCGCCAGCGTGCATGGCGCCAACCGCCTTGGCTCCAACTCCTTGATCGACCTCGTGGTTTTCGGCCGCGCCGCCGCCATCCGCGCCGGCGAGATCGTCAACCCGAAAGAGCGCAGCGCCCCGGTGAACACCACCGAGGTCGACCGCGCGCTTGGCCGCTTTGACGCGATGCGCCATGCCAATGGCGCCATCCCCACCGCCGATCTGCGGCTGGAGATGCAGCGCACCATGCAGCGCGATGCCGCCGTGTTCCGCGCCGAGGAAACGCTGGCCGAGGGCGAAAAGAAAATGACCGAAATCGCCGGGAAGATGGGCGATCTGAAGGTCACCGACCGCAGCCTGGTGTGGAACAGCGACCTGATGGAGACGCTGGAGCTGGCCAACCTGATGCCGAACGCACTGGCCACCATCTATGGCGCCCATGCCCGCACCGAAAGCCGGGGCGCCCATGCGCATGAGGATTTCCCGAACCGCGACGACGTGAACTGGCGCAAGCACAGCCTTGCCCATGTCGACGGGGCGAAGGTCACGCTCAGCTACCGCGCCGTGCATGTCGACCCGCTGACCACCGAGGCAGAGGGCGGCATCAGCCTGAAGAAAATCGCTCCGGCAGAACGCAAGTTCTGATCTGCCGGGCCAAAATCCGCCGCCGGGCTGGCCCCGGCTGCGGTGTGGGACTGGACGTTGGGCCGCATTTCTGGTGCGGTAAGACAGTGGGTGCCGCGGCCTGCCAGCCGCCGCGCCGTATCAAGGATCAGGAGTTCAACATGCTGCGTGTCCCCTCTCTGTCTGTCCTCGCCGCCAGCGCCGCCTTGACGGTGGCGCTGCCCACGGGTGCTTTGGCGCTCGACAATCATGACCTCGTGCTGGCCTGCATGCAGAAAACCGGGGTGAAGGGCGATTACGATTATTCGCCCAAGTCGGCCATTCCGCATATGAAAGCCCTGCCCGGCGGCACCGCAGCCGGGGCCGCGCGCCTGAATGCCTGCATCGAACAGTCGATCGACATCTATCGCCCTGCCTATGTCGGGCGCGCCAGCGGCGAAATGGATGATCTGACCCGGGGCCGCATCGCCATTGCCATGGCGAACGAGCGCAATTCGGAATCCGCGCCCTGCCAGATCGTCATGGTCGGTGGTGCCGGTTACACCTGCCACCGGCCGTGGTGATGAGGGCGTGATGCGTCTGGCCCTCCTCCTCCCGCTTGGCCTGATGGCCGCCTGCTCGCCGCAGAGCCTCGCCGATGGCGTGACCGACCGCGCCGCGCGCTCTGTCACCGTGCAGGTGCTGCAAGCCTATATGACCGCGCCACAGGCCGAGATTGCCGCCGATTGCGTGCTGGGCAATGCCGATATTGCCGAGCGTCGCGCGCTGGCCCGGGATGTGGGCGTGCGCCCCGGCACGCTGACCAGCCAGAATGTCACCAATATCATCCGTCGCCCCGGCACCGGCGCCTGCCTGCGCAGCCGTGGCGTGACGCTGGGAGGCGCGTGAACCGATGCGCGCCGCCGCCCTCGCCCTGTTGATCGCCCTGCCCCTCGCCGCCTGCGGCCCCGTCTCGCGCGAGCAGGCCGAGCGCGACTGCTTCTCCCGCGCGCGTCTGGCCCAACAGCCGCGCGGCGAGGTCGGCGTCGGCATCGACAGCGAGGGCCGCACCCACAGCTCGCTGAAGCTGTCGGTCTCTTCCGATTACATCCAGGGCCGCGACCCCGCCGCCGTCTATGATGCCTGCGTCTATCAGAAATCCGGGCAAATGCCGTCGCAGCCCCTCTACACACGTCCCGATTGGAGAGACTAGCCAATGGTCCAGTTCACCCTGCCAAAGAACTCCAAAATCCGCACCGGCAAGACCTGGCCGAAGCCGGAAGGCAAGAATGTGCGCAAGTTCCAGATTTACCGCTGGAACCCGGATGACGGGCAAAACCCGCGCGTCGACACCTATTTCCTTGATATGGACAAGTGCGGCCCGATGGTGCTGGACGCGCTGATCAAGATCAAGAACGAGGTCGACCCGACGCTGACCTTCCGCCGCTCCTGCCGCGAGGGTATCTGCGGCTCTTGCGCCATGAATATCGACGGGATCAACACGCTGGCCTGTATCTATGGGCTGGATGAGGTGCGGGGCGATGTGAAGATCTACCCGCTGCCGCATATGCCGGTCATCAAGGATCTGATCCCCGACCTGACCCATTTCTATGCCCAGCATGCCAGCATCATGCCCTGGCTGGAAACCAAGACCAATACCCCCGCGAAAGAATGGCGCCAGTCGATCGAGGATCGCAAGAAGCTTGATGGTCTCTATGAATGCGTGATGTGCGCCAGCTGCTCCACCTCCTGCCCAAGCTATTGGTGGAACGGGGATAAATACCTCGGCCCGGCCGCGCTGCTGCATGCCTATCGCTGGATCATCGACTCGCGCGACGAGGCCACGGGCGAGCGTCTGGACAATCTTGAAGACCCCTTCAAGCTCTATCGCTGCCACACGATCATGAACTGCGCCAAGACCTGCCCCAAGGGCCTGAATCCGGCCAAAGCGATTGCCGAGATCAAGAAGATGATGGTCGAACGCGCGGTGTAAGCGCCGCAATGTCAGGAAAGCCCCGGCCCTCGCGCCGGGGCTTTTGCATGAGGGCCTGCGATGATCCTGCTGCTTCCCCTGCTGGCGATTGGCGTTTTTCTGTATCTCTGGCTCTCGCGCCGGGGCAGCACGCTGACGCGGCACTGCCTGTGGCGGCTGCACCGCGCCGAGGGGGTGTGGCGCTGTGCGGCCTGTGGGGCGGAAAGCGCGGGGGGCCCGACGGCGCCGCGCCATTGTCTGCGCCCGCCACCACCGGATGCGGGCGGCAGGCCGCGCGGATAGGGCGGTTTGCGGTGGCACGGCATGGCTTTTCTTGACATTGTTCAACACTCGACGCAGCCTGCCCTACAAAACACCACAGGGACGACTGCCATGAAACGGAACCCCGCAGAACATGCACCCCCCGCCGATGCCGGAGCCCGCCGTGCGGTGGGGCCGGTCATTTGCTACCCGGTTGAAACCCTGCCCGCCCCAGATCTGGCCGCCTATCGCGCGGCGCGGGAGGCGTGGCGCAAGACCGGCGAGGTTCTGGTTCCGGCGCGCGACGCCGCCAGTTTCACCGTGCCGGCGGGGCATTTTTTCCGTATCACCAGCGTGGAGGGGCCGCAGGTCGGCGACCTGAATTTGTGGAATGCCAATAACTTGGCCGAAAGGTTCTATTCAGGCAAGACCCGCGCCCTGCATGGCACCCATCTGTCAACCGGCGACCGGATGTGGACCAGCCACCCGCATTTGCGGCCCATGGCGACGATCACCGATGACACGCTGGACTGGTATGGCTTCGACGGGTTCGGCGGTGCGGTGCATGATGTGATCGGCACGCGCTGCGACCCCTATACCCATAATCTGCTGAGCCATGGCGGCCAGTATCATCACTGCTGCCATTCCAACCTGACCCGGGCGCTGGCCGATGCGCGGGGGCTGCCATTGGCCGAGGCCGAGGGCTATGTGCATGATGTGCTTAATGTTTTCATGTGCACCGGCTTCACCCGCAGCACAGGGCAATATTTCATGAAGGCCAGCCCTGTGCGGCCCGGCGACTATCTGGAGTTCTTCGCCGAGATCGACCTGCTGGGGGCCTTGTCGGCCTGTCCGGGGGGCGATTGCTCGTCCGAGCATTCCTCGGACGCGGCGGCCTGCTATCCGATGCTGGTGGAAATCTTCGCGCCCAAGGCGCCCCCCGCAGGCTGGGCGCCGCCCCCGCTGAACGGCTATGACCAAAGCCATGGCCGTTAAGCGCCCGATTTTTCTGCGAAAAATCGCCGTCTGGGGTCAGCAGTAGCGCTCGACCCCATGCAGTTGGTGATCGCCATAGCGGTCACCGGCGGCAAAGCCTGCGGGGAGGAGGGTTTCGATTTCGGCGCGGTCGGCCGGGGTCAGAATGGGCAGGGGGAGCCATTGCTGCAAGCGCTCGGGCCGCCGCGTGCCGGGGATCGGGATCACGCCCTCGCGGGCCACCCAAGCCAGCGCCGTGGCCGGAACCGACCAGCCGCGCGCGGCGCACCAGGCCCGCAAGCCATTGATCCGGTTTATATTTCGGCTGAAGTTCGGCTCGGTGAAGCGCGGATTCTGGGCGCGGAACCCATCCTGCACCTGATCCAGCCGCAGGGGGTGATCGCCCAACATGCCGCGCGCCAAGGGCGAGAAGGCCACAAAACTGACGCCAAGCCTTTGACATTCCTGCAAAACCCCCAGTTCCGGCTGGCGGGTCCAAAGCGAATATTCGTTCTGGACGGCCAGACAGGGGTGGAGGGCATGGGCCTGGCGCAGGGTTTCAGGCGCGATTTCCGACAATCCGTATCCGCCTATTTTCCCTTCCGTTTCAAGTGCTTGCAGCGTGCCGATCACCTCCTCCAGCGGGCGGGTGGCGTCGCGGCGGTGGATGTAGAACAGGTCCACCCGCTCCACCCCCAGACGCCGCAAACTGCCCTCCAGCTCGGCGCGCAGATAGGCGGAATCGTTGGTCACGCCGCGCGGCGGGCCGTTCACGATGCCCGCTTTGGTGGCGAGAACCAGCCCCTGCGGACGGCGCGTCGCCCGCCACCGGCCAATGATGGTTTCACAGAGGCCCGCGCCGTAAATATTTGCCACATCAAGGAAATTTATCCCGGCCTCCCACATGGCATCGAGGCAGCGCAGGCTTTCTGCCTCATCCGTGGGGCCGAAAATCCCGCCAAAGGACATGGCGCCGAGGCCGAGGGGCGAGACCTGCGGGCCACGGGTTCCGAGGGGAGAGAGCTGCATCTGGCATCCTTTTGCGCTGCGGCGAGGGGAAGCCAGACAACACCCTCGAATCGGTCTGCGCAAGCCCTCAAATGCCGGGCGAAACGGTCATGCGCTGTACAGTTTGCCCCCGATCCGGGGGGCAAAGTGTCATGGCGTGTACTGTTTTGCAGCGGGGCAAACCGCGAAGCGGTAACGGGATGTACACCCGCCCTGCCGCCTCAGGCAAAGGCAGCGGTCAGCGCGATTTCCACCATGTCGCCAAAGCTGGTTTCGCGCTGATCGGCGGGCAGCGCCTCGTCGGTGAGGATGTGATCGGAGATCGTCATCACCGCCAGCGCGCGGCGGCCATAGCGGGCGGCGAGGGTGTAAAGCTCGGCGGCCTCCATCTCCACCGCCAGCACGCCATGGCGCTGCATCTGGTCAGAGAGGTCCTGCCGCTCGTCATAGAAGGTGTCGGAGGAATAGATCGCGCCCGCATGAAGGCCGATGCCGCGCTGCGCGGAGATCGCAAGGCCCGCGTCATGCGCCGCCTTCAGCAGGCCGAAATCGGCCACCGGCGCAAAGTTCAGCTCGCGGAAGATCGTGCGCGAGGGCGAGCCGGCGGTGCAGCAGGCCTGCGCCAGCACCACGTCGCGCACCTTCACATGATGCTGCAAGGCGCCGGCCGAGCCGATGCGGATGAGGGTTTGCGCGCCATAATCGCGGATCAGCTCATTGGCATAGATCGACATCGAGGGCATGCCCATGCCGGTGCCATGGATGGTGACAGGGTGGCCGCGCCAGGTGCCGGTATAGCCCAGCATGCCGCGCACCTCGTTCACCAGCACGGCATCTTGCAGGAAGGTTTGCGCGGCCCAGCGGGCGCGGTAGGGATCGCCCGGCAGCAGCACGGTTTCGGCAATCTCGCCGGGTTTGGCACCGATATGGAATGTCATTCGCATCTCCCTCAACTGGGGCGACTATGCCGGGCGCGGGCCGGGGCGGCAAGGGTGCCGTCAGGGAGCGGGGGCTGGAACGGGCGCCGGAAGGGCCTCGCCTTCCATCAGCTTGCGGCGCTTGGTGCTTTCCTCCACCGCCTGCCGGAGCTGGTCGTTCTTGGCGAGCAGATCGAGGAAGCGGGCCTCGTCAAGGCGCAGCAGGGTGCAATGGGTCAGCGCCCGGGCATCGGCGCGGCGCGGGCGGCGGGTGAGGATGCCCAACTGGCCGAACATCTCGCCCCGGCCCAGTTTCTGCACCTGACCCGCGAAGGTGACCTCCACCGCGCCGGAGGCGATGAAGAACACATGCCGCGCCGGATCGCCCTTGCGCAGCAGCGTGTCGCCGGGATGGGCATAGACGGTGGCGATGCGTTTCTGCACCATCTTGAGCTGCGCGGCATCCAGCCCGGCCAGCGCGGGCAATTGGCGCAGCATCTCGGATTTCTGCATCGCGAGGTCGAGCGGCGGGCGCTGCGCCTGCCGGGCGCGGGCCTCGCGCATGGATTGCATGAGGGCGGTATGCACCTCGCGGCCGATCAGCCCGTCGGCCAGCATGGTGTCATATTCGCGCTCTTCCAGACGGAGGGCGAGACGGCGGATGAAGCGGCGCTCCAGCTCTTCGGCATAGCCGGGATATTGCAGGCGCAAGGCCTCCAGCGCCTCGGCATTGGCGGTCTGGCGGGTGGTCAGCACCTGATGCAGGATCTCGGCCACGCGGCGGCCATGGATGCGGCGGATCTTGCTGTCGATATAGAGGTGGAGTTCTTCGAGGATGCGGCGCTGGCCCAGAAGCATCTCGAAGCGCGAGGCGATCAGCTGGGCCAGCGGGCGCGAGAGGCGCAGGCTGTTATGCACGCGGATGGCCCAGCGTTCGCCACGGGCAAAGCGCAGGCCCCGGCGGGCGGCGCGCAGATAGCCCGCGCGGCCGCCGGTGCGGGTGGCCTCCATCAGGCGGTCGGTCTGGGCCAGCAGGCGCTCGGCCTCGTCTGGTGCCAGTTCCTGATCGTGGAAGGCCTCCAGCACGCGGTCGCGCTCGTGGCCGGTCATGGCCAGCAGGCCGAGCGGCACACGGTCTTTCTGGCGGATGGCGGTTTCGGCATCGGCGAGGGCCACGGCCTGATCAAGGCGCCCGGCAAAGGCCTTGGCCTCGGAGCGGACGATGTCGTGATCGAGGTTGTGATCCTTGACGCTGGAGGCCACGCCCTCGCGCACGGTTTGCAGCGCCACGGCGACGGCCTGCCGCGAGAGCGCAAGGTCGAGGGTGGAGAGGCGGGCAAGGCCCAGGGCGCGCACGACGCGGCGCAGCGTGGAGCCCTGGATGAACAGGGTGTACAGCGTGAAGCCGGTGGCAAGGATGCCCAGCTCGCGCCGGATGTCGGAGGGCACGCGCCAGTTCTCGGTGACGGCCAGCGCAAGGGCGAGGGTCACGGCGCCGCGCAAGCCCCCCCAAAGCATCGCGATGCGATAGGGCCGCTCGACCTGCGGCGAGAGGTTGAAGCTCGAGAGCAGCGGCAGCACGCCCCAGAGCATGACGATGCGGGCGGCGCTGGCGGCGAGGATCACCACGAGGATCAGCAGGAAATCGGCGGGTTTGGCATCGCCCAGCAGGCGCGGGATGAGAAGCGAGGCCATGACGAAGATCAGGGCGCCGGCCCAATGGGCGAGCAAGTCCCAGACCTCGCGCAGGTTGGTCCAGGCGGCGGGGGCAAGGCGGCCCGGCGCCAGCCAGTTCAGCGTCATGCCGCCCACCACCACCGCCACCACGCCCGAGGCATGCAGCACATGGTCGGCGATGACATAGGTGGCATAGGGAATGGCGATGGAGAGCGACAGTTGCGCCAGCGGCCAATGCCCCAGAAGGCGCATGGCGCGCAAGGCGATGCGGGCGATCACCCAGCCGCAGATCGCCCCGGAGACGATGATGGTGGGCAGGCCGATCAGCGCGTCGCGCAGCGTGGGATTGGGCACGCCCGCCATGACAAAGCTGAGGAAAAAGCCAAAGAGCGCGATGGCGGCCGCATCGTTCAGCAGGCTTTCGCCCTCGACGATGCGGGCAAGGCGCTGCGGGGTGGAGAGGCTGCGGAAGATCGAGACCACGGCGGAGGGATCGGTGGTGGAGACCACGGCGCCCAGCAGGAAGCAGGCCAGCAGCGGCATGCTGCTGAAGGGCGAGAGGGCAAGGCCGACAAAGGCGGTGGCGACCAGCACGGCCAGCACGGCCATGACAAGGATCGGCACCCAGTCATCCAGCATCCGGCGCAGGTCCAGCCCGAGTGCGACCTGAAAGATCAGCGTCGGCAGAAAGACATACATGAAGACCGAGGATTTGATCGGCAGCGCCAGCAGGGACGCGACCTCGGGGGCGAGCTGGTCGCCCCAGGCGGCGGCAAGGCCCACCGATGTGGCCCCGAGCGCCGCACCGATCACGGCCAGAACCACGGAATAAGGCAGGCGCAACCGCTCCGCCACCGGCTCGGCCAGGGCGATCACCACGAAAAGGACCGCAAGGGCCGAAACAAGCAAGACAATATCCATGGCGGCAGGATAGGCGATGCGGCGCAGCGGCGAAACCGGGTGTCACCATTTTGTGCGCAGGTTTTTCACCCGGCGGGCTGCGATTTTTCTGCGAAAAATCGGGGCGCGCGCGCCTGTCAGGGGTGGATGGTCAGAACATGGCCCCTGCGGGCGTTCAGGCCAAGAATGTCGAAGCGCAGCGGGCCAAAGGTCGCGGTCCGGGTATCGGGGCCGAAAAGCCGGGTCTCATCCTGCCATTTGGCCCCGGTGGCCACACGCACCGACCAGTCGCCCGGGGGCAGCAGCACCCGCAGTGGGGTTCCGGCCCTTGCATAGGCCGTCAGGATCACCGCCCCCGTGGCCGGGTCTGTGACGGTGAGGTGGCCGCTTTGCGCCGGAGGCAGGCGCAGCACCAGAGGAAAGGTGCGCGGCAAATCGATCCCGGACCGGATCAGGCCATGTTCCGGCTCGGCCCGCGCCGCGACAGGCGCCAAGAGGGCAAGCAAGAGCAGGCAGACCAGCAGGCGCCTCATGCGGCAAACTCTGCACAGGCCGCCTGCATGGCGGCGAAAAAGGCCGCGACATGCGCGCCGTCGGCCAGGCCATGATGCACCTGCAAGGCCACCGCCATCGTCCAGCGCCCGGCGGGCTCGGGGGTATAGCGGCCCCAGCAGACGCGGGGGATGGTGTCATCGGCATCGAAAACCGGATTGTCGAAGGCGGTGAAATCCAGCCAGGGCTGGCAGGAGAGGAAGGCCACGCCGTCCTCGCCCTCGATGCCCGGCTCCATCTCGCCGCGCGCCAGCGTCGCGGTGATCTCGGCCCGGGCGGCGGGGGCGAAGGCGGCAAATTCGGGCTGCCAGTCGAGATAGGTGAACCCCAGACGGCCATCGGGGAATTGCAGCGTGGGCGACAGGCGCAGCCGGTCATGGATCACCACGCGGTCGCCGCGAATGCGGCAGCGCAGCTCTGGCACGGCATGCAGCCCCGCCCCGGCGGCATGGACACAGGCAAGATAGCCCGAAAAGCGCGCGGCCTGCGCCTTGCGCGCCAGAATGGCGGTCACGTCGATACGGGCGGTGACCGAATATTGCGGCTTTTGAAAACGGCGGAACAGGGCCAGCGCCTCGCGCCGGGGCCATGTGGCAAGGTCGATCTCGGTCGCAGCCATGCGCCTCCTCCCCCCTCTGGCCCCCATCATGGCAGGTTTGCTAGGCGCGGGAAAGCCTTTGGGCAGCAATTGGGGCGCAGAGTTCACGCCTTGCGTGCAGCCTCGACCCTGGCGATGGCGGCGGCGATGGCGGCCTCGATGCTCAGATCGCTGGTGTCGATCTCAAAGGCGTCGGGCGCAGGGCGCAAGGGGGCGTCGGCGCGGCCCATGTCGCGGGCGTCACGCTCCTGCACCTCGGCCAGCACGCGGGCGGCGTCGCCCCCCACTTCCAGCCAGCGGCGATGCGCCCGCACCTCGGCGCTGGCGGTGACATAGAGCTTCACCTCGGCCTCGGGGCAGATCACGGTGCCGATGTCGCGCCCGTCCAGCACCGCGCCGCCGGGCTGGCGGGCGAAGCGGCGCTGGAAGGCCAAGAGGGCGGCGCGCACTTCGGGAATGACGGCAACGCGGCTGGCCGCTTGCCCGGCCTCCAGACTGCGCAGATCATCACGCGCCAGATCCTCGGGCGTAAGGCCTTGCGCCGCCGCCACCGGATCGCCGCCCTTCACCCCCACCGCGCGATAAAGCGCGCCGGTATCAAGATGGGCAAAACCGAACCGCGCCGCCACGGCGCGGCTGATCGTGCCCTTACCGGCAGCGGCGGGGCCGTCAATGGCGACGGTGAAGGCTTGGGTCATGGTGCACTCCGGTTTCTGGCGGCGTAGGGGGCGCTCGCGCCCCCTCTGGCCTTCGGCCATTCACCCCCGAGGATATTTAGGAACAGAAAATAAAGGAGAGCCGCGCATTTTCTCATTTTCTGTTAAAAAATATCCTGGGGGGGAGGCCCGATCGGGCCGTGGGGGGCGCGCGCGCCCCCCGGCGACGGTAGGGGATCAGCCCCGTTCGAGGGTCGCGCCGAGCGTCTGCATCAGCCCTTCAAAGATCGGGAAGGAGGTGAGGATGGGAGAGGCGTCATCGACCGAGACGGGCTTTTGGGCCGCCAGGCCCGCGCCGAGAAAGCTCCTGGCGATGCGGTGGTCGAGATGGGTGGCCGCCGTGGCGCCGCCGGGCATGCCGCCCGCGCCCATGCCGTAGACGATGAGGGTGTCCTCGTCCTCCTCGATGCGCACGCCGCAGGCCTCCAGCCCCCGGGCCATGGCGTCGATGCGGTCGCTTTCCTTCACGCGCAACTCCTTCACCCCCTTCATCACGGTCTTGCCGCTGGCGAAGGCGGCGACGACCGAGAGGATCGGGTATTCGTCGATCATCGAGGGCGCGCGTTCGGGGGGGACTTCGATGCCCTGCATCTGGTCCGAGAAGCGGACGCGGAGGTCGGCCACCGGCTCGCCGCCTTCCTCACGCGGGTTCTGGAAGTCGATCCGGGCGCCCATTTCCACGAGGGTGATGTAAAGGCCGTTGCGGGTGAGGTTCTGGCTGACGCCGGGCACCAGAATGTCGGAGCCTTCAACGATCAGCGCGGCGCAGACCGGGAAGGCAGCGGAGGAGGGATCGCGCGGGACGGCCACGCTTTGCGGGCGCAGTTCGGGGCGGCCTTTGAGGGTGATGATATGGCCCTCAGTGCCTTTCTCGACGTGGAGTTCGGCGCCGAAGCCCAGCAGCATGCGTTCCGAATGGTCGCGCGTGGGTTCGCGTTCGATCACCACGGTTTCGCCGGGCGCGTTGAGCCCTGCCAGCAGCACGGCGGATTTCACCTGCGCCGAGGCCACCGGCAGCGCATAGCGCACCGGCACCGGGTTTGCGGCGCCCACCACGGTCATCGGCAGGCGGCCGCCCTGACGGCCATAGGCCCGGGTGCCGAACAGCGAGAGCGGGTCGGTCACCCGGCCCATCGGGCGTTTGCGCAGGCTCGCGTCGCCGGTGAAGGTGGCGGTCATGGCGGTGGTGGCCATGGTGCCCATGATCAGGCGCACGCCGGTGCCGGAATTGCCGCAGTCGATCACGTCGGCCGGTTCACGGAAGCCGCCGACGCCGACGCCATGCACCGACCAGTCGCCCAGACCGTGCCGCGTCACCTCGGCCCCGAAGGCGCGCATGGCCTTGGCGGTATCCAGCACGTCCTGGCCTTCCAGCAGGCCGGTGATCTTGGTTTCCCCCACCGCCATGGCGCCGAAGATCAGCGCGCGGTGGCTGATCGACTTGTCGCCCGGCACTGCCGCCGTGCCCGAAAGCGGGCCGGATTTGCGGGCGGTCATCGGTTGCGCTTCACCATGGCCGGACATGCGATCCCTCTTGCGTTAAGGCTGTGATTTTCTGCTGTGGTTTCGGCATCAGGCGTTAGCGCAAGCGGGCGGTTTGGTCCAGCCCCGAGAGGCGGGTTCGGCTGGACCGGCCCGCCGGGCCGGGGTAGAATCGGGCAACAGAGGAGGCACCCATGTTCACCGAAATCCTGCAAAGCCAGCTGAGCGACATTTTCCGCGCCGGTCTGGTCTTTGGCCTGATCTATACGATGCTGCGCACGCGGGCGACCACGGGCACGCTGATCCCGCTGGCGGCGGGGGTGGTGTTCATTGCGGCGGTGCTGCCGATGACCACCTCGGCCGGGACGGGGGTGCCGCTGCCCTGGGCCATCGGGGTGGGGTTGGTGTCGAATTGCATCCTGCTGGCCATTGGCCTTGGGCTTTGGACGCTGGCGCAGCGCTTCATGGCGGCGCGGGGCTGAGAAAGCGGCGGCATCAAACAGAACGGGCCGGGGTCTCCCCCGGCCCGTCTGCGTTTCAAGCCTCGCGGATCACTCCGAGAAGATGTCTTTCTTGTGGGTGTCGCCCGGCACGAAGATCGCACCGATCACCACGGTCATGGCGGCGATGACGATCGCATACCACAGGCCGGAGTAGATATTGCCGGACTGGGCCGAGATCGCGAAGGCGGTCGCGGGCAGCAGGCCACCGAACCAGCCGTTGCCGATGTGATAGGGCAGCGACATGCCGGAATAGCGGATCCGGGTCGGGTAAAGTTCCACCAGCATCGCCGCCATCGGGCCGTAAACCATGGTCACCAGCACGATCAGATAGGTCAGGATCGCGACGATGGAGAAGTTTTGGGCGTTGAAGATGTCGAAGAAGTGGTTGGCCTTGGCGGCGGTGGCGTTGTCCTTGGCGACCAGCGGGTAGCCGCCGGCGGTCAGGGCTTCGGTGATGGCTTTCTCGAAGGCGGCCTTGGCGGCTTTCGCCTCGTCGCCTTTCAGGGTGTTGCCATCATAGGCGGGCACCACGACCTCACCCACTTTCACGCTGGCGACGGTGCCTGCGGGCGCATCCACGGTGGTCGAGTTCACCGAGGATTTCGACAGGAAGGCCTTCACGATGTCGCAGCTGTTGTTGAACTTGGCGGTGCCGACCGGGTTGAACTGGAACGAGCAGTTGGCGGGATCGGCGGTCACCACGACCGGGGTATTGGTCTGGGCGTTATACATGGCCGGGTTGGCCACTTTGGTCAGCATCGGGAAGACGGTGGTATAGGTGATCACCGCCAGGGCGCAGCCCGCCAGAATGATCCACTTGCGGCCGATCTTGTCCGACAGCGAGCCGAAGAACAGGAAGCCCGCGGTGCCGAGGATCAGCGACCAGGCCACAAAGACGTTGGCCGAGAACTGGTCGATCTTCACGACGTTTTGCAGGAAGAACAGGGCGTAGAACTGGCCCGAATACCACACCACGGCTTGACCGGCGGTCAGACCCAGCAGGGCGATCAGCGCGATCTTGCCGTTTTTCCAGTTGCCGAAGGCTTCGCGCAGCGGGGCTTTCGATTGCGAACCCTCTTCCTTCATCTTTTTGAAGGCGGGGGATTCGTTCATCTGCACGCGGATATAGAGCGAGATCAGCAAGAGGAAGATCGAGCCGAGGAACGGGATGCGCCAGCCCCAGGCCTTGAAGGGCTCCAGCATGACCGGCTCGCCCTTGGCATCGAGCAGGGGCGTGCCGTCGAGGTTGAACTGCGCCACGGTGTCATAATTGCCGTTCACATAGGAGGTGACGAGCAGGATGACGACCAGCGAGAGCAGCAGGCCGATGGTGGCCGTGGTCTGGATATAGGCGGTGAAATAGCCGCGCTGGCCCTGCGGGGCGTGTTCGGCCACATAGACGGCGGCGCCGCCATATTCCCCGCCAAGGGCGAGGCCTTGCAGCATGCGCAGCACGATCAGGATGATCGGCGCGGCGATGCCCCAGCTTTGATAGCCCGGCAGCAGACCCACGATGAAGGTCGAGATGCCCATGATCAGGATGGTGGCCAGGAAGGTGTATTTCCGGCCGATCAGGTCACCGAGCGCACCGAAGACCAGCGCGCCAAAGGGACGCACGAGGAAGCCCGCCGCGAAGGCCAGCAGCGCGAAGACGTTGCGGGTGGATTCCGGGAAGGCGGTGAAGAACTGCGCGCCGATGATGGTGGCGAGCGAGCCGTAAAGGTAGAAGTCATACCATTCGAAGATGGTGCCGGCGGACGAGGCCATGATGACCTTCCGTTCCTCTGCCGTCATCGGACGCGAGCGGGCGCCTGCGTCGGGTGTCGTGTAAGCCATGTGGCCTCCTCCTGTTCAGCCCGGCTTGACGCCGGTGCATTTTTGGCCCGCTGTCGCGGACCGCTCCCTTACCTGCCGCACCCGGGCCTCCATTCCCGGATACGGCCTGCTTTTCAGCCTGACACGCGGGAGACGATGCCAGCCAGACCGGCGCGGATGTCGGCAATCGCCCCCATCGCGTCGATCCGTTCCAGCACGCCCTGTTCTGCGTAATAGGCGATCAAAGGCGCCGTCTGGGCGTGATAGGCCTTCAGCCGCTCGCGCACCGTTTCGGCATTGTCGTCGGCGCGGCGCTTGAAGGCCGTGCCGCCGCATTTGTCGCAAGTGCCTGCCACGGCAGGCTTCTTGAATTCGTCGTGATACCCTTCGCCACAGGCGCAGGTGTAGCGGCCCGACACGCGGCCCACCATCGCCTCGTCATCGACCTCGAGGCTGATGGCGGCGGTGACGGCGAGGCCCGCTTGCGCCAGCAGCCCGTCCAGTGCGGCGGCCTGACCGGCGGTGCGGGGGAAGCCATCCAGGATGACGCCGCGCGCCACATCGGGCTGCGCCATGCGGTCCTTGAGGATGGCCAGCACGATCTCGTCAGAGACCAGCTGCCCGGCCTCCATCACCGCCTTGGCGCGGATGCCCGCCTCGGTGCCCTGGGCCACGGCGGCGCGCAGCAGGTCGCCGGTGGACAGTTGCACCAGCCCGAAATCCTCTTCGAGCATGCGGGCCTGCGTGCCCTTCCCGGCGCCCGGAGGCCCGAGAAGGATCAGAACGGCGGCTTTGGTCAGGGTCTCCGTCATCAGCTCAGCCCTTGTTGGCGCGGTTGGCGATCAGGTCATCGACCACCGAAGGATCGGCCAGCGTCGAGGTGTCGCCGAGCGCGCCAAAGTCATTCTCGGCGATCTTGCGCAGGATGCGGCGCATGATCTTGCCCGAGCGGGTTTTCGGCAGGCCGGGCGCCCATTGGATGACATCGGGCGAGGCGATCGGGCCGATCTCGGTGCGGACCCATTTCACCAGATCCTTGCGCAGCTCCTCGGAGGGCTGCTGATCGTTCATCAGGGTGACATAGGCGTAGATGCCCTGCCCCTTGATGTCATGCGGATAGCCCACCACGGCGGCCTCGGCCACGGCAGCATGGGCCACCAGCGCGCTTTCAACCTCGGCGGTGCCCATGCGGTGCCCGGAGACGTTGATCACGTCATCGACGCGGCCGGTGATCCAGAGATAGCCGTCCTTGTCGCGGCGGCAGCCGTCGCCGGTGAAGTAATAGCCGCGATATTGGGCGAAATAGGCCTCCTGGAAGCGGTCATGATCGCCCCAGAGCGTGCGCATCTGGCCCGGCCAGCTGTCGGAGATGCACAGCACGCCCTCGGCCTCGACCTCATCCTGCCGCTTGGCGGTGCCTGCATCCAGCACGACGGGCTTGACGCCGAAGAAGGGAAGCGTGGCCGAGCCGGGCTTGGTGGGGGTGGCATAGGGCAAGGGCGTGATCATGTGGCCGCCGGTTTCGGTCTGCCAGAAGGTATCGACGATGGGGCATTTGCCCTTGCCGACATGTTTGTCATACCAGACCCAGGCCTCTGGGTTGATGGGTTCACCCACCGAGCCGAGGATGCGCAGCTTCGAGAGGTCGTGTTTCTCGACCCATTCCGGCCCCTGCCCCATCAGCGAGCGGATGGCGGTCGGCGCGGTGTAGAACTGGGTCACGCCATGCTTGGCGCAGACCTCCCAGAAGCGGCCCGCATCAGGGAAGGTCGGCACGCCTTCAAACATGATGGTGGTGGCGCCATTGGCCAGCGGGCCATAGATGATATAGCTGTGGCCGGTGACCCAACCCACATCCGCCGTACACCAGAACACATCGCCGTCCTGATAATCGAAGGTGTATTGGTGGGTCATCGCGGCGTAGACGAGGTAACCGCCGGTGGTATGCACCACGCCCTTCGGTTTGCCGGTGGAGCCGGAGGTGTAAAGGATGAACAGCGGATCCTCCGCCCCCATCGGGCGCGGCGGGCATTCGGGGCTGACCATATCCATCATCAGCTTCACATCGACATCACGGCCCTGAATCCAGGTGGTCTGGTCGCCGGTATGCTTGACCACCAGGCAGCGCACCTTGTCGGAGCAATGCAAGAGCGCGGCATCGGTGTTCGATTTCAGCGGCGTGCGCTTGCTGCCGCGCGGGGCGGTGTCGGCGGTGATCACGATCTTGGCGCCGCAATCATTGATGCGGTTGGCCAGCGCATCGGGGCTGAAGCCTGCAAAGACGATGGAATGGATGGCGCCGATCCGGGCACAGGCCAGCATGGCATAGGCGGCCTCGGGGATCATCGGCAGATAGATCACCACGCGGTCGCCGCGCATGACACCCTGCGAGAGCAGGACGTTCGCCATGCGGTTCACCTTCTCGGACAGCTCCTTGTAGGTGATGTGCTGGGCGGGGGTCGCCGGATCATCCGGCTCAAAGATGATCGCGGTTTGCAGCGCGCGGTCTTTCAGGTGGCGGTCGATGCAGTTCACCGAGGCATTCAGCACGCCATCCTCGAACCATTTGATCGAGACCTTGCCAAAGGTGAAATCGGTGTTCTTCACGCGGGTATAGGGCTTGATCCAGTCCAGCCGCTGACCCTCGCGGCCCCAGAAGGCATCCGGGTCATTGACCGACTCGGAATACATGGCGCGATACTTGGCGGTATCGGCATGGGCCTTGTCATATCCGGTGGGCACGTCGCGGACGGTCGGCGCCAGTTCGGCGGGCTGCTGGGTCATCGTCTCTTCCCTCGTCATATCCGTGACCCGGCCCGAAAACGGGCGCAGGTCTCCTTCCCTGACAGGAATGTAAACTATTTTGCCATGTTCGCGTAAGCCCTTTTTTTCATTCATTTTTCCTGTAAATTCTTTAACTGCAAAGGCGCGAAATTTGTAAATCGTGAAAAGTTTGTGTTCAGATTGACAAGTGTTTTCAACAGCCTGCGCCGATCACGGCGGCGTGAGGGCGGCGGGGGCGCCGATGGTAGCGCAAACGGGCCAAAGCAGGCCCGCAGCGATGCCGCAGCGCAGCGGAATCAGCGCGGCGGCAGGGCGGCCTCTGCCGCCGCGAGGTCGGCAAAGGCGCGCAGGCGCGGCGCGGACAGGCCCGCCTTGCGCAGGGCGGCGGCCACCTCGGGGCGCGCGCCGGCGCACCACAGCGCCCCGCCCCGCCGCGCCAGGGCCTGCGCCAGCAGATCAAGACTGTGGGCGCCGGAGCTATCGATCAGCGGCACGGCGGAAAGATCGACGATCACCACGCGCGGATGGGCGCCGATCTGATCCAAGGCCGCACCCAGCTGCGCCGCCGCGCCAAAGAACAGCGGGCCGGACAGGTGATAGATCAGGCGATCCTCGCGCGGCGGATAGTCCTGTTCCGTCGCATGAGGCGCGACTTCGGCGGCGTCTGACATGCGCTTGACGAAGACGAGGCCCGCGAGGGCAAAGCCCACCACGATGCCCTCGGTCAGGTCGCGGAAGATCACCAGCGCGAAGGTGGCGGCCATGACGGCGGCATCGGCGCGGCTCATGCGGATCAGGGCGGCGATCTCGTGCCGCTCGATCATGTTCCAGGCCACGGTCGCCAGCACCCCGGCCAGCGCCGCCAGCGGGATATGCGCGGCGAGCGGTGCCGCCACGAGCAGCGCGAGGGCCAGGAAGACCGCGTGCAGCATGCCCGAAACCGGCCCCCGCGCGCCGGCCCGCACATTGGTGGCGGTGCGGGCGATGGTGCCGGTGACGCAAAAGCCGCCAAACAGCCCGGCGCCGATATTGGCAAGGCCCTGGGCCACCAGCTCGGCATCGGGGCGGTGGCGGCGGCCGCTCATGCCATCGGCCACCACGGCGGACAGCAGCGATTCAATCGCGCCGAGCAGGGTGAAGCTGAGCGCCCAGGGCAAGGCGGCGGTGAGGGCGGGCAGATCCATGGGCGGCAGAGCGGGGGCTGGAAGGCTGCGCGGCAGGGCGCCGAAGGTGCTGCCGATGGTCTCGACCGGCAGGCCGACGGCGGCCAGCGCGGCCATCAGCGCCACCGCGATCAGCATGCCGGGCCAGCGCGGGGCGATGCGGCGCAGGCCGAGGATCAGCGCGATGGTGCCCAGGCTGACCGCCAGCGCCGCGCCCGAAAGGGTGGCGCGCGCGGCCCAGAGACTGTGCAGGCGGGGCAACAGGGCGGCGGGCTCTTGGGCCAGGGAGAGGCCCAGCAAATCCTTGATCTGGCTGGCAAAGATGATGACGGCAATGCCCGCGGTAAAGCCCAGCACCACCGGATAGGGGATGTAGCGGATATAGGTGCCCAGCCGCAGCAAGCCCAGCGCAACCAGCAGAACACCCGACAGGATGGTGGCGAGGATCAGGCCCGGCAAGCCGATCTGGGCCACGCATCCCGCGACCAGCACGATGAAGGCCCCGGCAGGCCCGCCGATCTGAAAGCGCGACCCGCCCAGCGCCGAGACCAGAAACCCGCCGACAATGGCGGTGTAAAGCCCGCGCTCTGGCCCGAGACCGCTGGCAATCGCAATCGCCGTCGACAGCGGCAGCGCCACGATGGCAACGGTGAGGCCCGCCATGGCATCAGCGCGCAGTTCGGCGGGGCCATAGCCCTCGCGCAGCACGGTGGCCAGCTTGGGCGTGAGGCGACCGCCGCCTGCGGCAAAGGCGCCGGGCGGGGTGGGGAGGCTTGTCTTGGCCATGATGCGCCTGTAGCGATGGGATGGCGCCAGCAGACGCCCGCGCGCCCGGCCTGTCAAGTGAGGCATGATGACCAGACCCGATCCCGTGCAGCCCGCCGACCCGGAAGCCCGCGTGCTGGCCCAGCGCCTGCTGCACACGGCGCGCCATGCCGCGCTGGCCTGGACCGACCCGGAGACCGGCACGCCGGGGATCAGCCGCATCGCTTTTGGCCTGTGCCCCGAGGGGCGGCCACTGACGCTGGTTTCCGGCCTCGCCCCGCATCGGGCTGCCTTGCAAGCGCAGCCAGCGGCGGCGGTGATGCTGGGCGAGCCGGGGGAGAAGGGCGACCCGCTGACCCATCCGCGCCTGATGCTGCGGGTGCTGGCGGAGGAGGTCGCGCGGTCAGCGCCGGCCCACGCCGCGATCCGCGCGCATTGGCTGGAGACCCACCCGAAAGCCACGCTTTACGTCGATTTCCCCGATTTCGCCTTTGTCCGGCTGGAGGTGCAATCCGCGCTGCTGAATGGCGGCTTTGCACGGGCCTTCCGGCTGGAGCCGGGGGATTTGCGCGACGTTACAGGCGCCTGAATTCCGGCACAGCCGCGCAAGCCGAGCCGCCCAGCCGTCTACACGCCGTATGCCTCGGGCTGTGCCCGGCCAGCGGCCCAGCCAACCGTCGATCCCTCCGGCGAATGGAGCCGGAAAGGCTACGCGCGCTGGCGGGCGCCACAGGGGGAATCCGCCCCCCGCAAGCGCGAAAGCGCCCCATGCAGAAAAGGCGCCTCTACACGAGACGCCTTTCCGCCCTTGCGGGATGCTCCCCCGGTGACCTGACGCGGTTACTGCGGCAGGTCGGACCGCAAGGTCACCACGGCGGCCCCCTTCACCGCCTGCGGCCATTTCAGCTCGACCATCTTGTCACCGCTGCCGGTTTTGGGGATGGCATAGGGCGCCGCAAAGACCACCGCATTGCCATTGTCGCGCAGCGCGCCCTCGGGCAGCACCGACACGGCGGTGAGCGCCTTGCCGCCAAAGGGCAGCAGGTCCGAGGCATCCACCGTCCAGGTGGCGGCATTGGTGTTCTGCGTATGGGTGACCGTGACCGGGTTCATGCAGCTTTGGCTGACCCCGTGGAAGGTATTGTCGGAAAACACCACATTGCGCGCCTTGTCATGATCGAGGCCCGCCTGGGTGGTATCGACCTTCTCCACCCGGTCCACCGCGCCATTCACCGCGCGGAACACATTGCCCGTCACGGAAATCCCGTTCAGGAAATGCCCCGGCCCGCGCGGCCGCACCACCAGCCAGCGGAACGACGGCGCCACGTTGATGCACATGAAGTGGTTCGAGGTTAGCGACAGCCCGCCAAAGGAGAACCCGCCCGAAAAGCCCGGCTCGGGGTCATGTTCGTTCGACAGCTCGACCCAGCAATTGTCGATGTAATTGTCCGACACGATCGAGCGCGCATTGGTATTGGTGAACACGATCCCGGCGGCGCGCAAGCCGTTGGTCTCGTCATCGCCCTGGAAGAAGTGGTTGCCGATCACCATGTTGCCGCCTCCCGCCAGAACGGCGAAATGGGCAAAGCGCACCACACGGTTGTCGCGCAGCTTGGCATCATTGCCATTGGCATTCAGCGCAATGGTGGTGCGGTTTTGCGCGGCGATGGCTTGCTCGTTCGACAGGAACTGGCACTGGTCGACGATCATGCCCGCACAGCCGAGACCGACCGAGGTGATGCCGCGATCCTTCGGCCCGGTGAACACGCAATCCGCAACCCGGAAGGTCAACCCGTTCAGCGCCAGCATGATGCCGCTGGCCCGCCCGGCGCAGTTGAAGTCGATGTCGGTGATCTCGAACCGCGCCAGATTGTCGAAGCCCGAGAAATCCAGCAGGTATTTGTAGCGGGTGAAGGTATAGGTGCGGGTGCCCGCCCCGCCCCAAAGCGGCTTGTTCAGCGTGACGGTGCCTGCGCCCACATTCTTCGAGGTGACATAGACCTCGCGCCCCACCCCGGTGCCGGAGACCCGCGCGCCCACCGGAATATTCGCCACATTCGCCACGGCGGTCAGCTGGCTGGGGTTGCTGACGGTATAGGTGGCCGCCGAGGTGACGGTGCTGCTGTCCCATGCGGTGCTGGTGGCGGCGCCGATCTGGCCATTGGTCAGCACCCGGCGCGAGGTCAGGCTGGTGATGCCCGCCAGCGCCGCCACATCCAGCGGCTCGGTCAGGTCGACCTTGCGGCCCGACAGGTCGAAGACCACATGGTCGGTGAAGTAGAACAGGGTTTGCAGGCCCCGCTTGAACCCCTCCACCTCGCCACCAAAGGCGGCGGCATAGGTGTTCAGGTCATAGTTGCGGGTGCAGGTCAGCCGCACATTCGCGGGCATCGACAGCGTGCCCTCGAACCGGACGGCATTGTTGAAGGTGAAGTTGGAGTTCAGCCGGTACGTGCCGGTGGAGACCAGCACCGTCTTGCCATTGGCCGCCGCATCCGCCGCCAGGAACGCGTTGTAATCATTGGTGGAGCCATTGCCGACGGCGCCATAGTCGCGCACATCCACCACATCCAGCATCTTGCGGTGGAAGACCTCGGTGATGTCCTCGATGATGAAATCGTCGATCCGCACCACGCCGCCATTCGCGCCGGTCAGATCGAGGCCGAAATGGCCATAGACCGGCTCGGTGCCCCAGACCATATCCACACCCTGCCGGTTGCCCGAGCCGATGATGGCCTGCACCGTCACCACGGCGCCATAGCTGGTGAGCGTGACCGACGGCCCGGTGGAGGGCACCGTGACCTGCGTGCCATTGGCCCGCGCGGCATAGGCGGCAATGCGCACCGCCGGCATATTGCCTGCCACCACCTTCACCCGCGCCGTGACGCGCAGGTAAAGCCCCGGCTCGATGGGCGTCTGCCCCTTGTAGCGCAGGCGCTGCGTCGTCTCGGTTTTCTGGATTTCAAGGCAGCTGCCGAAATCCTGATCCGAGGGCACCAGCGCCGCATCCGCCGCCCCCTGATAGCTGGCCGACCCCGGCGTGCCATCTTCGCGCGACCATTGCGCCAGCCCCGCCGAGAACGGCGGCGGCATCAGCACCAGACCATCGGTAATCGCCTTGTTCATTGTCTCACACCCTCGCCTTTTGCCCTGATCGCTTCCCATGGCGGCCTTGGCCGGACCACGGGCACAGATCGCAGGCTTAGCAATCGAGGGTTAAGCCCGGCTCAGGGCGGCGCACGCTGAACGTGCCGGGGCCGCAACGGTTTGCGTCACGAAAGCGTCGCGAAACCTTCACCCCGCTGTTACAGGCAAAGTGCTATCGGCTGCATATGCGCCGGAGGCTGCGGCCTCTGGCAGCCCAAATGCCGGAGCTTTCCCCGATGCCCACCTACCGTTTCGAGCTACGCGATGCCTCGCTGTCAGAGGCGCTGCGCCGCATTGCCGGGGCCGAAACCGCCGCCATTCTGCACCTGTTGACCGATGACGCGCCCGAGGCCACCGCCATTCTGGGCCTGCGCAAGCGGTGCAAGAAAATCCGCGCGGTCTTGCGGCTGATGTCGGCGGGGCTGCCCAAGGTGCAGCCGGCCGAAAATGCGCTGCTGCGCGAGACGGCGGGCGGCTTGGCTTCGCGGCGCGAGGCGGCGGCGCGGCTGGCAACCTTTGACCAGATCGCGGCGGGCGAGACCGAACCGGCGCTGCTGACCCTGCGCGCCCATCTGGCAACCGAAGCGCTGCTGCCGGAAGCCGAACCGGGGATGGGCGACAGCCTGCGCAATACCTTTGCCGCGCTTGCCCTGCGGATCGAGAGCTGGGAGCTGCGCGGCCCTGATCGCCGCGTGCTGGTCGAGGGGTTGGCGGAAACCCGGATGCGCGCCCGCACCGCCATGCGCACCGCCCGCGATGCGCGGTCCGACGAGGCGCTGCATGACTGGCGCAAACGCGCCAAGGATCTGTGGTATCAGACCCGGCTGCTGGCCCCGGTCTGGCCCGAGGTGATGAAGCCTCTGGCGCTGGAGGCCGATATTCTGGGCAAGACGCTGGGCCATCATCACGATCTGGCCGATCTGGCCGCCCATCTGGCCGGGCTGGAAGAAGACGTGCTGCGCGCCCCTTTGCGCGAAACCCTGATGGCCCGCATTCTTGAGGCGCAAACCGCGCTGGAAACCCGCGCCTTTCCGCTGGGCGCGCGCCTGCTGGCGGGCGACCCGGAGGAAGTGGCGGAGCAATGGGTGAAATGGTGGAAGATCTGGCGCGCGCAGGTCGGCTGACGAGAAACAGAAAGGGGGCGCTCGCGCCCCCTGGGGGGCGGGGGGCCCAGCACCCCCACAGGCTAACTTGGGCCAAAAGAGAAGGCCCCCGGGGGGCGGGGATAGTGGGACCAAAAA
>NZ_JAEULU010000209.1 GCF_016792925.1 Gemmobacter sp.
TGCCGAGCGGCTGGACCTCTGTGTGGAGGCCGCGCTGGCCGAGGCGGGCCTCCGCCTTGCCGATCTGGATGGCATTGCCGTGACCGCCGGGCCGGGGCTGATTGGCGGCGTGCTGTCGGGGGTGATGTGCGCCAAGGGCCTCGCCGCCGCGACCGGCCTGCCGCTGGTGGGGGTGAACCACCTTGCGGGCCATGCGCTGACCCCGCGCCTGACCGATGGCATCGGCTTTCCCTATCTCATGCTGCTGGTGTCTGGCGGACATTGCCAGTTTCTGCGGGTGGACGGGCCAGAGGCCTTTACCCGGCTGGGCGGCTCCATCGACGATGCGCCGGGCGAAGCCTTTGACAAGGTGGCGAAAATTCTGGCCCTGCCGCAGCCGGGCGGCCCTTCGGTGCAGGCCGAGGCCGCGAGGGGCAACCCCACGGCCGTGGCCCTGCCGCGCCCGCTGCTGGATCGGCCGGGCTATGACCTCAGCTTTTCCGGCCTCAAAACCGCCGTGCTGCGCGCCCGCGATGCGCTGATGGCGCCGCATGGCGGCCTGCACCGGCAGGATCGTGCCGATCTTTGCGCCAGCTTTCAACGCGCCGTCGCCGATGTGCTGACCGAGAAAACCGCCCGCGCGCTGCGCGATCATCCGGTGCCGGTGCTGGCCGTGGCGGGGGGCGTGGCCGCCAATACCGAGATCCGCGCCCGGCTGGAGGCTTTGTGCGCCCGGATGGGGGTGCGCTTTCTCGCGCCGCCCTTGCGGCTTTGCACCGACAATGCGGCGATGATCGCCTGGGCCGGGATCGAGCGGTTCCGGCAGGGCGCGCAGGATGACATGACGCTGGCCGCCCGCCCGCGCTGGCCGCTGGACCAAAGCGCGGCGCCGATGCTCGGCTCGGGCAAGAAGGGGGCCAAGGCATGATCGCCGTTCTGGGATCGGGCGCCTTTGGCGCGGCGCTGGCCAGCACGCTGTCGCGCCACGCGCCGGTGGTGCTGTGGGGGCGCGCGCAGCAGGGGCGCAGCATCCGGCAATTGCCGGGGCTGCGGCTGCCCGAGGCCGTGACCGTCACCGATGATCTGGCGCAGACCGACGGGCCGGAGACCGTGCTGCTGGCGCTGCCGATGCAGGCGCTGGCGGGGTTTGTGGCCGAACAGGGGGCGCGGCTGGCGGGGCGGCGGCTGGTGGCCTGCTGCAAGGGGGTGGACCTGCAAACCGGGCTTGGTCCGGTGGAGGTTCTGGCGGTGCTGGAGGGGCCTGCGCCCGCCGTCCTCACCGGCCCCAGCTTTGCCGCCGACATCGCGCGCGGCTTGCCCACCGCCCTGACGCTGGCCTGCGCCGATGATGCGGTCGGGGCGGCGCTGCAAGCCCGGCTTTCCACCCCCACGCTGCGGCTGTATCGCAGCACCGATGTGATCGGGGCCGAGCTGGGCGGCGCCTTGAAGAATGTGATGGCGATTGCCGCCGGGGTGGTGATCGGCGCGGGTCTGGGCGATTCTGCCCGGGCGGCGCTGATGACCCGTGGCTATGCCGAGATGTTGCGCTTTGCCCTGTCGCGCGGCGCGCGGGCCGAGACGCTGGCGGGCCTGTCGGGCTTTGGCGATCTGGTTCTCACCTGCACTTCCGATCAGTCGCGCAATTTCCGCTATGGCCGGGCGCTCGGCGCCGGTGAGCCCTTTGACACCACGACCACGGTGGAGGGCGCCGCGACCGCCCGCGCCGTGGCGGGCCTTGCGCGCGATGCCGGGCTGGACATGCCGATTTCCACCGTGGTGGCCGGGCTGGTCGATGGCCGTCTGGCCGTGGCCGAGGCCATGCAGGCCCTGCTCTCCCGCCCTTTGAAACAGGAGTAACCGATGCGCGTCGCCCTTATCTGCAAAGACAAACCTGGCAGCCTGCAAATCCGGCTCGACACCCGCGCCGCCCATCTGGACCATATCCAGTCCAGCGGCGTGGTGGAGATGGCCGGGCCGTTTCTGAACGAGGCGGGCGAGATGTGCGGCTCGCTGGTGGTGCTGGAGGTGGGCACGCTGGCAGAGGCGCAGGATTGGGCCGCGCGCGATCCCTATGCGCTGGCCGGGCTGTTCGACTCGGTGCAGATCACCGAATGGAAAAAGGTGATCGGATGAAATACTGGCTGTTCAAATCCGAACCCGATGCCTGGTCCTGGGATCAGCAGGTCGCCAAGGGCGATGCGGGCGAGGAATGGCATGGCGTGCGCAATTATCAGGCGCGCAACAACATGCGGGCGATGCAGATCGGCGATCTGGGGTTCTTCTACCATTCCAATATCGGCAAGGAATGCGTGGGGATCGTGGAGGTCTGCGCGACCAGCGCGCCCGACAGCACCACCGACGACCCGCGCTGGGATTGCGTGCATATCCGGGCGGTGCGGCCGCTGCTGCGCCCGGTGACGCTGGAGACCTGCAAGGTGGAGCCGGGGCTGGAGCAGATGGCGCTGGTGAACAACACCCGCCTGTCGGTGCAGCCGGTGACGCCCGAGGAATGGGCGATCGTCTGCCGTCTGGGCGGGGTGGAGGCGTAAGGCCATCTGGTGTCATGCGGGCGGAATGGGAAAAGCACTGCTTTTCCCCGCCCGATGTGGAAAGGTTGCCGCAATACCGGTTCCGCCAGGGCGCCAGAGGCCAGCGCCCGGCCCGGCGGGGGCGAAGCGCCCGCCACGGGCGGGACGGGCGCTGGCCGAGTGCCTTTGGGGCACTCGGCATCAGGCGGCAGCCGCTGCGCGTGACCTCGGCAATGGCCTCGGTCATGGTGTGGCGCGCGACAGGGTATGGTTGATGCTGTTTTGCAAAACAGGCCGGGCGATGCGCTCCCGAATAGAAACGGGGGGCCCGCACCCCTACGAACCCCCCATCCACCCCACGTGCTACCCTTAGCACCACACGTGTTCGATAAAAGGTCCGCGGCATCCTGCCGTTAACTTAGGTATAGCGCGAATCGGGGCGCCTGCAAAACGCCAACTCCGCAGGATTTAAGGCAAATCCTGCAAATGCAAACGCCCGCCACAAGGCGGGCGACGCAGCTTCGGCCCGGCCCGGATCAGGCCCGGATCAGGCCCGGATCAGGCGTAGACCGCTTCCTTGCCGAAATGCTTGACCAGCAGGTAATAGACCACGGCGCGGTGCTTGTTGCGCTCGGACCGGCCATAGATCTCGATCACGGCGTTGATCGCTTCCATCAGCTCCGGCCCGTCCTTCAGGCCCAGCTTCTTGATGAGGAAATTGCGCTTCACGGTTTCCAGCTCGGTCGGCTGGCTGGCGGCGATGGTCTCGGCATCGGCATCATAGATGGCCGGGCCGCAGCCGATGGTCACCTTGGTCAACAACGCCATATCCGGCGTGACCTTGCACTTGTCGCGCAGATCGCCCGCATATTTCTCGATCAGTTCCTGACGCTTGCTCATGTAAGAACTCCCTTGTCACTCAATGTCCGGTTTCTGTCCCCCGGCGGCTTTTCGGGCCGAGGGAGCCTTGCCGCCCCAAGCCCGCCGCCTTGGCGCGAACACTAGGCCAGGGCGGCAGGATCACAAAGGGAAACTTCACGGCGGTTTCCCCCCCCGTCGAGACCGGGCGACATCAGGCCGCACCGGGAGGGAGGGAGGCAGTGCAGGCTTACGGCGCCGGGCGGTTCAGCTTGACGACCCATTGGTTCGCCATCAGCGTCAGCGTGGCCTGGCCCGCCAGCGCCTCCACCATCGCCTCGACCGCGCGTTTCACCGGAGCGCCCTGCGCATCCGACATCCAGTTGAAATCGTCGCCCGCGATGATGCCATCATGCTTCACCTTCTTCAGCGATTGCGCGATGTCATTGTCGATGAAGGGGGCATTGTGGTTGCCATCCAGATAGACCCAATCCAGCGAGGCATCGGGCAGCGCCGCCAGCGCCACATCCGACATGGCGCGATGCACTTTCACGCGCGGGTCATCCTTGAAGCTGTTCACCACGTCCTGATATTTCACTTCCATCAGGTCTTCGTTCTTCTTGCGGCCAAAACCCGTATTCGCGAATTCGGGCTGATACAGCCAGGGGTCGATCAGATGCAGCTCGACCGGCTCGCAAATCTCCAGAATCCGCTTGGAAAACGCGCCTTCCCAAACGCCGACCTCGGCCACGCGGGCGCCCTTGGGCAGGCTGCGCAGCAGTTTCCCGCGCACCTTGTCGCGCTTGCTTTCTTCCTGAACTTCGCTCGTCATGTCTCTGCCCTCGGGTAAGGCGCTCTCTGGCGCGTTGGAACTGGTATCGGCCAACTGGCCGTCACGGGGGTGGGGAAGGGCCGATCTGGCCCTCCCCGGTTTCGGCTCAATAACGGTAATGTTCCGGCTTGAACGGGCCTTCCACGGCCACACCGATGTAATCGGCCTGATCGGCGCGCAGCTCGGTCAGTTTCACGCCGATCTTCTTCAGATGCAGACGCGCCACTTTCTCATCCAGCGCTTTCGGCAGGATATAGACGCCGGGCTGATACTCATCGCCCTTGGTCCACAGCTCGATCTGCGCCAGAACCTGATTGGTGAAAGAGGCCGACATCACGAAGGACGGATGGCCCGTGGCATTGCCCAGGTTCAGCAGGCGGCCTTCCGACAGCAGGATGATCTTGTTGCCCGAGGGCATCTCGATCAGGTCCACCTGGTCCTTGATATTGGTCCATTTGTGGTTGCGCAGCGAGGCCACCTGAATCTCGTTGTCGAAATGGCCGATATTGCCGACGATGGCCATGTTCTTCATCTCGCGCATATGCTCGATGCGGATCACGTCGCGGTTGCCGGTGGTGGTGATGAAGATGTCGGCATCCGCCACCACATCTTCCAGCACCACGACCTCGAACCCGTCCATCGCGGCTTGCAGCGCGCAGATCGGGTCCACTTCGGTCACTTTCACGCGGGCGCCCGCGCCGCGCAAGGAGGCGGCCGAGCCCTTGCCCACATCGCCATAGCCGCACACCACGGCCACCTTGCCGGCCATCATGGTGTCGGTGGCGCGGCGGATGCCATCGACCAGCGATTCCTTGCAGCCATATTTGTTGTCGAATTTCGATTTGGTGACGGAATCGTTCACGTTGATCGCCGGGAAGGGCAGCTGGCCCTTCTTGTGCAGGTCATAAAGACGATGCACGCCGGTGGTGGTTTCTTCCGACACGCCCTTGATGGCGGCCTTGGTCTTGGCGAACCAGCCGGGGCTTTGCGCCATCCGCTTCTGGATTTGCAGCTTGATGACTTCTTCTTCCTCGGATTGCGGCACGGCGAGGACATCCTCGCCCGCTTCCATCCGCGCGCCCAGCAGCACGTAAAGCGTGGCATCGCCGCCATCGTCGAGGATCATGTTCGCGCCTTCCGCAAACATGAACGAGCGGTCGAGGTAATCCCAATGCTCGGTCAGGGTCTGGCCCTTCACCGCAAAAACCGGCACGCCCGCCGCGGCAATCGCCGCCGCCGCATGGTCCTGCGTCGAGAAGATGTTGCAGCTGGCCCAACGCACATCGGCGCCAAGCGCGGTCAGCGTTTCGATCAGCACGGCGGTCTGGATCGTCATGTGCAGGCTGCCCACGATGCGGGCCCCTTTCAGCGGCTGGCTGGCGCCGAACTCCTCGCGGCAGGCCATCAGGCCCGGCATTTCGGTTTCCGCGATGTCCAGCTCCTTGCGGCCGAACTCTGCCAGCGCGATGTCCTTGACGATGTAATCCTTCGGCATAAGCCGCACTCCTTGCATTCTTTGTCCGCGCTGAAATAGCACTCTGTTTTCAGTGCGGCAATGTTTCGGGGATTTGTGGTTCAATTATGGCCTGAACGCGAAACAATTGCGCCGGGAGAGGCCATGTGGCGACGGAACAGGCGCCAGAATACCAAAAAGCCCGGCCTGTGAGGGCCGGGCCTTTGGATTGGTGCCCAGAAGAGGACTCGAACCTCCACGTCTTGCAACACTGGTACCTGAAACCAGCGCGTCTACCAATTCCGCCATCTGGGCGATGTCGTGGGGCGGTATCTACGGGGGCGGCGCGGGGGTGTCAACAGGCTGTTGCGAAAAACTTTTGCGCGGCGGTCCGGGCGGGGGCAAAACCAAAAGCCTGGCCCGAAACCCGAAAGCCCGGCCCAAAAACCAAAAGCCCGGCCTGTAAGGGCCGGGCGTTTAGGATTGGTGCCCAGAAGAGGACTCGAACCTCCACGCCTTGCGGCACTGGTACCTGAAACCAGCGCGTCTACCAATTCCGCCATCTGGGCGATGTCGTGGGGCGGTATCTACGGTCGCGGCGCGGGGGTGTCAACAGGCTGCGGCGAAAAATCTGTGCTGGCGTTTGCGGCTTGTTTGGAAATCGCGCTATAGCTATGGAGACAGGGAATTTTGCACCATTACCTACCGGGAAGGGCTCGCAGATGAGCAAGCTGGTCACGATCTATGGCGGTTCGGGTTTCGTTGGGCGGTATATCGCCCGGCGCATGGCGAAAGAGGGCTGGCGCGTGCGCGTCGCGACCCGTCGCCCGAACGAGGCGATCTTCGTGCGGCCCTACGGCGTGGTGGGGCAGGTGGAGCCCGTTCTGTGCAATATCCGCGATGAGGCCAGCGTGGCCGCCGCCATGGCAGGCGCCGATGCGGTGGTGAATTGCGTGGGCATCCTGAATGCCGTGGGCAAGAACAAGTTCGACGCCGTGCAGCATGAGGGCGCGGGCCGCATCGCCCGGCTGGCCGCAGCGGCGGGCGTGCCGCATCTGGTGCATGTCTCGGCCATCGGCGCCAACAAGGACAGCGACTCGCGCTATGCCGAATCGAAGGGTCTGGGCGAGGAGGCCGTGCTGGCCGCCTATCCTTCGGCGGTGATCCTGCGGCCTTCGGTGATCTTCGGCAACGAGGACCAGTTCTTCAACCGCTTCGCCGCCATGGCCCGCATCTCGCCGGTGCTGCCGGTGTTTGGCGCGAGCACCAGGTTCCAGCCCGTGCATGTCGAGGATGTGGCCTCTGCCGCCGTGAAGGGCGTGCTGGGGCAGGCCGCGCCGGGCATCTACGAGCTGGGCGGGCCGGATGCGCTCAGCTTTGCGGATCTCATGCAGGTCATGCTGAAAACCATCCATCGCCGCCGTCTGGTGCTGCCGCTGCCGCGCATCGCCGGTTCGGTCCTGGCCTTTGGCTGCGACATGGTGCAGGCCGTCACGCTGGGTCTGGTGCAGAACAAGGTTCTGACCGGCGACCAGCTGAAGAACCTCTATCGCGACAATGTGGTGGCGCCGGGGGCCAAGGGCTTTGCCGATCTGGGCATCACCCCCTCGGCCATCGCCGCCGTGCTGCCCGATTACCTGTGGCCCTATCGCCCCTCCGGGCAATATGACGCCATCAAGGCCTCTGCCAAGAACCTCCGCAAGGTCTGACCCGTGGCCGATCAATCGCTGCTGACTGCCGCCGTTCTGGGTTTGCTGGAGGGGCTGACCGAGTTCATCCCGGTCTCCTCCACCGGCCATATCCTGCTGGCCGGGCATTTTCTGGGCTTTGAAAGCGCGGGAAAGACCTTCGAGGTGGTGATCCAGCTGGGCGCCGTGCTGGCGGTGCTGGGGGTCTATGCGGCGAAACTCTGGGCGGTGTTCTCCACCGCCCATCGCGACCCGAAAGCGCTGCGCTTCATCGTGGCGGTGGCGCTGGCCTTCTTTCCGGCGGTCATCATCGGCGTGCTGGCGCATGATTTCATCAAGACCGTGCTGTTTGAAAGCCCGCGCCTGATTGCGGTGAACCTGATCCTGGGCGGCATTGTGCTGCTGTTCGTTGATCGCATGGCGGCGCAGCCGCGCTATGAGGATGCGATGGATGTGCCGCTGGGCACCGCGCTGAAGATCGGCTTCATCCAGTGCCTTGCGATGATTCCGGGCGTCTCGCGCTCGGGCTCCACCATTGTCGGCGCCCTTTTATTGGGCGTTTCGCGGCGCGGCGCGGCGGAATTCTCCTTCTTCCTGTCGATGCCCACCATGGCGGGCGCCTTTGCCTATGACCTTTGGAAAAACCGTGATGTGCTGGACAGCGGCGCCATGGCCGAGATCGGCGTGGGCTTTGTCATGGCGCTGATTGCGGCCGTTTTCGTGGTGCGCGGATTGCTCGCCTATGTCTCGCGCCATGGCTACGCCCTGTTCGGCTGGTGGCGAATCGTGGTGGGGGCGGTGGCTCTGCTGGCGCTTTCCCTGGGGTTTTAGGGGTAATCGGAACGCGTGCTGACCTATTTTTGACGCGGCTCGCCGAAAAATTGCACCACCAAGCCATAAAACCGCAAATTAGGTCAGCCTTGCTGACTTTTATTCGGATTTCATCCGCGCTATCCAAAGGCCACCCACCGAGACCCGCAGGGAGGCGCCTTCATGGCCAAGGAACGGATGCTGCAATTTGTGACCGTGAACCGGGAAATGCCCGAGAAGCGGCCTGCCACCCTGCGCTCGCAAGACTTTCATGAAATCTACCGCGATTTCGCGGCGCAAAAGGCCGCCGAACAGGCCAGCCGGTGCAGCCAATGCGGCGTGCCCTATTGCCAGTCGCATTGCCCGCTGCACAACAATATCCCCGACTGGCTGCGCATGACCGCCGAGGGCCGCTTGCAAGAGGCCTATGAGATCAGCCAGGCCACCAACACCTTCCCGGAAATCTGCGGTCGCATCTGCCCGCAGGATCGCCTCTGCGAAGGCAATTGCGTGATCGAGCAATCGGGCCACGGCACCGTGACCATCGGCTCGGTCGAGAAATACATCACCGACACCGCTTGGGAAAATGGCTGGGTCAAGCCGGTGAAGCCGGCGGTGGAGCGCAGCGAAAGCGTGGCCATCATCGGCGCGGGCCCCGGGGGCCTTGCCGCCGCCGACATGCTGCGCCGCAAGGGCTTTCAGGTCACGGTCTATGATCGTTACGACCGCGCGGGCGGCTTGCTGACCTATGGCATTCCGGGCTTCAAGCTGGAAAAGCCCGTGGTCATGCAGCGCGTCGAACAGCTGGAGGCCTCGGGCGTCAACTTCGTGATGAATTGCAAGGTGGGCGAGGATCTGAGCTTTGATGCCATTCGCGGCCAGCATGATGCCGTGTTGATCGCCACCGGCGTCTACAAGATGCGCGATGTGGGCGGTCCGGGCGTGGGCCAAAAGGGCATCGTGCAGGCGCTGGATTACCTCACCGTGTCCAACCGCAAATCCTTTGGCGATGAGGTCGAGGCCTATGACAATGGCGATCTGAACGCTGCGGGCAAGCGCGTCGTGGTCATTGGCGGCGGCGATACCGCGATGGATTGCGTGCGCACCGCCATCCGTCAGGGCGCCACCTCGGTGAAATGCCTCTATCGCCGCGACAAGGCGAATATGCCGGGCAGCCAGCGCGAGACCCAGAACGCCGAGGAAGAGGGCGTGGAATTCGTCTGGCTCACCGCGCCCAAGGCCTTCACCGGCAATGGTGCCGTCGAAGGCGTGATGGTGCAGCGCATGCGCCTTGGCGCGCCGGATGCGACGGGCCGCCAGACCCCGGAAATCATCGAGGGCGCCGATTATGTCGAACCCGCCGATCTGGTGATCACCGCCCTTGGCTTCGAGCCCGAGGAGCTGCCGACGCTTTGGGGCGTGCCGGAACTCGCCGTGACCCGCTGGGGCACCATCAAGGCCGATTTCCGCACCCATGCGACCAGCCTGCCGGGCGTCTTTGCTGCGGGCGACATCGTGCGCGGCGCCAGCCTTGTGGTCTGGGCGATCCGTGACGGGCGCGAGGCCGCCGATGCGATCATGGACTATCTGGCGCAGCCGGCCAGCGTCGCCGCTGAATAATCGCTGCCGCGCTTTGCGGCAGCATCCCTGACCTGAAACCGGAACCCTGAGCCATGGGCGAAGCCGAGCAGACACAGCCGATGCGCGCCGCGGGCCAAAAGCCCGCGCTGCACATCGACACGCTGCGCGATGATGCGCGGCTCAGGCTGTGGCGCCATCGCGGCCGCAGCCGCCGCCTTGTGGTCAGCTTTTCCGGCGTGGGTCGCGACCGCAGCCAGCCGCCCCGGCTGGAATTCGGCCGCACCGCCAGCGCCAATGGCCGCGACCATGTGCTGTATATCGCCGATCCGGCGCGCAGCTGGCTGAACCAGCCCGGCCTCATCGAGGAAATCGCCGGTCTGGTGGAAACCGAGGCCGCGCAGCTGGGCGCGACGCAGGTGGTGGCGATGGGGCATTCGCTGGGCGGGTTTTCCGCGCTGGTGCTGGGCGGCTTCACCCGCGTCGATGTGGCGCTGGCCATCTCGCCGCAATATTCGCTCGATCCCTCTGTGGCCCCGGACGAAAACCGCTGGATGATGTTTCGCCAGCATTTTCCGGGGCTTCGCATCTCGCAGGCCGCCGATCACATGGCGCCCTCGACGCAGCATTACATCCTGTTCGGCAAGCATTACCGCGAGGCGCCGCAGCGCCGCCTGATGCGCCCGGCGCCCAATGCCGCCTGTTTCCTGCTGCCCAAGGTGCGGCATGATTCGGTGGTGAAACTGCATGAGGCGGGCATTCTGGACGAGGTGGTGCAGCTGGCCTTTGCCGGGCGCAGCCGCCGCCTGCGGCAATTGCTGGCCGAGCGCATGCAGGCCGTCGCCCTGACGGCGCCCGGCACCCCAGACCCGGAGGATCTCGCATGAAACCGCTGCTCATTCTGGCCGCGCTGACCCTCGCCACCCCGCTGCACGCGGCGGGGTTCAAGGCGCCCGAGGGCTGCACCGCCACGCTCACCGTCCAGGCGCGCGGCTGCCGGGTGTCGAACCACTATACCTGCACCGCCGATCAGCCGGGCGACCAGTGGCGTGCCGATTACGATCAGGAGGGGGTGTTCTTCCTGTCGCGGATCAATCACGCAACGGAATGGGTCGAAAGCTTCAGCTTCGATCCCAAAACCCGTCAGACGCTGGACGCGAACCCCGCCGATCCGGCGGATTTCAGCGGCTTGCTGGCCTCGGGCCGCGATGATTTCGATTTCTGGCTCAGCCGCGATGACGGCACGCGCAGCCATGTGACCGGCTTTGACGCGCTGACCGGCAAGACCATCACCATTGATGGCGTGCCGCTGAAACAGACCGAATACAGCTATACCGAGACCGACCCGGAGGGGAATGTGATCGGGCAGGCGCGTGGCCATGAATATGTCCATCCCGAATGGCGCAACTTCTTTGCCGGTCCGTCCGAGCATTGGGATGGCCAGGCCTGGCTGCCGATGGATGGCAGCCCGCGCCAGTTCATCCTGCCGGGCGAGCCGGGCTTTGGCGCCACGCAGCCGATCTTCGATTGCGGCGCGCTGATGTCGCAGGCGCCCGTCAACCCCTTGATCCAGCAGGTGAAGCATGAGCGCTGAGCCGATCTCTGCCGGGCGCGCGGGCGGCTGCCTTTGCGGCGCGGTGCGCTTTGTCGCGGCGCAATTGCCCGCCCATATGCATGCCTGCCATTGCAGCATGTGCCGCCGCAGCAGCGGTGCCCTGTCGCTCAGCGTGGTGGTGCCCTTCGCCGCCATGCAGGTCACGGGCGCCGAACATGTGACCACCTATGCCTCGTCCGACTGGGCGGCGCGATCCTTCTGCGCCCGCTGTGGCGCGGGCCTCTGGTATCGGCTGACCCAGCCCGATGCCGCCACGGCCGATTACTACCTGTCGGTGGGCGCCCTGGATGATCCCAACGGCCTGCCACTGACCCGCGAGATTTACATCGACTGCAAGCCGGATGGCTATGCCCTCGCGGGCACCCATTCACGACTGACCGGGGCCGAATTCGAGGCCTCGCTGCAAGCCAACCCAGAGGAGTGAGCCATGACGATCTATGATGAAGCCTGGGTGAAGGCCGAGGAAACCAAGCGCGCCTGGATGCACCAGCATGGCCTCTATAAAGAGGATGACGAGCATTCGTCCTGCGGCGTCGGTCTGGTGGCCTCGATCAGCGGCAAGCCCTCGCGCAAGGTGGTGGAGGCCGGGCTGGATGCGCTGCGCGCCATCTGGCACCGCGGCGCGGTGGATGCCGACGGCAAGACCGGCGATGGCGCGGGCATCCATGTGCAGATCCCGGTCAAGTTCTTCTATGATGTGGTGCGCCGCACCGGGCATGAACCCGATGCCAGCAAGCTGATCGCCGTGGGCCAGGTCTTCCTGCCGCGCACCGATTTCGCCGCGCAGGAGCGTTGCCGCACGATCGTGGAAACCGAAGTGCTGCGCATGGGCCATTATATCTATGGCTGGCGCCATGTGCCCTGCGACACCTCGGTGCTGGGCGAAAAGGCCAATGCAACCCGCCCCGAGATCGAGCAAATCCTCATCCGCTGCGAAAAAGACGTGGATCAGGAACAGTTTGAGCGCGAGCTGTATATCATCCGCCGCCGCATCGAAAAGGCGGTGACCGCCGCCGGGATCGCGGGCTGCTACCTATGTTCGCTCTCCTGCCGTTCGATCATCTACAAAGGCATGATGCTGGCCGAGCAGGTCAGCGTCTTCTACCCCGATCTGCAAGACGAGCGGTTTGAATCCACCTTCGCCATCTATCACCAGCGCTATTCCACCAACACCTTCCCGCAATGGTGGCTGGCCCAGCCCTTCCGCATGCTGGCCCATAACGGCGAGATCAACACGTTGAAAGGCAACGTGAACTGGATGCGCAGCCATGAGATCCGCATGGCCTCCAGCGCCTTCGGCGACATGGCCGAGGACATCAAGCCGATCATCCCGCCCGCCACGTCGGACTCGGGCGCGCTGGATGCGGTGTTCGAGGTTCTGGTGCGCTCGGGCCGCTCGGCGCCCATGGCGAAAACCATGCTGGTGCCCGAGGCCTGGTCGAAAACCACCACCGACATGCCGAAGGCATGGGCGGATATGTATGCCTATTGCAACGCCGTGATGGAGCCGTGGGACGGCCCCGCCGCGCTGGCCATGACCGATGGCCGCTGGGTTTGCGGCGGTCTGGACCGCAACGGGTTGCGCCCGATGCGCTATGTCGTCACCGGCGACGGCCTGCTGATCGCAGGCTCCGAGGCGGGCATGGTGCCGGTGGATGAAACCACCATCCGCGAAAAGGGCGCGCTTGGGCCGGGGCAGATGATCGCCGTCGACACCAAAGAGGGCAAACTTTACCACGACGCCGAGATGAAAGACCGCCTCGCCGCCAGCCAGCCCTATGGCGAGTGGATCGAGAAAGTCGTCGATCTGAACAGCCTGCTGAAAGACGTGCCGGAAGCCACCACCTTCTCCGGGGCCGATCTGCGCAAGCGCCAGATTGCCGCCGGTTACACAGTGGAGGAGCTGGAGCAGGTTCTGGCCCCGATGGCCGAAGACGGCAAGGAAATGATCGCCTCGATGGGCGATGACACCCCGGTTGCGGTGCTGTCCAAGCAATACCGCCCGCTGTCGCATTTCTTCCGCCAGAACTTCAGCCAGGTCACCAACCCGCCGATTGACTCGCTTCGTGAAAGCCGGGTCATGTCGCTGAAAACGCGCTTCGGCAACCTCAAGAACGTGCTGGATGAAAGCTCGGCCCAGACCGAGATCCTCGTGCTGGAAAGCCCCTTCATCGCCAATTCCGAATATGGCGTGATGCTGCGCCAGTTTGGCGCGCAGGTGGCGGTGATCGACTGCACCTTCCCCGCCGGGTCGGACCAAGAGGCGCTGCGCCTCGGGCTGGAGCGTATCCGTGCCGAGGCCGAAGACGCCGTGCGCTCAGGGGCTGCCCATCTGGTGCTGACCGACGAGCAGCAGGGCGAGGCCTCGGTCGCCATGCCGATGATCCTTGCCACCTCTGCCGTGCATAGCTGGCTGACCCGCAAGGGGTTGCGCACCTTCACCTCGCTGAATGTGCGCGCGGCGGAATGTATCGACCCCCATTACTTCGCTGTCCTCATCGGCTGCGGCGCGACCACGGTGAACCCCTATCTGGCACAAGACAGCATCGCGGATCGTATCGAGCGCGGCTTGCTGGAAGGCAGCCTGACCGATGCGATGCGCCGCTACCGCGATGCCATCGACGCGGGTCTGCTCAAGATCATGGCCAAGATGGGCATTTCGGTGATCTCCTCCTATCGCGGCGGCCTCAACTTCGAGGCCGTGGGCCTGTCGCGCGCCATGGTGGCAGAATATTTCCCCGGCATGCATTCGCGCATTTCCGGCATCGGTCTGCACGGCATCCAGATGAAATCCACCGAGGTTCACGCCCGCGGCTGGCAGGGTGGCAGCGACGTGCTGCCCATCGGCGGCTTCTACAAGGCGCGGCGCTCGGGCGAGAAACACGCTTGGGAAGCCCAGACCATGCATATGCTGCAAGCGGCCTGTGACCGCGCCAGCTATGACATCTGGAAGCAATATTCGGCGGCGATGAAAGCCAACCCGCCGATCCATATTCGCGATCTGCTGGACATCAAGGCGGTCGGCAAGCCGATCCCGATCGAGGAAGTGGAAAGCATCACCTCGATCCGCAAACGCTTTGTCACGCCGGGCATGTCGCTGGGGGCCTTGGGGCCGGAAGCGCATATGACGCTCAACATCGCCATGAACCGCATCGGGGCCAAATCCGACAGCGGCGAGGGCGGCGAGGCGCCAGAGCATCAGCATCCCTTCCCGAATGGCGATAACCCCTGCGCCAAGATCAAGCAGGTGGCCTCCGGTCGTTTCGGCGTCACCGCCGAATACCTGAACGCCTGCGAGGAGCTGGAGATCAAGGTCGCTCAAGGTGCCAAGCCCGGCGAGGGGGGGCAGCTTCCCGGCATGAAGGTCACCGACCTGATCGCCCGTCTGCGCCACTCCACCAAGGGCGTGACGCTGATCTCGCCGCCGCCGCATCACGACATCTACTCGATCGAGGATCTGGCGCAGCTGATCTATGACCTGAAGCAGATCAACCCGCGCTGCAAGGTGACGGTGAAGCTGGTCTCGGCCTCCGGCGTCGGCACCATTGCCGCCGGCGTGGCCAAGGCCAAGGCCGATGTGATCCTGATTTCCGGCCATAATGGCGGCACGGGGGCCTCGCCTGGCACCTCGATCAAATATGCCGGCCTGCCGTGGGAGATGGGTCTGACCGAGGCCAATCAGGTTCTCACCATGAACAACCTGCGCGAGCGGGTGACGCTGCGCACCGATGGCGGTTTGCGCACGGGCCGCGATGTGGTGATCGCCGCCATGCTGGGTGCCGAGGAATACGGCATCGGCACGGCGGCCCTGATCGCCATGGGCTGCATCATGGTGCGTCAGTGCCAGTCGAACACCTGCCCGGTGGGCGTCTGCACCCAGAACCCCGATCTGCGCGCCAAATTCACCGGCACGGCGGACAAGGTGGTGAACCTGATCACCTTCTACGCCCAGGAAGTGCGCGAGATCCTCGCCTCGATCGGTGCCCGCTCGATGGACGAGATCATCGGGCGCCCTGATCTGCTTTCGCAGGTCAGCCGCGGCTCCGCGCATCTTGACGACCTCGACCTGAACCCGCTGCTGATCACGGTGGATGGCTCGAACCGCATCACCTATGATCGCTCCAAGCCGCGCAATGCGGTGCCGGATACGCTGGATGCGGAAATCGTCAAGGACGGCGCGCGCTTCTTTGAGGATGGCGAAAAGATGCAGCTCTCCTATGCCGTGCGCAACACGCTGCGCACCATCGGCACGCGCTCGTCCAGCCACATCGTCAAGAAGTTCGGCATGCGTAACAGCCTGCAACCCGATCACCTGACGGTGAAGCTGACCGGCAATGCCGGGCAGAGCCTGGGGGCTTTCGCGGTGAACGGCCTCAAGATCGAGGTGCAGGGCGACGCGAATGATTACGTCGGCAAGGGCCTGTCGGGCGGCACCATCGTGGTGCGTCCGCAAATGTCCTCGCCGCTGGTCGCGGCCGAGAACACCATCATCGGCAATACCGTGCTGTATGGCGCGACCGACGGCTATCTGTTCGCGGCGGGCAAGGCGGGCGAGCGCTTCGGCGTGCGCAACTCCGGCGCCTCGGTGGTGATCGAGGGCTGCGGCTCCAACGGGTGTGAATACATGACCGGCGGTGTGGCGGTGATTCTGGGCAAGATCGGCGCCAATTTCGGCGCGGGCATGACCGGCGGCATGGCATACCTTTATGACCCCGATGGCATGGCCGAGGAGTTCATGAACCTGGAAAGCCTTGTCACCTGCGCCGTCAGCCATCCGCATTGGGAGGCGCAATTGCGCGGGCTGGTGGAGCGTCACGCGGCGGAAACCGGCAGCCAGAAGGCGCGCCGCATCCTGTCGAACTGGGAGGCCGAGCGGGCGAACTTCCTGCAAGTCTGCCCGAAAGAGATGCTGGTGCATCTGCCGCACCCGCTCTCGGATGAGCGCGCGGCGGTGCCTGCGGAATAATCGCAACAAAATCAACGGCAAGCGGGCGGGGGGCATCCTCCGCCCGTTTGCTTTGGGGGAGCTTGACGAAAAGCCTTGGGCCGCAATGCCCGACAAATACAGTCAACTAATTGAAAAGACAGAACAATTTCTGCAAAGCGTTTGACAGGGCGCCGCGGTCGCGCTAAACAGAACCCATCGGCAGGACGCGCAGCCAGCCCAAGTGCAAGCCCCGCGCCCCACCCAAAGCATTCCTCCTCAGGTAGACAGGTCGGCAGCCAGCTTCGCGCCAGCACCCCACCCATCCCCCAAGGCAGGTTTTTCCATCACATCAGGCATTGACCGAGGCCATCGCCGAGGTCACGCGGCACCGGTTCCACATCGGGCCGTTGGCCCGAAGCCAACGGCCAGCGCCCGCCCTGCGGGGGGCGGGTGCTATCGCACCCACCGGGCGGGCGCTGGCCTCTCGGTCGCGGGCTGTGGCGGCCTTCCCAAGCCGTTCCCACATAGGCGGGGAAACGCGATGCGTTTCCTGATCCGCCCAATCCCACCGCCTCCAACCGCTTGACCCCGGCTTTGCCTTCGTGGTTTCTGTCCGGCATGGCCAAATCCACCCGCAAGAAACCGGCGCCCGAGCCAGAACCCGAGCTGATCGCGCCGCCCTCGCGGAAAGCGCGTGCGCTGTTCTGGGCCAAACGCATCGGGCTGGGCATCACGGCCTTTTACGCGGCGCTGATCCTGCTGTTTGCCATCCTGCCGCCGCCCATCAACATCTACCAGACGCAAGAGGCCATCCGCCTCGGCGGCATCCAGAAGGATTGGGTCGGCTGGGACGCCATCGCCCCCGCCATGGCGCGCTCTGTCGTGGCGGCCGAGGACGCCAATTTCTGCCTGCATTGGGGCTTTGACATGAAGGCGATCCGCGCCGCGCTGGACGAGGGCAGGGGGCGCGGCGCCTCCACCCTCACGCAGCAGGTGGTGAAGAATGTCTTCCTCTGGCATGGCCGCAACTGGGCGCGCAAAGCCGCCGAAGCCGTCCTCACCGCGCCGGTCGAACTGGTCTGGACCAAGCGCCGCATCCTGCATGTTTACCTCAACACCGCCGAATTCGGCGAAGGCATCTTCGGGGTCGAGGCCGCCGCGCAGCACTGGTTCGGGGTCTCCGCCGCCGAGCTGACCCCCACCCAGGCCGCCCGCCTCGCCGCCGTGTTGCCCGACCCGAAAACCCGCAACCCCGCCAAACCCGGCCCGCTGGTGCGCCGCCGCACCGGGCAGATCCTGTCGGGCGCCGAAACCATCGCCGCCGATGGCCGCGCCGCCTGTTTCGAGGACTGATCCGCCGCCCGATGGATCGCCCCATTGATCCCACGCCCCGGCAGGGCTATCAGGAAAAGGTTCTCTGACAGGCTGATCCTCCCATGATCCGACTTTATCACGTGCCGCTTTCGCCCTTTTGCCGCAAGGTGCGGCTGACGCTGGCCGAAAAACGCATCGAGGTGGAGCTGGTCGAGGAACGCTATTGGGAACAGCAACCCGAATTCCTGCGCCGCAACCCGGCGGGCAAAGTGCCGGTGCTGCGGGTTGAAGGCCGGTTGATGAGCGAAAGCCAGGCGATCTGCGAATGGCTGGAAGAGGCCTATCCGGCGCCCTCGCTGATGCCCCGCGATGTCGATGCGCGCTATGAGGTGCGCCGCCTGTGCAACTGGTTCGATGACAAGTTCCACGGCGAGGTGACTTCGAAACTGCTGTATGAACGGGTGAACCGCAAGGTGCAGGGCACCGGCTATCCCGATAGCAAGGCGGTGAAATTCGGCGCCACCCGCATCAAATATCACCTTGATTACATGGCCTGGCTGCTGGATCAGCGCCGCTGGCTGGCCGGCGACAGCATGACGCTGGCCGATTTCGCCGCCGCCTCGCATCTGTCCTGCCTCGACTATATCTCGGATGTCGACTGGGACCGGCACGCCGTGGTGAAAGACTGGTATGTGAAGCTGAAATCCCGCCCCAGCTTCCGCAGCCTGCTGGCGGATTATGTGCCGGGCTTCCCGCCGCCGCGCCATTACGTCGATCTGGATTTCTGATGGAAACCCCGGGGCTCTGCCCCGGACCCCGGGATATTTGAGCCAAGATGAATGAGGCGCTGAAACAGCGGCTGGCGGCGCGGGCCTTGGAGGAGGGGTTCTCCAAGATGGGCATTTGTGCGCCCGATGCCACGCCCGAAACGGCGGCGCGGCTCAGGGCCTTTCTGGAGGCCGGGTATCACGGGCAGATGGGCTGGATGGCCGAGCGGGAAGGCTGGCGCGGCTCGGCCGCCGCGCTCTGGCCCGAGGCGCGCTCGGTCATCATGCTGGCCGAGGTTTACACCCCCGAGAGCGATCCGCTGGCGGGTCTGGCCCAGCCCGACCGGGGCATCGTCAGCAGCTATGCGCAGGGCAAGGATTATCACGATCTGGTCAAGCGGCGGTTGAAGCGGCTGGGGCGCTGGCTGCTGGATCAGGCCCCCGAAGGGGCCGGGATCAAGGTGTTTGTCGATACCGCCCCGGTGATGGAGAAGCCCCTCGCCCAGGCGGCGGGTCTGGGCTGGCAGGGCAAGCACACCAATCTTCTGGCCCGCGATCTGGGCAACTGGTTCTTTCTGGGGTCCATCTTCACCACGCTGGACCTGCCGAAGGATGCGCCGGAGGCGAGCCATTGCGGCTCGTGCCGCGCCTGCCTCGATGCCTGCCCGACCGGGGCCTTTCCGGCGCCCTATCAGCTGGATGCGCGGCGCTGCATTTCCTATCTGACCATTGAGCATAAGGGGCCGGTCGCGCCCGATCTGCGCGCGCTGATGGGCAATCGCATCTACGGTTGCGATGATTGCCTGGCCGCCTGCCCCTGGAACAAGTTTGCCCAGGCCGCCCGCGACATCGGCTATCAGCCGCGCCTTGGCGCGCCCGAGCTGGCCGAACTGGCCGCGCTGGATGATGCCGCCTTCCGCACCCGCTTTGCCGGCAGCCCGATCAAGCGCATCGGGCGTGACCGCTTTCTGCGCAACGTGCTTTACGCCATCGGCAATTCCGGCCTGCCAGCCCTGCGCGCCAGTGCCGAACCCCTGTGCCGTGACCCCGATCCCACCGTGGCCGAGGCCGCACAATGGGCCATCGCCCGCCTATCGTGACGCGGCGCGCTTGGGGTAGGGGCGATTCGGCCCTATCCTGAGGCCATGCGATACAGGAGGAGGCTCTCATGACCCGACATCTGGCCGACAGGCGCAAACCCTCCACCGGTGCCCGCCTGAAGGCGTTTTTGCACCTTGCCCGCAGCGAAGGGCAGATCTGGCAGGCGATCTGGCGTCAGCCCGTGCCAGTGCCGGTGCGCAACCGCCGCATGGTGGAGTTTCTGCGCATCGCGCGCGGTCGTCAGGTCTGATCCGCCGATCAAATCTGATCCCGGCCGCCTGCGATCACCCTAGCGCTGAAGCGCGCGCAGGCGGCTGCGCAGCGCGACCACATCTTCCAGCAGCGCCATCAGCTCGGGCTGGGGGGCGCCGATCTCCTCGGTCAGGCAGGTCGTCACCTGCACCGCCGCCTGCCGCAGCCCCTCGGCCTTCGCGGTCAGGCCCAGAATCACCTGCCGCTCATCCTGCGCATCGCGCCGCCGCGTCACCAGCCCGGCGGCCTCCATCCGTTTCAGCATCGGCGTCAGCGTATTGCTTTCCAGTTGCAGCGCGGTGGCCAGCCGGGACATCGGCATTTCCGGCACCTCCCACAGCTGGGTCAGCACCAGAAACTGCGGATAGGTCAGGCCCATCTCGTCCAGCAGCGGCTTATAGGCGGCCTGCATGGCATGATTGGCCGAGTAAAGCGCGAAGCAGAGCATCTGCTTGAGGGGCACAGGCTGTGTCATGATCCTCGTTTAGGTCGCGCGCGATTAAATCGCAAGAGATTGACTCGACTCGCGCAAGGGCGTAGGGGAGTGAATTATTAAATCACTCTGATTGAACAACGGAGGCAAGCTCAAAGTGATGTATCAGACGATCGCCAAGGCACAGGGCGGCGGGCGCAAGGGCCGGGCCGAGCTTCTGGATGGCGGGTTGTATCTGTCGATGGATGTGCCCACCGAGATGGGCGGCGACGGCAATGGCAGCAATCCCGAACAGCTTTTCGCCCTGGGCTATGCCGCCTGCTATCTGGGGGCCATGCGCTTTGTCGCCGGGGCCGAGAAGCTGGGCACCGTGCCCGCCGATGCAAGCGTCACCGCCGAGGTGGGCATCGGCCCGCGCGCCGAGGGCGGCTTTGGCATTTCCGCCACGCTGCGGGTGCGCCTGCCCGGCATGGATGCCGACAGCGCCCGCCGCATCGCCGAGCGCGGCCATTTCATCTGTCCCTATTCCAATGCCATCAAAGGCAATGTGAATGTGGTGACCATCCTCGAATGATGGACTTGGGCGGCGCCTTGCGCTAGGCAGGCGGCGCCATGACCCAGCAAAACACTCAGACACAAAGACGGCGCCTGCCACAGCTGGATGGCTGGAGCCTGATCTCCGGGCTGATCGCGCTTCTGGTGCTGGCGCCCATCGTCTCGGTTGTCTGGATCGCCTTTCACCCGACCGAGAATATCTGGCCGCATCTGCTGTCCACCGTGATGCCGCGCTATATGGCGGCCACGCTGGGCATGATGCTGGGCGTGGGGCTGATCACGGCGGCCATGGGCACCGGGGCGGCCTGGCTGGTGACGCTCTATCGCTTTCCGGGCTCCGGCTGGCTGGCCTGGGCGCTGTTGTTCCCGCTGGCGGTGCCTGCCTATGTCGGCGCCTATGCGCTGGTGGATTTCTTCGATTATTCCGGGGCTTTGCAGGTGGCCCTGCGGGGGCTGACCGGCTGGCAAAGCCCGGCGGATTACTGGTTTCCCAAGGTGCGCTCGCAGGGGGCGGCCATTGCCGTGCTGTCGGCGGCGCTTTATCCTTACGTCTATCTGCTGGCGCGCCAGGCCTTTCGCGAACAATCGGGCGGCTCTTACGAGGTCGCCCGCGCCTTGGGGGCCGGGCCTTGGGGCGTGTTCTGGCGGGTGGGCCTGCCGTTGGCGCGGCCCTCCATCGCGGCGGGCGTCGCGCTGGCGCTGATGGAGACGGTGGCCGATTATGGCACTGTCACCCATTTCGGCGTGCAGACCCTGACGACCGGCATTTTCACCACCTGGCTCACCGCCGGCAATGCCGGGGGCGCGGCGCAGATTGCGGGCGTGTCGCTGGCGATGATCGTGCTGTTGCTGGCGGTCGAGCGTTTTGGTCGGCGCCGCGCGCGCTTTCACGGCTCGGCCCGGCAGATGCGCCCGGTGGTGGCGCAGCGCCTGCGCGGCTGGCGGGCGGCGCTGGCCTTTGCCGCCTGTGCCACGCCCTTTGCCATGGGATTTGTGCTGCCGGTCTCGGTCATGCTGTCGCATGCGCTCCGAAAGCCCGAGGCCTGGATCGAGCCCGGCCTTCTGCGCGCGCTCTGGGCCACGCTCACCGTGGGCGGCGCGGCGGCAGTGCTGACCGTCTCGGCGGCGGTGGTCTTTGTCTATGGGCTGCGCATGGCGGGGCGGGGCCTGCCGCGCTGGGTGCTGCCCGCCACCGCGCTGGGCTATGCCGCGCCGGGGGCCGTGCTGGCGCTGGGCCTTCTGGTGCCGCTGGCCGCGCTCGATCATCATCTGGCCGATGCCGTGCTGGCGCTGACCGGCCACGACCCCGGCCTGCTGCTCACCGGCACCTCTGCCGCCATCGTGCTGGCCTTCTGCCTGCGGTTTTTCGGCATTGCCCAGGGCGCGGTGGATGCCGCCTTTGGCCGCATCTCGCCCAATCTGCCGCTGGCCGCCCGCGCCTTGGGCCGCCCTTCCGGCGCCGTGCTGCGCGAGATCTACCTGCCGCTCATGCGCGGCTCGGTCGGCATGGCGCTGCTGGTGGTCTTTGTCGATTGCGTGAAAGAACTGCCCGCCACCCTGCTGCTGCGCCCCTTCAACTTCAACACCCTCGCCACCCGCACCCAGGAACTCGCCAGCCTCGAAAAACTCGGCGAGGCTGCCCCGGCGGCGCTGCTGGTCATGGCCGTGGGCCTTCTGGCCGTGATCGGCATGGCCCGGGTCGAGGCGCGAAGGTAGGGACGGCACCAGCGGCGCGGCCCCCGAGGCGGACGGGCCGCAAGGCCAGATTATCCCATCATCTTCCGCAGGTGACCGGCCTCGCGCTGCCAGAAATGGCGCTGATGGCAAATGTCGCCCTGCGCGCGCCGATCATCGTCCGCGCCCATCAGCATCGGCATGCCGAAAACGGACAGGCCACGCATCGTCCCGCGCAGAGCCAGGATCGCCGTCAGAATCGCCAGCCCTGTGCTGGGCTCGGTGCCGATCTCCCGGGACAAGGCGCGCTCTTGGGCCGATGGCAGGATGCCGACCGGATGCCCCAGCTCCAGCATCTGCAAGGTCGGCCCCCAATCCCGGCTTCGATAGGCCAGATCGCCATTGCGCAACAGCGTTCCGAACCGCACGCGCGACAGGTGCTGCTGGCCGAAACCAACCTGCCCCTGCATCACTGTGACGTGGTAATCCACCCGCTCGCCCCAGGCATCCCCCAGCAGAAAGTCGTTGATGCGGATCACGATGTCATGGGAATCGATCGCGCCCGGCGGCAAATCCGCGGCCAGGACGCCATTGCCGACCACAGCGACCGTCAGGGCCGGGTCTGCCACCCGCTGCGCAAACCCCAGATCATCCGGCGCGGCTGCGGCCAGCGCTTCAAGACGCGGTGAAGCCAGGTCGCCGGTGAAGGCCGCGACTTTCAGATAGCGGTGCAGCGAGGATTTCGGAACCGCCCCCAGCGCGAGGGCCGCACGGGCCGCGCCCGTCTCGCCAATCGAAAGCGCGAGGGCCGCGACCCGCAATTGCAGCTCGGCCCGCGCGCCCTCGGCCCGATGCAGCGCCGCCTGAGCATCATTCAGAAGACCCGGCAAGTCCTCGGAAAACCGGCGAAGATATTCTACCAGAGTGGCAAGCCGCGCCGGACATAGCAGATCAGGATTGCGAAGTTGCCGCTGCGCCTCGGCCATTTGCGTCTCATCATGCAGCAAGAACCGGGCGGCAAGCAGGATTGCCGCGTGATCGGCATAGGCTGTGGGCAGGCGTTCGGTGTCCAGCAAACGGTTCAGGATGTCCGAGATGTCCATGCGCCACAGCTTTGCGGCGCGTTCCTCCATCATCAGCCGCGCCGCCTCGCGCTCGGCCACGCCCTGTGTCAGGTCCAGCACGGCCCGGATTTGCGCTTCGGTGACCGGCTGGGTTGATGCGCGTGCCCCGTGCAGCAGGGTGACAGCCGCGCGCCACCAGTCCGGCCCGGTCAGATCATCGCTCTGTCTGGTCCAACCTGCGGCGTCACGCCCATAGCCGGATGCGGTGGCCAGCTCGCGCAGCGATCCGCCGTCCGACACGAGCTTTTCCGCCAGAATCTGTGCCGAACGCCAGCCTTCGCCCGCCGCGAGGGCGATGCGATGGTGCTGCGCCTCGGGAAAGCGCGCCCGCGCCGCAAGTACCTCGGACATGACCGCCAGGGCCTCGCGCGGCCTGCCCATCATCATCTCCAGTCTTGCGCGGTAAAC
>NZ_JAEULU010000236.1 GCF_016792925.1 Gemmobacter sp.
CTTCTCGATGATCTGCACCACCGTATCCGCCACCGTCTCTGCCGAGGCGCCGGGATAGACCGCACCAATCACGATCGACGGCCCGGCGATGGAGGGATATTGCGAAATCGGCAGCCGCAGCACCGACAGCGTGCCCACCGCCATCACGATGATCGCCAGCACCCAGGCAAAAATGGGCCGGTTGATGAAGAAACGCGCCATGGCTCAGTTGCCCCCGGCAGCGGCAGCGGCTTCGGCCGGCGCCTCGGCCGGCGCGATCTGCACCGCAGCCCCCGGCCCGGCCTTCTGGAACCCCGCCGTCACGATCTGCTCGCCATCCTTCAGCCCCGCCGTCACAACCCATTGATTGCCCGAGGCCCCCAGCACGGTGACGGGCCGCACGGCAATCTTGCCCTCCTCCACCACCCAGACATTCGCGCCGCCATGCACATCGCGCATCACCGCGCTTTGCGGCACCAGAATCGCATTCTTCTCGGTCGCCTGCGGCAACTCCACCTCGACATACAGCCCCGGCAACAGCGTGAAGTCCGGGTTCGCGAAACTGATCCGCAGCGTGATCATCCCCGTCGTCGGCTCCACCTGAGGCTCCGCCGCCTGCAACTTGCCCTTCTGCGCGAACACCTCGCCATTGGGCAAAATCAGCGTCGCCTCCGCCGCCTTCACGAAATCGCGCATCTGCCCCGGCGTGTTCCAGCGCAGCAGATCATTGGCCGATTGCGTCACATCGACATAAACCGGGTCCAGCGTGCGGATCGTGGCCAAAGCCTCCGCCTGCTGCGCCGAGACCAGCGAGCCGGTATTGGTCTGCGACAACCCGATCACCCCCGACACCGCCGCCGTGATCGTCGTGCGATGCAGGTCAATCTCGGCACTGGCCAATTGCGCCCGCGCCGCCTGCAAACCCGCCATCGCCGCATCCCGCGCCGCCACCGCCTTGTCCCGTGCCGCCGCCGAGCCCGCGCGCGTCCTGAACAGGTCCTCCGCCCGGTCCGCATCCAGCACCGCCAGATCGTGATTGGCCACCGCCTGCGCGACCGAGGCCTTGGCCGCCGCCACCGCCGCCTCATAGATCTCGTCTTCGATCTGATACAGCGGCTGCCCCGCCGTCACCGCGCTGCCTTCCTCGAACAGCCGCTCCGAGATGATGCCCGAGACCTGCGGCCGCACCTCCGCCACGGTCGAGGCCTTGATCCGCCCCGGCAGCCGCGTGGTCAGCGTATATTCCCCCATCCTGGCGGGCTGCACCGCCACTGTCGGCGGCGGCATATCCTGCGCCAGCGCCATGGCCGGGGTCATCAGGGGGGCGGCGCTCATCAGCAGCACCAGCATCAGCGGGCGGAAAACGGGAAGGGGCATGGAGGAAAGCCTGTCGGTTTGCGCGTTTCAGAAAAATCGTGTCGAAAGAAGCAGCTAGGCCTAGCCGGGCCGGGCCTGAAGCATCTGCAATTGCCGCGCGATGAAGCGCCCGCCCAGATCGGCCAGCGCAAAGCCCTTGCCGCCGCGCAGCCATTCGCTCAACAGGCCCGACATCGAGGCCATCAGAATGACCGCGATTTCCGCCGCTGTGAAGTCCTGCGCCAGTTGCCCGCGCGCCTGTGCCTGAAGGGCCAGCAGCCGCAGCACCTCCGACATTTCGGCATTCTTCGCGCGCAGCCAGGCGGCGCCCTCGGCATCGGGGCTGTGGTCATGCAGGATCAGAAACACCCGTTGCTGGCAGCTATCCTGTTCAAAAAGCACCAACATATCGCGGGCCGCCTGTTCCAGCAGGCCCAGCGGATCGGGGTGCCCCTCTTGCGCGGCGGTGCGGATCAGCACCTCCTGCGGGGTCATGCTGCGCTCATGCAGGGCGCGCAGCAGGTCCACCTTATCCTTGAAATGCCAGTAGACCGCGCCGCGCGTCACGCCCGCCTTGCGGGCAATGCCCTCCAGCGTGCTGGCGCTCACGCCTTGCGCGCAGAACAGATGTTCCGCCGCGTCCAGAATGGCGCTGCGCGTCTGTTCGGCATCTTCCTTGCTGCGGCGCATCCGGCGTCCCTTCGGTCAGGCGCCCCTTTTACAAACATTCTCGTATGTATGTAAAGCCCTATGCCCGGCCTGAAAGCCAGATTGGCCGCCATCCCGCTTGCTGCTGTCACAAGTGTATATGCCGTTACCTTTAGGGCAGTTTTTCAGCCGAAACGGTATAGGGCGTTACTGTTTCCGAGCTTGCGGCTGCGGGCGGCCGGTTCGGCCGGTTTTGCGCCAGTTGGGCGCCAAATGTGACAAAGATTAATCCGGTTCGGCGCCGATTGTGACAAAGGTTAAGATGCTTTTTGCGGTAAAGGTTAATGATTGACTTAAATAGTCGGACATTATATCCAGCCTCTCGCATGCAGCCCGCGCCCTGCCAGTCAGCATGCCTGAAAGTCGGCTTTCAGGCTTGGGCGCTGCCGCGTTTCTCCGCCTTCCGGCTTTCGGCCCCGCTGATCTGGTTGCCGGAGGTTTCCGATGCTGCGCCCGTCCCGTGCTGTTCTGGCAGGCTCTTGCCTGATGCTGGCCTTTGCGCCGCGCGCCTTGCTGGCGCAGGACGAGGCCGAGGTCGAGCTGGACCCGGTGATCCTCATCGCGGCACCGACCGAGGCGCAGGGCCAAAGCCGGATCGAGGCCAAGGTGATGGAAACCCGCCATCAGGGCGATGGCCTGCCGGGGATGTTGCGCGGTCTGGCCGGGGTGACCACGCAGGGCGGCTTTGCCGAGGATGCAGAAACCGCCATAAATATCAGGGGCTTGCAGGATTTTGGCCGGGTTGCCGTCACGCTGGATGGCATGCGGCAAAATTTTGCGCGTTCCGGCCATGGGGCCAATGGCAGTTTTGCGCTCGATCCCGAAATGCTGCGCGAGGTGACGGTGACGCGCGGCCCCGGTGCGGCGGCAGGCGCGATTGCGGGCGCGGTGGCGCTGCGCAGTGTCAGCGTGGATGACCTGCTGGAGGAGGGCGAGACCTCGGGCGGCGAGCTGCGGCTGCGCTATGGCGATCTCACCGCCTCGCCCACCTTGCATTCGGCCATGGCCTTCCGTTTCGGGGCGCGGACCGATCTCACCCTCGCCGCCACCCGCTCCGAGAAATCCGATTACAGGGCGGCGGACGGCACCGAGGTGCGCGCGCATCAGTCGCTGAATGGTCATTTGGCCACGCTGGGCGTTAACCTCGATGCCGGGCGCCTGAGCGTCAGTCTCGGCGGCCAGTCCCGCACTTATGTGACAGGCCGCGACAGCTCCACCCCCCGCAGCAATGACCTCACCACCCGAAATCTGGGTCTGGGCTGGCATTCCGATGATCTCGCAGGGTGGGAGTTGGATGGAAAACTCTATCAAACCAATACCTCGCTGGATCAGACCGCCCTCACCACCGGGGTGGCCCGCAGCTATGACACCACCACTGATGGTGTCCTGGTCACCGCCAACCGCACCATCGGCGATCATGCGCTCTCCCTGCGTCTGGAGGCCTTCTCCGATAGCGTCACCACCGATGATCCCACAGCATCTAGCCTGACCCCATCCGGCCAACGCGACATCTGGAGTTTCAGCCTCCAAGATCGCTTTGAAATCGCCGCCGCACAGCTGACCCTCGGCCTCTCCGCCGACCACTACCGCCTGACCAGCACCGCCGGCAACACCACCGGCGCCGCCCTCTCCCCCCGCCTCGCGCTGGCATGGCCGCTATCCGAAACCCTCACCTTCAACGCCGCCGCCGCGCTCGCCTGGCGCCCGCCCAGTCTGAACGAAACCTTGGTGGATGGCACCCATCCCGAGCCTGCCGACTTCCCGGTGCGCCCGAATCCACAGCTGGAGCCCGAGCGCGCCACCAATCTGGAGATCGGGTTTCAATATGAAAATCAAAGCGTTATCCGCGAAGATGACAGCCTGAACCTGCGCGCCACCCTGTTTCGCAACCACGTTTCCGACTATATCGGTCTGGCCTGGCAGGGCGGCGTTTTCGACGGCTATTTCCAATATGCCAATATCGAGCGCGTCCGCATTGAGGGCATCGAGCTGGAGGCCGCCTATGAAACCGGCCCCATTTTCCTGACGCTCGCAGGCCAGCACATGACCGGCATATCGCTCGAAACAGGCGACGACCTGTCGCGGCTGATGCCCGACCGCCTGACCCTCACCGCCGGGCATCGTGGCGGCAGCCATGAGGTCGGTCTGCGCTTCACCCATTCCGCCGCCAAGACCACGGGCGATTACGCCACAGGCAGCTGGAAAACGCTCGATCTGTTCCTGACCAAAGCCCTGACCGAGGAGGCCAGCCTTGGCCTCGCGCTGAACAACATCCTCGACGAGGCCTATACGCCGCATCTCGAAATCCGGCCCGCGCCCGGTTTCAACGCGCAAGCCTCGCTGACTTTGCGTTTCTGACACCCTGAAAGGACTGACCATGACCCTGACCGTCACCCTCACCGCCCAGCAAGGCCAAGGCGTTGATTTCAATGACTATCTGACGCAGCATTTCACCGATTTCGCGCCGCATGGCATGCCACTGTTCAACAACGCGACTGATAGCGACGAAACCACCCAGATCGTTCATCTGGCCACGCCCGAGGCAGGTGCCGAGGCCGATACCCGCTTTGTGGCGCTGGAAGGCGATGATTTCACATATACTTTCTCGAACCACACGATCAGCGGCACCATCGAGACCATTCGCCTGGGCACGCTGGGCGCAGCCTGGGATGCCGAGGCGGGCGACGTGGCGCTGACCGACGGGCTGCTGGGTGCGGCGGGCACCGCCGTCACCCTTTCGGGCTTCAATATCACCAATGCCGCAGGCGTGGCCGGGGCTGTGCATGAGATCGTCGCCGGGCTGATGGGCGGCGGGCCGAGCGGCGGCAATGCCGATGCCAGCAACATTCTGGAGGCGGTGTTCGGTCAGGCGCATGACGTGACCGGTTCGGCCGCGGCGGATGTTTACAGTGGCACCCGCTTTGGCGACAGTGTGCAGGGCCGTGGCGGCGATGACGCGATCTCGGGCCTCAATGGCGAGGACTCGCTGTCCGGGGGCGCGGGGGCGGATATGCTCGCGGGCGGGCGCGGCGCCGATACGCTGGCCGGGGGGGCAGGTGCGGACACGCTTTCAGGCGGTGGCGGCAAAGACCTGCTGACGGGTGGGCGTGGCGCCGACCAATTCTTCTTTGGCAGCGCCGCCGGTGCAAAAGGCGATGTCATCGCTGATTTCTCGCTGCGGGCGGGCGATGTGATCGACTTTTCCGCTTTGGCCGGCGATGACGAGGCCGGGCTGACCTTCATCGGCAATGATCGTTTTTCCGGTGAGGCGGGCGAAGTTCGGTTTGTCATCCGCAGTGGTTACACCCGGGTTCAGGCCGATCTGGATGGCGATGGCCGCGCCGATTTCAATATCGCCCTGACCGGCGAGAAGACCCTGACCTCCGAAGATTTCTTGCTGTAACAATGCATTGCGCCGCCCGCCCTCGGGCGGCGCATCTTCACAGATCGAGGCTGACCGCCCCGATCGGGCGGGCGCAGCATGCCAGCACCATGCCGTCGGCGATCTCCTCCTCCGAGATTCCCCCATTATGCACCATGCTGACTTCGCCGCCGGTTTTCTGCACCTTGCAGGTGCCGCACAGCCCGAAATTGCAGCTTGACGGGATGTTGAGGCCCGCGCGTTTTGCCACGGCCAGCAGGGTTTCGGTGCCGTCGGTGGCGAGTGTTTTGCCACTGCGGGCGAAGGTGATTTCGGCGGCCGTGGGGGCCTCTCGCAGGGCGACCGGCGCCTCCTCCAAGGCGGGGGCGGCGAAACTTTCCTCGTGATAGCGCGTCATGTCAAAGCCGAGGCTTTGCAGCATCTCGCGCACCGCCTGCATGAAGGGCGCCGGGCCGCAGCAGAAGACCTCGCGCTCCAGGTAATCCGACGCCATGAGGCCCAGCATGATCTGGCTCAGCCGCCCCTTGTAGCCGGGCCAGACGCGGAACGGGTCGGCCTCCTCCACCGTGAAGCGCAATTGCAGCCCCGGCACCCGGTTGGCGAATTGCTCCAGCCGCTCGCGGAAGATGATGTCGGAGGGCGTCTTGGCGGCATGCACGAAAACGATGTCCGGCATCTCGCCGGAATCCCAGGCCCAGGTCGTCATCGCCATCATCGGCGTGATGCCGGAACCGGCTGAAATAAAAAGATATTTCCGCGCCGGGTGGCGATGGAAGCTGAAAGCTCCCGCCGGGCCATGCGCCTTGATCTGCATGCCGGGTTTCAGATGATCCAGCAGCCAGCGTGTCCCGAGGCTGCCCGCTTGCGCCTTCACCGTGATCGACAGCGACAAGGGCCGCGACGGGCTGGAGGAAATGGTATAGGTGCGCAGCAAGGGCCCACCCGGCACCGGCAATTCCAGCGTCAGAAACTGCCCCGGCTGATAGTCGAACCACGCGCCCGAGGGCGCGCGAAAGGCGATGGTGGCGCAATCGGCGGATTCCGGGATCACCATCGCGCATTCCAGCAGCTCGCTGTCAGCCCAGGGCTGCGCGGTCCAGTTCTGCTGCGCCATCATTCCGCCGCCAGTTTCACGGGGCCTTGCAGCGCGCCGCGCAGGGTGGCCAGATACCAGTCGATGAACTGGATCACGCCGCTTTCCTGCTTGCGGGAATAGGGGCCGGAGCTATAGGCGGGTGAGTTGATCCCGGCCTGATTTTCCTCGACCACGCGGCGGTCCTCGTCATTGGTCGCAAGCCACACTTCGGTCAGGCGCGTCAGATCGTAATCGCGGCCCTCGACGGCGTCCTTATGCACCAGCCAGGTGGTGACAACCTCGGTCTCGGTGGGCGAAACCGGGATCACGCGGAAGGTCAGCACATGGTCGGACAGAAAGTGGTTCCATGTGTTTGGGTAATGGAAAAACAGCAGCGATCCGGCATTGGCAAAGGGCATGCCGGGCAGTTTCGGCGCGGCGGCCTTGCCATCCATCGTATAGCTGACGGCCTCGCCCACGAAGGGGATGCGCACCAGCCGCCACTGTTCGGTCTCCGAAATCAGATAGCGCGCGGGCAGGCCTGCCTCTTCGCAGCGGTTCACATGCGCGGCCCCTGCGGGCGAGGACAGGCTGTCATCCGAGCCGACCAGATCGGGGTCATCATTGAAGGTGCGGCACAGCGCCGGATGTGCGCCCGCGCAGTGATAGCATTCGCGGTTGTTCTCCAGCACCAGCTTCCAGTTGCCGTTTTCGACGATGCGGGACTGATGCGCCACCTTCAGATCGGCCAGCCCATGCCGCGCGGTATAGCGGGCGGCGGCCTCCTGCACCGGGGTGAAATCGGGGGCCTGATCGGCCAGACAGATGAAGACCATGCCGGCCGCGACGGCGCAATGCAGGGGTTTCAACCCATGGTCGGCGGGCTTGAAATCCTCGCCCATGTCACGGGCCCACAACAGTTTTCCGTCGGTGTCATAGGTCCATTGGTGATAGGGGCACACAAGTTTCGCCGTCTGCCCCGAGGGTTTGGCGCAAAGCCGCTGCCCGCGATGGCGGCAGACATTGTGGAAGGCGCGCACCGTGCCATCGGTGCCCTTCACCACCACCACCGGATAGGCGCCCAATTGCAGCGTCACA
>NZ_JAEULU010000238.1 GCF_016792925.1 Gemmobacter sp.
GCTTTCCGGAATTGCCACCTATCCCGAATGGGACGTCAGAACCCACAGCTACCTGCCAGCGCATAGCCGCGTGCTGCACAGCCGCGCCGAAGCCGGCAGCCTGACATCCCCGTTTCGGGACGACCCGCGCGCCACCGCGCGCATTCGCGCCGTCCGCCGCCAGTTCGAGGCTTTGCGTCCCAGCCTCGTCTCGATCCCTGGTTTCCCGGATGGCGACGTGCTGGACACCGACCGGGCGGTGCGGGCGCGGGTCGATCTTTCTGCCAGCGGCGAGGGAACGGATCGGGTCTGGCGCCAGACCCGGGCAGAGCGCCGCGATCTGGCCGTGTCGATCCTGCTGGATGTGTCGCGCAGCACCGAAAGCGCGATTCCCGGCCATGGTCATGACGGGCGCAGCGTGATCGACATTGAACGCGAGGCGCTGGCGGCGCTGGCCTGGGGGCTTGAGGCCTGCGGCGACAGCTTTGCCATCCATGCCTTTTCCTCGCTGCGGCGGGACCGGGTTTTCGTGCAGGAGGCCAAATGCTTTGACGAGCCGATGGGGCCGGGGGTCGAGGCCCGCATCGCGGCCCTGCAACCGGGGCATTACACAAGGCTGGGGGCGGCGATCCGGCATGTCTCTGCCGGGTTGGCGCGGCAGGCGCGCAAGCGGCGGCTGCTGCTGGTGCTGACCGATGGCAAACCCAATGATCTGGACCATTACGAGGGCCGCCACGGCATCGAAGACAGCCGTATGGCGGTGCAGGAGGCGCGCCGCGCGGGCCATGCAGTGTTCGGTATCACGGTGGATCGTGACGGCAAAAGCTGGTTCCCGCGCCTGTTTGGCCCCGGCGCCTATGCGCTGATCCCCGAGCCTGACCACCTGACCCGCGCCTTGCCGCAGATCTATCGCCAGCTGGTCACCGGATGACCGCGCGGCAGGAGGCCTTGCCGGGCGATCTGAAGATGTGGGTCTTGATCCTGTCGGAACTGGCGGTGTTCGGGGCCGGGTTGCTGGCCTTCCTCGCGCTGCGCCTTGGCGATCCCGCCGGATTTGCCGAGGCGCAAAGCCATCTGCACCGGCTTGGCGCCGGGGTGAACACCATGGTTCTGGTCACCTCTGGCTGGCTTGCCGCAGTGGCGGTGGAGGCGGCACGGGCCGGGCAGCGCTGGCACCTGCGGGCCGGTCTCGGGCTGGCCGTGCTGCTGGGGGCAGTGTTCCTGACCCTGAAGATACAGGAATATGCCGCACTTTGGGCGCAGGGCATCAGCTTTGAAAGCCATGCGTTTTACCTGTTCCACATGCTGCTGACCGGCTTTCACGCCGCGCATGTTCTGGCGGGGATGGTGTTGCTGGCGCTGGTGGCAGGTCTTGCCACCCCGCGCGCGGTCGAGGCGGGGGCGGCCTTCTGGCATATGGTGGATCTGGTCTGGGTGCTGCTGTTTCCGGTGGTATATCTGCTATGACACCCGCCACCCGCACCCTGACGCGCTGCTGGATCGCGCTGCTCTTGCTGGCTGCCGCCTCCACGCTTGTCATCGGGCTGAGCCCGCCATGGCTGAGCCTTGCGGTGCTGACCTTGGCCGGGGCAAAGGACTGGCTGATCCTGACCCGCTATCTGGGCTTGTCCGCCGCGCCCCGGATGGCGCGCGGCTTCGGGGTGGTGCTGGCACTGTTCCTGATCTGCGCCGCAGCCCTCGCGCTCGCAGCCTGAGGGCAGCCCTCAGCGCGCCCAGGCCAGCGCCGGGTCTTCCTCGACATAGCAGCGCAGCGCGGCGAGATCGTCGATCTGGGCCACGTTTTGCCGGATCGTGACCCCCTGATCCTTCAGGCGCGCAAAGGCCCTGCTGAGGCTTTCGGGCTTCATGCCCAAACGCCCGGCGATCAGGATCTTGTCATAGGGCAGGGTCACCTCGCAGCTGCCCGCCTCGCAATCGGCCAGTTCCAGCAGAAATTCGGCCACGCGCTGTGCCCCGGTCTGCGCCTTCAACGCCTCGACCTGCGCCACCAGACCGTGCAGATGCCCGAACGTGGCCGAAAGGATCGCGATGGCCACCTCGGGGTTTTCACGGATCTGGCGCAGAAAGGCATCCGCCTCGATGCGGATCAGGTTGCACTCCGTCACGGCCTCGGCGGCGACGGGGTAGGTGTCGGACCGGAAGGCCACCGCCTCACCGAAAGAGGCGCCCCGGGTGAACACGCCGACCACCGCCTCGGTGCCGTTGGGGGCGATGCGATACAGCTTCACCCAGCCCTCGGCCACGATATAGATCGCCCGGGCGCGTTCGCCCTGCAAGAAGATCGTGGCGCCCCGGCTGAACGGGCGCAGATGCGCCTCGGCCAGCACGGTGGTCGCCACCGCTTCGGGAACCGAGGCCAGCAGCACCGAGCTGCGCGCCAGTTTCACCAACTCTGCCTTCATCGCCTGATCCCCTCAATCCGCCGTTTTGCGGATATAGGCCTCCACCTCGGCGCTGCCGCCCTGGCCGGTGGTCATCGGCGGCGTGCCATGCGAGCTGGCGCCAAACATGTCTTGCCCGTGCATGTCGGGCAGCTGATGCGCGATGCCCTTGTGGCAGTTGATGCAGGTCTTTTCGCCGGTGAACAGAAAGCGCTCATGCGCCTCGGATGCGCGTTTGCTTTGGCGGGTGATGTCCATGGATTCCATGGAGTGACAGTTGCGGCATTCCAGACTGTCATTCGCCTCCAGCCGCGCCCATTCGTGCTGGGCCAGCTCCAGCCGCTTGTTGAGGAACTTTTCGCGCGTGTCGATCGTGCCAAAGATCTTGCCCCAGACCTCTTTGCTGGCCTGCATCTTGCGGGCAATCTTGCGCGGCCAGCTATGGGGCACGTGGCAATCGGGGCAGGTGGCGCGCACGCCCGAGCGGTTGGTGTAATGGATCGTGGTTTTCAGCTCCTCATACACATTGTTGCGCATCTCGTGGCAGCTGGTGCAGAAGGCCTCGGTATTGGTCACCTCCAGCGCGGTGTTGAACCCGCCCCAGAAGATGATCCCCATGACAAAGCCCCCCATGGTGAGGAAGCCGAGGCTGAGATGGGTCGCCGGATGGGCAATGATGAACCACAGCCGTTTCAGAAAGCGCAGCATCATTCACCCCCCGTGCCAAGGCCCTGCATGTTGTCCAGCACGCTGTCCACATCGACAAAGCCGTTCACGACCGGCGGTTCGGCATCATGCTGCACCACATGGCATTGGGTGCAGAAATATCGCCGGGGGCTGACCGTGCCGAGAGTCTGGCCCTCGCGGTCCATGAAATGCGTGACCGAGATCATCGGGGCCTGACTGTCCTCCACCGCCGTGCGGCTGTGGCAGGTGAGGCATTTGTTCACGTTCAGATCAATCTGGTAATTGTCGGTCTTGTGCGGGATCAGCGGCGGCTGGTCAGGATAGTTGCGCACCTGTTTCACATCGGCATTGATCACCGGCGGGATTTGCGGCGCCTCGGATTCCTCGGCCAGCGGCGTATCGGGGCGGATGCCGCCCAACTGGTTTTCGGCATGCAGCGGCAGCGCAACCAGCAGGGCACAAGCAAAAGCAAAGCGTTTCAACATGATGGCCCCCTTCATACGGCTTCGATGCGGATGGCGCATTTCTTGAAATCCGCCTGTTTCGAGATCGGGTCGGTGGCATCCAGCGTCACCTTGTTGATCAGGCGGCGGGCATCGAACCACGGCACGAAAACCAGCCCCTTCGGCGGCTTGTTGCGCCCGCGCGTCTCTACCCGCACGCGGATCTCGCCCCGGCGCGAGATCACCCGCACCTCCGAGCCGCGCCGCAGCTTCAAGGCCTCGGCATCATCGGGGTGCATGTAGCACAGCGCATCCGGCACCGCCTGATACAGCTCTGGCACCCGCTGCGTCATCGAGCCCGAATGCCAGTGTTCCAGCACCCGGCCGGTGGACAGCCAGAACGGATATTCGGCATCCGGCGCCTCGGCGGGCGGTTCATAGGGCAGGGCAAAGATATTCGCGCGCCCATCCTTGTTGCCGTAGAAATGGAAGGGCTTGCCGTTCTTCACATAGGGGTCGTGGTCGGCGTTGAAACGCCAGCGGGTTTCCTGCCCATCCACCACCGGCCAGCGCAGGCCGCGCACCTCGTGATAGGTATCAAAGGGCGCAAGGTCATGGCCATGGCCGCGGCCAAAGCTCGCGTATTCCTCGAACAGGCCCTTTTGCAGGTAAAAGCCAAAGGCCTCGGCCTCCGGGTTGGCATGGCCCTCGGCCAGATGATCGGGGCCAAAGCGGTTGACCTGCCCATTGGCGAACAACACGTCAAACAGGGTCTTGCCCTTGAACTCGGGGTTCGCCGCCAGAATTTCGGCGGGCCAAACCTCATCCGTGGTGAAGCGTTTGGAGAATTCGACCAATTGCCACAGATCCGAGCGCGCCTCGCCCGGCGCATTCACCAGCTGGTGCCAAAGCTGCGTGCGCCGCTCGGCATTGCCGTAACCGCCTTCCTTCTCCACCCACATGGCAGAGGGCAGCACCAGATCGGCGGCCTCGCAGGTGACGGTGGGGTAAGCATCCGAGACCACGATGAAATTCTCGGGGTTGCGATAGCCGGGCAGCCCTTCCTCCATCATATTGGGCGCGGCCTGCATATTGTTGGTGACCTGCACCCAATAGCAGTTGATCTTGCCATCCTTCAGATCGCGGTTCTGTTTCACGGCATGGGAACCCAGCCAGTCGGGCAGCAGGCCCTGCGGCAGCTTCCACAGCTCTTCGGCATGGGCGCGATGTTCGGGGTTCGTCACCACCATATCGGCAGGCAAGCGGTGCGAGAAGGTGCCGACCTCGCGCGCCGTGCCACAGGCCGAGGGTTGCCCGGTCAGCGAGAAGGGCGAATTGCCGGGGGTGGCAATCTTTCCGGTCAGAAGGTGGATGTTGTAGATCAGGTTATTGGCCCAGACCCCGCGCGTATGCTGGTTGAACCCCATGGTCCAAAGCGACATCACCTTGACCTTGGGATCGGCATAAAGCCGGGCCAGCGCCTCCAGCTGTGCCACCGGCACACCGCTGATTTCGCTGGCTTTCTCGGCGGTGTAATCGGCCACGAAAGCCGCGAATTCCTCAAAGCTCATGGGCTCTGACGCGTTCGGCTCCTTGGTATTGGCCGCCGCCTGTTCCAGGGGGTGTTCCGGGCGCAGGCCATAGCCGATGTCGGTGGCCCCGCGCTTGAAATTCACATGCTCGCGCAGGAAGGCCTCGTTCACCGCGCCGGTCTGGATGATGTGATTGGCGATATAATTCAGGATCGCCAGATCGCTTTGCGGCGTGAAGATCACCGGAATATCGGCCAGATCGAAGCTGCGATGGGTATAGGTGGACAAGACCGCCACCTTCACATGCGGATGCGCCAGACGGCGGTCGGTGATCCGGGTCCAGAGGATCGGGTGCATCTCGGCCATGTTGGAGCCCCAAAGCACAAACGCATCCGCCGCCTCGAAATCGTCATAGCAGCCCATCGGCTCGTCGATGCCGAAGGTGCGCATGAAGCCTGCCACGGCGCTGGCCATGCAATGCCGCGCATTGGGATCCAGATTGTTCGACAGAAAGCCCGCCTTCATCAGCTTGACGGCGGCATAGCCCTCAAAGATCGTCCATTGCCCCGAGCCGAACATGCCGATGCCCTTGGGGCCTTTTTCGGCCAGGGTTTTCTTCCACTTCTCGGCCATGATGTCGAAGGCCTCGTCCCAGCTCACCGGCTCGAACGTGCCATCCTTGTGGTAGACGCCATCCTTCTTGCGCAAAAGCGGCGTGGTCAGCCGGTCTTCGCCATACATGATCTTGGACAGGAAATAGCCCTTCACGCAGTTCAGGCCGCGATTGACCTCGGACTTGCTGTCGCCATGGGTGGCGACCACGCGGCCGCCCTTGGTGGCCACCATGATCGAACAGCCGGTGCCGCAGAACCGGCAAGGCGCCTTGTTCCAGGTCAGTTGCGTCAGGTCGGCCTCGGTCACCAGATTTTGCGCTTCCGCCGGGATGGGCAGGCCGATGGCGGCGGCGGCGGCCATGACGGCCTGCGCCTTGATGACATCGCGCCGGGACAGGTCGATCATGGCTGGCTTCCTTCTTTGGGGGCTGTGGCTTCGGGGGTCAGGATGTGCTGGTACACCAGCGCGGCATGGGCCACGCCGGGCATCTGCTGGATCGCTGACAGGGTGGCGGTGATCACGCGCGCCTCCGGCGCCTCCATCACCATCACGATCTTGCCAGAGGCGACATCTTCGGCACCAATGCTGGTGCCGGGCAGCGCGGCCAGCACGGGGCGCAAGCTGCCAAGGCGCTGCGGATCGCAGCGCAGGGCAAAGCTGGCGATATGGTGTTCAGGTGTCTGTGCGGCGGTCAGGGGGCGGGGCATGAGGTCGCCTCGGGGGTCAGGGTCAGCGCCCGCGTGGGGCAGGGGGGCAGGCAGTCGCCGCAGGCGGTGCAGGCAGTCGGGTCGATACGGATCGCACCCACCGGGCGAGCGGTCAGGTCAAAGCGCAGGGCCGGGGTCGGGCAGGCATCGGTGCAAAGGCGGCAACTGATCCCCGCCACCAGCAGGCAGCGCCCGGTCAGCGCGATGCGAGGCGGGCGCGGGCGCCCGGTCAAAAAGGCGCGGCGGGTGGGCATCTGCGGCGCGCTCATCCCGGCGGCCCGAAGATCATCTGCCAGACCCAGATCGAGAGACCAAGCGTGCCAACGCCCGCAATGGCCAGGATCGGCGCCAGAAAGACGGCCAGAAACACGAACACATTGCGCTCTGTCCGGGGCGAAGGGGGCTGCGGGGCGGGAGGGGGTTCGGAACCCAAGGCTGTCTCCAGTCTTGTTGGCGGCAAAGTTGATTTATGTCTGATCTGCGACAGGCAGAGCCATCCGGCCCCTCAGGCGAAGTTCGATCACCAGAGGGTCAGATTCGTTGCGTTTTCTTAAGAAAATATGGGGTTATCCATGATGCCTCCTGGTTCGCACCACATCTGAGTAGCTGCGACGACAGGAATAATCTTTGATATACATCAATTCACAGCGGCGCTTGACGACGGGAGATCTCGGTTGTGCGCACTCAACAGCATCTATGGGCTTACGCGCATTTTGAAGCGGGCGGACAGCATCCGGCTTTCATCAGCCATGGGCAGCTGCACAGACGAGGCGCAGCCTACATCCGATAAGGAAGATTATGTAATCTGTAACGCCGTGGGTTCAGCGGCGGTTGTTTCTCAGCCATTGCCGATAGCGATTTTGGCTGTTGTGCAAATGGGTGCGCATGGCGTGGCGCGCGGCGTTTTCGTCGCCGTTCTGGATCGCGGTCACGATGGCCTCATGTTCGCTGAGCAACCGCTGGGCATATTCCGGCGTTGATCCCATTTCTGGCCCGTCGCTGACGGCGCGGCGCGGGATCAGGGCGGTGCCGATCAGGCGCAGAAACTCGACAAAGCGCGGGTTGTTCGCCGCCTCGGCAATGCACAGATGCAGGGCGAAATCGGCTTCGGCCGAAGGAAGACCGGCTTCCTGTTGCTGGCGGAAATGGTCGAAGGCTTCGAGAATGCGCTCCTCCTGGGCCGGCGAGCGCCGCAAGGCAGCCAAGGCCGCCGCATCGCCCTCCACAGCGGTGCGCAGCTCCAGCATTTCGATCAGCGACGAAACGCGCGCCGGATCGACAAGGGTAAACCCCGTTGCCTCGACCGGTGCGGGCGACAGCACAAAGACCCCCGCGCCCTGCCTGGGCTCCACCAGCCCATCGGAGCGCAGCGCCGCAATCGCCTCACGCACGACGGTGCGGCTCACGCCAAAATCCTGCGTCAGCTGCGCCTCCGACGGCAGACGGTCCCCCGGCTTGAAACGGCCCGCCGTAATCTGGGTGCGCAGCGCCTCGCTGACTTGCAGCACCAGCGTCTTGCCTTGCGCAGGGGGAAGATTGCCATTCATCTTGATCGCCACATATTCCAGCTTTCACCAGCCTTACCCGCCCCTTGGCCTGCTGCACAATGCCTGATGAAGGGCCTGGGGCTGTTGCGCCTCAGGCCCAATCTTCGGGCCAAAGCCCCTCGGGCAGGTTTTGCAGCGCGACCGGGCGCAGGAACCGCCGGATCGCCAAGGTGCCAACCGAGGTGGCGCCGAAATTGGTGGAGGCCGGATAGGGGCCGCCATGCACCATGGCATCGCAGAC
>NZ_JAEULU010000299.1 GCF_016792925.1 Gemmobacter sp.
TCCCGGAATCGAACCCACCGGAAAAGTGCTAGCCGCCCCGCTAGCCAAAAAACTTGCTACAGAATGCAATTTAGCGCAATAGGATGCGGCGAAAAATCTCCACAACCCATTGATTCATTGACGTTTTGCAACAGATATGAACTTGGTGGAAATGGCTCTTGGCGCCCTTCACCCGCTCCAATCCCCCTCCAGGTTATGCACAGAGCCAGCGGCGGCACCAAGCTGCTGTCAGATATGAAAAAAACCGGCCCAAAGGCCGGTTTCGTCATTCTGCCCTGGCCTGTCTCAGTTCGAGATGAAGCCCAGCACGGGGTTGACGCGGCCAAGGCTGCCATCGGCATTCACCACCCGCACTTGCGACCAGTCATTCGCGTCGGACACGTCGATCACGGTCTGATCCAGCGTCACCTTGTTGCGCACCCAATTGGCGTGATCAATCTGGATGCGGCGCGAATCCAGGATGTTCGACACCACCGCCACATGGCCCATCGGCATCTTGCGGCTGGAGGCGAAATTCATCACCGCGCCGACCTGCGGCAAACGCGAGCGGTTATAGATGCCTGCCGCCTTGCCCCACCAGGTGCCCGCATTGCCCTTCAGCTGGATGCCCGAGGCCTCGCGCGCGAAGGGCACGCACCAGATGCGGCCCCGCACCGGCTTCAGCATCGAGGCGCGCTTGACCGAGGCCTTCAGCTCGACCCGGGCCTGCTCTGCCTCGGCCTGCGCCTTGGCCAATGCGCGCTTTTCGGCCCGCGTCATCTTGCGCACCGGCTGCGCGGCGCTCACGTCACTGGCAGAGGCGGAAACATGCACCGGATTGACTGGCTGGCGGGTCTCCGCAGCCACCGGCAGAGCCATGGCAGCGGTCAGAAAAAGAGCAAGAAGACGAGTCGTCATGGGCGAACCTTGCGGCTGGTGAGGCTTTGGGGCGGCGCTTGCGGCGGCGCGGTTAATTCGGCGTTCACCGCATCGCATGGCGGGCGCGCGCCCGGCAAGCCTTGGTGCAGAAGGCGTGCAGCGCTTGTGCATGTTCCCGCGCATCGGCCAGAATGCGGCGGCGGAACCTCGCCATTCCCTGCTGCGCCGGGATTTTTCTGCTTGCCTCGCTCTCACGCGACCGTGAACAGATGCGATTCGCCGTGGGGCGGCTTTTCTTTGCCCCCGCGACAGGCTAGGCCCGTCGGGCAAGTCTCAGGAGGTTCGCATGAACAGTGACATCAAACGCATCGGCACCGGCGCGCGCATGAGCGAGGCGGTCTGCTATCAGGGGATCGTCTGGCTGGCCGGTCAGGTGGGCAATCCGGGTGAAAGCGTGGCGGATCAGACCCGCACCTGCCTGGCCGAGGTGGACCGCATTCTGGCCGAGGCCGGCACGGACAAGACCCGCATCCTCTCGACCCAGATCTGGCTGGCCGATATGGCTGATTTTCCCGAAATGAACGCCGTCTGGGACGCCTGGGTGCCGCAGGGGCATACCCCGGCCCGCGCCACCGGCGAGGCCAAGCTGGCCGCGCCCGCCTATCTGGTGGAAATCATCGTGACCGCCGCCCTGAACTGAGGCGCGCGAATTTTCGCAGAAAATTCGGAACCGGGGGCCTGTGCGGCCCCCGGACCCCCGCAGGATATTTGCGCCAAGATGAAGATCAGCCGCGCAGATACTCGACCAGCTGGCGCGTCGAGCCATCCTTGCCCGCGGCATCCGCCTTGCCTTCCAGAATCGGTTGCAGGGCCAGCGCCAGTTCCTTGCCCAGCTCCACCCCCCATTGGTCATAGGAATTGATCCCAAGGATCACGCCTTCGACAAAAACCCGGTGTTCATAAAGCGCGATGATCTGCCCCAGTGTAAAGGGCGTCAGCCTGGCAATGGCCAGCGTGGTGGAAGGACGGTTGCCCGGGAACACGCGGTGGCGCGCCTGCCGCTCCAGCTCGGCGCCGGTCAGGCCCTTTTTCGCCATGATGGCGCGCGCCTCGTCCAGGCTGCGGCCCTGCATCAGCGCCTCGGATTGCGCGAGGCAATTGGCGACCAGCAGCAGGTGCTGATGCGCCAGCTCCGGTTCATGGCCCTGCCGCGCCAGAATGAATTCGCAGGGCACCACGCGCGTGCCCTGGTGGATCAGCTGATAGAAGGCGTGCTGCCCATTGGTGCCCGGCTCGCCCCAGACCACCGGGCCCGAATGATAGGGCAGATCGGCCCCATCCATGCTGACCCGCTTGCCATTCGATTCCATCTCCAATTGCTGAAGATAGGCAGGAAGCCGCGCAAGCCGTTGATCATAGGGCAAAACGGCCCGCGTTGCATGGCCGCAGACCTGATTGTGCCAGATGCCGACCAGGGCCAGCAGCACCGGCAGGTTCTGCGCGAGTGGCGCTTGCCGGAAATGCGCATCCATATCGGCGCCCCCGGCGAGGAAGGCATCGAAATCCTCCGGCCCCACCGCCAGCATCAGCGCAAGCCCGATCGGCCCCCACATGGAATAGCGCCCGCCGACCCAATCCTCGAAACCAAAAACCCGTTCCGCATCAATGCCATAAGCGGCGGTCTTATCCGCCGCCGTCGAAACGGCTGCAAATTGCGCCGCCGGGTTGGCCACCTTCGCCGCCATCCAGCGCTTTGCCGTATCGGCATTGGTCATGGTTTCGATCGTGGTGAAGGTCTTGGAGGCCACGATGACCAGCGTGGTTTCCGGGTTCAGACCTTTCAGCGTATCCGCGATATGGGCGCCATCCACATTCGATACGAAATGGCAGCGCGGCCCGTCGGCAAAGGGTGCCAGTGCCAGTGCCGCCATCGCGGGGCCGAGATCCGAGCCGCCAATGCCGATATTCACCACATCGGTGATCGCCCCGCCTTGACCCTGAAAGCGGCCCGCGCGCACATCGCGGGCGAACTGGCTGGCGCGGGCATGGGTGGCGCGCAGCTCCGGCATGACATCCTTGCCCTCCACCGTGACGGTGGCCGCAAGGTTGCGCAGGGCGGTGTGCAGCACGGCCCGGCCTTCGGTCTCGTTGATTTTCGCGCCGCTGAACATGCGGTCACGATAGGTCTCGACCCCTGCCCTTTTGGAAATTTCTATCAACATATCAAGCGCTTGCGCGTCGATCTGCGTTTTGGAGAAATCGAACAGCATGTCGCCCAGCCGGGCCGAGAACCGGCTCGCCCTGGCCGGATCGCTGGCGAAAAGCGCGCTGATCGTTGCGGTTTCATGGGCGGCGCGGTGCTGAAGAAGCGCGTCAAAGCGGCGGGGCATGGGGGTCTCCGGGATCAGCAGGCAGGACAATCAGGCGGCCCAGTGGACCGTGGCGTTTTTCAGAACGGCCGCAATCGGAGCCTGTTCCGGGGGCAGCGTCAAGGCAGCTTCCAGAGCCGCGCGCTTTTCGGCGCCAGTGATCAGGACGTGAATGTTCATCGCCCCGGCCAGATGCGGCGCGGTCAGGGTGATGCGCGGCTCGCCTGCCGCTTCGGCGCGCATCGGCAGCAGGATCGGCGCGTCGGGCGCCAGCCCCTCCGCCAGACGATCCGCACCGGGGAACAGGCTGGCCGTGTGCATATCGGCCCCCATGCCCAGCAGCAGAACCGAAATCGGCAGATGCGGGCGCAGACCGTCCGACAGCGCCGCCATCTCGGTTTCCGGTTCATCGGCGGGCTGGTAAAGCGGCACAAGTTTGGCGTGCAAGGCCTTGCCCCGCAACAATCTTTCTCGCAGCAGCCGGGTGTTGGAGCGCGGGCTGTCCTCGCCCACCCAGCGTTCATCATTCAGGAAAACGCTGACATTGGGCCAATCCAGATCGACACCCGACAGCGTATCGAAGATCGGCCCCGGTGTGGTGCCGCCCGGCACGCAGAACGAGGCCCGGCCATCGCGGCGCAGAAAATCCGCCAGCTCTCCGGCGATGCGGTCGGCCAGCGACAGCATCAGCAATTCGCGATCTGGATATTCGAGAAAGTTCATTCCTTGATCTCCCGCCAGCGGCGGCCATCGCGGTGCATCAGCATCAGCGCATCCTCGGGGCCGGAGGAGCCGGGATCATAGCCCTTGGGCTTGTCGCCCCGCGCTTCCCAGCCCTGAATGATCGGGTCCGTCCAGGCCCAGGCGGCCTCCAGCTCGTCGCCGCGCATGAACAGGGTCTGGTTGCCACGGATCACATCCATGATCAAACGCTCGTAAGCATCTGGAATATCAGCAGCTTCCTCACCAAGCGCCTCGGCAAAGCTCATGTCCAGCGGGACCTGCATCAGGCGCATGCCGCCCGGACCGGGTTCCTTGATCATGACGGTCAGGTTCATGCCCTCATTCGGCTGCAAGCGGATCACCAGCACATTCTCGCGCCAGCCCTCGGCATCGTCAAAGATGGAATGCGGCGGTTCCTTGAATGTGATGGCGATTTCACTGGCCCGCGCGCGCAGCTTCTTGCCGGTGCGCAGATAGAAGGGCGTGTTCTTCCAGCGCCAGTTCGCCACATGCACCTTCAGCGCAATATAGCTCTCGGTCCGGCTGTCCGGGTTCTCGCTATCCTCCAGATAGCCGGGGGCGGTTTTCGTCGGATTATATTGACCGCGCACGATGTCGTCATGAGGAACGGGCTGCAAGGCACGGATAACCTTTAGCTTTTCGTCGCGCACGGCATTGGGGTCGAAATGGTAAGGCGGCTCCATCGCGATCAGGCACAAAAGCTGCATCAGGTGATTCTGCACCATGTCGCGCATGGCGCCCGACTTGTCATAGTAAGAGCCGCGCCCCTCGACCCCCACGGTTTCCGCCACGGTGATCTGCACATGGTCGATGAACTGGCTGTTCCACAGCGGCTCGAACAGGATATTGGCAAAGCGCACCGCCATCAGGTTCTGCACGGTTTCCTTGCCGAGATAATGGTCGATCCGGTAGATCTGGCTTTCCTCGAAATGGCTGGCCAGTGTCGCGTTCAGCGCCCGCGCCGTCGCCAGATCGCGGCCAAAAGGCTTTTCCACCACGATGCGCGACTGACCATCCGCGATGCCATGCGCATGCAGTTTCTCAGCCAGCTCGCCGAACAGGCTGGGTGCCACCGAGAAATAGAAGGCCCGCACCACGCCCGCACGCATCAACCCATTGAGGCTGGTCCAGCCGGCCTCGCCTTTCGACGCGTCAATCGAGACGTAATCCAGATGCTCCAGAAAGGCCGCGATCATCGCCGGGTCGCGGCGATCCGCGCTCACGAATTCCTCAATCGCGTCCTGCACCAGCTTGCGAAAGCCCGCCGTATCCAGATCGGTGCGGGCGGCGCCGATGATGCGGCTTTCCGCCGTCATCTGGCCTGCAAGAAACCGGCGATAGAGGCCGGGCAGGATCTTGCGGCGGGCAAGATCGCCAGTGGCGCCAAAAATCACGAGGTCAAAGACCTCGACCGGGATGACGCGCGAAACCATGGCACACCTCTCGTCGCTGGGCTGGGCGCTGTTAGCGCTAACGACGCCGGTTCTAGCGACTGCGCCTGCAAAAGTCTAGCATCGCTTTGCGAGAGGGGAAACCGGCTTTGCGCCCGGTGTCGGAAGGCGGCGTCAGGCCTCTTCCATCACCTGCCAGCGCACGGATTTCAGGCCCGGCTCGGCCGCGATGCGACTGACCGCCTGATCCATGTCATGCTCGGTCTTGCCAAGCGCCGAGACATCGGCGGTCAGCTGGACCGACTCGCCGGTCTCGCGCGCCATCGAAAGCTCGGCCACCTGCCAACCCGCCACGCCGAGGGTCCGCAGGATCAGCGCGCGCGCCTCGCCCTCGCGCTCGGGCGCGCAGATCACGGTGACCGCATAATGCCGCATGGCCGGATTTCCGGCCCGGGTCTTGCGCTTCATCCATTGCACCAAAGGCCGCAGGCCCAGATTGACAAAGACCACAAGCCCGGTAGTCACCAGCGCATGCGCCCAATAGCCGCCCCCCGCCAGAACCCCCACCGCCGCCGCGCACCACATGGTCGCCGCCGTGGTCAGGCCATGCACATTCAGCCCGTCACGGAAGATGATGCCCGCCCCCAGAAAGCCGATGCCCGAGACCACCTGCGCCGCGACCCGGCTGGGGCTGGTATCGGCCTCATGCGTCATCGAGAACACGACAAAAGCCGCCGCGCCAAGCGCCACCAGCGCATTGGTGCGCAGGCCCGCCTTGCGCTGGCGCATCTGGCGCTCCATGCCGATCAGGGCGCCGCAGCCCAGGGCGACAGACATGTTGAACGTGGCGGCGGCAAGGCTGGTCAGCATTGGCATCTCTCCCTTTGAACCGCGAGACTAGCGCGGCCCGGCGCGAAATGTAACAGTTTTATGACACATCCCGAGACTTTGCCTCAATGCCAAATAGCCCGGTGAAAACAAAGGCCTGCCCGCCGTGCGAGATTCGATTTTTCGACGAAAAATCGCTCTTGCGCTCTCAAATCGCCTCGGCTAGAACCCCGCTCACGGTTGGGGCGTCGCCAAGTGGTAAGGCAGCGGTTTTTGGTACCGCCATACCTAGGTTCGAATCCTAGCGCCCCAGCCAAACTCTTCCACACATCGCCGATCTGTCGTGAAGGCCCCCGTTTCCGAGGGCCTTTTTGGCTTATCGGGCGGCCAATGGCAGCGCGCGTTCGATCAGGCGCGCGAAGAAACTGGCGCCGACGGGCGCGGCCTCGTCGTTGAAATCAAAGGCCGGGTGATGCAGGCCTGCGCCGGGGCCGGTGCCCATGAACAGATAGGCACCGGGCCGGGCCTCCAGCATATAGGAGAAATCCTCCGAGCCCATCTCGCGCGGCGAGTCGGCATCGACGCGCCCCGTCACCTCCTCGGCCACGGCGGCGGCGAAAACGGCCTGCGCGGCATGGTTGATCGTGGCGGGATAGCCCCAGTCATACTCGATCCGGGCCGCGACGTTATAGGCGGCGGCCGTGCCCTCCACGATCTCATAGATGCGCTTTTTCAACAGCTTGCGCACCTCCGGCTTGAAACAGCGGATGGTGGCGCAGAACATCGCCTCCTCGGGGATGATATTGCTGGCCGTGCCGGTATGGATCTGGGTGACCGAGATCACCGCCTCGTCCAGCGCATAGACATTGCGCGGGATGATGGTCTGCACCGCCTGCACCATCGCCACCACGGCCACCACCGGGTCGATGCAGTCATGCGGCGTGGCCGCGTGGCCGCCCTTGCCGGTCAGATAGACAAAGGCCGTGTCCACCGAGGCCATCAGCGCGCCCGAATTGGTCTGGAACTGGCCGAAAGGCACGCCGGGGGCATTGTGGATGCCATAGACCTCGGCAATGTCGAACCGCTCCATCACACCTTCCTGCACCATGACCTGACCGCCGCCGCCATCCTCTTCGGCAGGCTGGAACAACAGCGCCACCCGCCCGGAAAAGCGCCGCGTCTCGGCCAGATATTTGGCCGCGCCCAGCAGCATCGTCACATGGCCATCATGGCCGCAGGCATGCATTTTCCCTTTGATCTGAGAGGCATGGGCCGCGCCCGTCGCCTCCTCGATCGGCAGGGCATCCATATCGGCGCGCAGGCCGATGGTGCGCCCCGCGCCCTGCCCGTTGATGATCGCCACGATGCCGGTCCTTGCGATGCCGGGGTGAATCTCGTCCACCCCGATCTCGCGCAGCCGCGCCTCGATGAAGGCCGCCGTCTGGTGGCAGTCAAATTCCAGCTCAGGGATCTGATGCAGATGGTGCCGCCAGCCCTTCATCTCCTCGGCGAAATCGGCGATGCGGTTGAGAACGGGCATGGTGGACTCCTTGCGGGGATCGAGGCTAAGCCCGAAGGGAAGCGCAAAACCGGAGGAACCGCAATGGCTCAACGCCCCCTGCCCCGTGCTGAAAGCGACGCTTTGGTGCATGACGCTACGGCAGGCATGCCGCGCCTGCTGGAGATCATGGCCCGGCTGCGCGCGCCCGATGGCTGCCCCTGGGACATCGCGCAGGGCTTTGCCGACATCGCGCCCTATACGCTGGAAGAGGCGCATGAGGTGGCCGATGCGATTGCGACCGAGGATTGGGCGGGGCTGAAAGGCGAGCTGGGCGATTTGCTGTTCCAATCGGTTTTCCACGCGCAAATCGCGGAAGACAAAGGGATTTTTCGGTTCGAGGATGTGGTCTCCGCGATCTCGGACAAGATGGTGGCGCGCCATCCGCATGTGTTTGGTGCGGAAAGCCGCGACAAGTCGCCCGAGCAGCAGACCGCCGACTGGGAGGCGCTGAAGGCCGCCGAGCGGGGGTCTGCGCGCACATTGGACGGGGTGGCGCTGGCGCTGCCCGCGCTGACCCGGGCGGTGAAACTGCAAAAGCGCGCGGCGCGGGTGGGATTCGACTGGCCCTCGACCGCCGAGGTGGTCGACAAGATCACCGAAGAGGCGCGCGAACTGGTCGAGGCCCGCGACCGGCTGACGCAGGCCGAGGTGGAGGAGGAGTTTGGCGATCTGCTGTTCGTCATGGCCAATCTGGCCCGCCACCTGGCCCTGGACCCGGAGGCCGCCCTGCGCGCGGCCAATGCCAAATTCACACGCCGTTTCAACAGGATAGAAGATTGGTTGGCCGAGGATGGCCGCCGCCCCGAAGCCAGTGACCTGGCCGAGATGGACGCGCTGTGGAACAGGGCCAAGGCCGAGGAGAAGGCGCGAATTTTCGCCGAAAATTCGGGGCGGGCCAAAGACTGATCTCTTTGCTCAACTATTGACCAAAGCAAAAAACTCAGGCTTATGACAGGCGGATTTTCCGACGAAAGAGGTCAGACATGAAACGCGCCCTTCTCGCCGCCCTGCTCGCCAGTGCCGCTGCCCCCGCGCTTGCGGAGGAAGTGAACATCTACTCGCACCGCCAGCCCGAATTGATCCAGCCGCTGCTGGATGCCTTTACGAAGGAAACCGGGATCACCACGAATATTGCCTTTGTTGACAAGGGCATGGCCGAGCGTCTGACTGCCGAGGGCGACCGCTCGCCGGCCGATCTGGTGCTGACGGTGGACATCGCGCGGCTCAAGCAGATCGTGGATGCGGGCGTGACGCAAGCGGTGCAATCCGAGGTGCTGGAGGCCAATATCCCGGCCGAGTTCCGCGATGCGGGCGACCAGTGGTTTGGCCTGACGGCGCGCGCGCGCATCGTTTACGCGTCCAAGGATCGCGTGGCCGATGGCGCCGTGACCACCTATGAGGATCTGGCCGACCCGAAATGGAAAGGCAAGATTTGCGTCCGTTCCGGCACCAATGACTACAACATCGCGTTGCTGTCGGCGGTCATTGCACATCATGGTGTGGATGCTGCGAAAACCTGGGCCGAGGGCGTGAAGGCCAATCTGGCGCGCAAACCCGATGGCGGCGACCGCGATCAGGTTAAGGCGATCTGGGCGGGCGAGTGCGACATCGCCATCGGCAACACCTATTACATGGGCGCGATGCTCAAGGATCCCGAGCAAAAGGCCTGGGCCGAGAGCGTGCGCATCGTGTTCCCGACCTTTGCGGGCGCCGATGGCAAGGCGGGCGGCACCCATATGAACATCTCGGGCGTTGCCATGACCAAATCGGCCCCGAACAAGGAGGCCGCGCTGAAGCTGATGGAGTGGCTGTCCTCGGACGAGGCGCAGCGTATCTATGCGGAATCCAACAATGAATTCCCGGTGAAGCCCGGCGTTCCGGCCTCGGAGCTGGTGACCTCCTGGGGCAGCTTCACCCCGGATACGCTGCCGCTGACCGAAGTGTCGGGCCATCGCGCCGATGCCTTGAAGATCATGGAAGAGATCAATTTCGACGGCTGATCCCCGCCGCAGACCGATGGAAAGGCCGCCCCTCGCCGGGCGGCCTTTTTGTGTAACGAGCGATACAGTTTTCCCGCGTTTTGGCCCGAAAGGGTAACGGCATATACCGTTTCCTGCCCTCGGGCCGTGGCACGGGAAATTATCTGGAGAGTTGTCTTTTACCGGATGGACAAAACCGCCGACGCGGCTTTTGATGGCGCCAAAAATCCCGGAGCCAAGCCATGACCAAGACCCCCCGCAAGATCATCATCGACACCGATCCCGGCCAGGACGATGCCGTGGCCCTGCTGCTGGCCTTGGCCAGCCCCGAGGATGTGACGGTGCTGGGCATCACGGCGGTGGCGGGCAATGTGCCGCTGCCGCTGACCGAGCGGAATGCGCGGATCGTCTGCGAGCTGGCGGGCCAGCCGGGCATGCGGGTCTTTGCGGGCTGCGACCGACCGCTGCGCCGCAAGCTGGTGACGGCAGAGCATGTGCATGGCACGACCGGCCTTGATGGCCCGCAACTGGCCGATCCGGTGATGCCCCTGCAAGACCAGCACGCGGTCGATTTCCTCATCGAGACGCTGCGGGCCGAGCCCGCGGGCACGGTGACGCTTTGCCCTTTGGGGCCGCTGACCAATATCGCCACCGCCTTCCAGCGCGCGCCCGACATCATCCCCCGTGTGCAGGAGATCGTGCTGATGGGGGGCGCCTATTTCGAGGTCGGCAATATCACTCCGGCAGCGGAGTTCAACATTTACGTCGACCCGGAAGCCGCTGATATTGTGTTCAAATCCGGCGTTCCTCTGGTGGTGATGCCGCTGGATGTAACCCATAAGGCCCTGACCACCAAGGCCCGCATCGCGGCCTTCCGCGCCATGGGCAGCGAGCCGGGCCGGATGGTGGCGGAATGGACCGATTTCTTCGAGCGCTTCGACATGCAGAAATATGGCAGCGAGGGCGCGCCGCTGCATGACCCTTGCGTCATCGCCTGGCTGATCCGTCCCGAGCTGTTCTCGGGGCGTCACATCAATGTGGAGATCGAGACGCAATCCGAACTGACGCTGGGCATGACCGTTGCGGATTGGTGGGGCGTGACCGAGCGCAAGCCGAACGCCTTGTTCATCGGCGATCTGGATGCAGAAGGGTTTTACGCGCTGTTGGCAGAGCGGATTGCGCGGTTGTAAGGGCGGAACAGCGGTGCGTGCAGCGCACGCACCTTACCCGCCAAGGATGACCTTGACGTAATTCTTGGTCTCGGCATAGGGCGGCACGCCGCCATGTTTCTCGACCGCGAGCGGGCCCGCGTTATAGGCCGCAAGCGCATGGCGCCAATTGCCGAATTTGCCATACATCAGCGCCAGATACTTGGCGCCGCCTTCCAGATTCTGATGCGGGTCGTTGATGTCAACCCGCAGGAAGCGCGCAGTGTCGGGCATCAGCTGCGCAAGGCCGGTCGCGCCTTTGGGCGAGACGGCGCCGGGGTTCCAGCCGCTTTCCTGCTGCACGAGGCGCAGGAACAGATCCTCGGGGACGCCATGTTTGCGCGCCATGGCCTTGGCGATCTCCAGATATTCGCCCTTGTAGGAGCCGCGGAACTTCGGCACCGAGGCGGCGACGGCGGGCTGGGCCTCGTCTTCCTTGGGCGCATTGGGCTTCAGCCGGGCCGAGCCCTCATATTGCTTGGCCAGACGGCCATCGAGCAGCGAGGTTTGCGAGCGGAACAGCAGGTTGCGCGATTTGGTGGAGCCAGACAGCCGGAGCCCCTCGGCCAGAACCGGGCTTGCCCCCAGCACAAAAGCCGCCACCGCCAAAACCAACTTGCGCCGCATGCGACCCCCGGGAACCTGTTCACGCGCGCCGACTATAGCGATTTCGCGCGATGGTTCCAGAGGCTGCGCGGCTTTGCGGGCGCCGGATGGCAGATTGCTGCCAGTGGGGTGCAGGGCTCGCGTTGAAAGGGGCTGCGGGGGCTGCTAGACGGGGGTAACAAGAGGGTAACCATTGCAGGCGAAACTGGCCGGCAAGCAGAGAATCGGGGGGCGCCCATGGCGGGTTCGGTCAACAAGGTCATCATCGTCGGCAATCTGGGCCGTGACCCGGAAGTGCGGAGTTTCCAGAATGGCGGCAAGGTGGTGAACCTGCGGATCGCCACCTCGGAGACCTGGCGCGACCGCAATTCGGGCGAGCGCAAGGAGCGCACCGAATGGCATTCGGTGGCGATCTTCAACGAGAACCTCGCCAAGATTGCCGAGCAATATCTGCGCAAGGGCAGCACGGTCTATATCGAGGGCCAGCTGGAAACCCGCAAATGGCAGGATCAATCGGGGCAGGATCGCTACACGACCGAGATCGTGCTGCGGCAATATCGCGGCGAGCTGACGCTGCTGGGCGGGCGCGGTGACGCGGGCGGCGGCGGGGCCAGCTATGACGACCCGCAGGGCGGCTATGGCGGCGGCGATTACGAGGGCGGCGGCAGCATGGGCGGCGGCGGCGGTGGCCGTGGCGGCTATGCCGGTGGCAGTGCGGGCGGCGCGCGTTCGGGCGGCGGCTCTTATGGCGGTGGCGCACAGGGCGGCGGCTTTGGCGGCGGCGGGCGCAGCGACATGGATGACGAGATCCCGTTCTGAGGCTGTGAGCCATGGCGCCCATCGGACGCAGCCGCGCGGTTGACCTGCTAAAGCTGGTGCTGGCGCTGATGGTGGTGGGCATCCATGCCAACCCCTTCAAGGAGCTGGGGCGCACGGCGCTGTTGCTGACAGGCGACGGCATTTACCGGATCGGGGTGCCGGTCTTTCTGCTGTTCAATGGCTATTTCCTGCAAGCCGCGCTCGAAAAAGGGCGCGGCTGGGCCTATGTGCGCCGCGCGGCCGGGCTTTATGCGCTGTGGATGCTGATCTATCTGCCGATCTACTGGAAGGTTCTGTTCGTGCAGGAAGCCTGGCAGAACCTGCGGATGCTGGTCTTTGGCTATTGGCACCTGTGGTATCTGTCGGGCATGGCGATGGCGGCGGCGCTGATCGTGCCGATCGCGGGCTGGCCGGTGCGGCGGCTGGCGGCGCTGGCGGGGCTGAGCCTTGGCGCCGGGCTTTTGCTGTTCTACGGCCAGGCCTGGGCGCTGTTTGCGATCAAGTCCCCCCTGCTGGTGGACCCCTTGCCGGCACATCGCAATGCGCTGGTGCTGTGCCTGCCCTATCTGCTGATCGGGCTCTTGATCCGGCGGCTGCATCTGGCCGAGACCCTGCCGCGCGGGCCGGTGCTGCTGGCGGCGGGGCTGGGCGTGCTGCTGGTGCCGCTGGAATCGGTCTGGGTGGCCTATACGGCGCCCAAGGGCTTTCCGCATGACACGATGCTGAGCCTTGCGCTGGCGGCGCCCGCGCTGATGATCGCGGCGATGCAATGGCCGGGCCAGGTGGCCGACCGGCGCATCGGCGATTATGCCAGCGGCATTTACTTTGTGCATGTGGCCTTTGTGGCCCTGCTGATCCGCCATACCGGGTTCGAGCGCCCGGCGATCTGGGCCTCGGCGGTGCTGGGGTCTTGCGCGGTGGTGTGGCTGCTGCGGCGTTCCGGCATGGCGGCGCGGCTTCTCTAGCACTGGACCTCGCGCCCGCGATTCCCTATATAATCGCTCAACAAAGCGCGAGACCAAGATGACCGAGCAATCCCTGCCGCTGGAAGGCGCCCCGCTGATCAAGCCCTCGACCACCGATCACCCGCTGTATGACAGCGTGGTGGAGGCGTGCCGCACCGTGTTTGACCCGGAAATTCCGGTGAACATCTACGATCTGGGGTTGGTCTATACCATCGAGATCACGGCGGAAAACGACGTGAATGTGGTGATGACCCTGACGGCGCCGGGCTGCCCGGTGGCGGGCGAGATGCCGGGCTGGGTGTCGGATGCGGTGGATATGGTGGCGGGCGTGCGCGCCGTGCAGGTGGCGATGACCTTCGATCCGCCCTGGGGCATGGAGATGATGTCGGACGAGGCCCGGCTGGAGCTGGGCTTCATGTAACCCCCTCTTGAGGATGGGGCGCGGAAAACCTATGTCTGGGGCATAGAATAAGGATTACCCGCATGTTCGGCATTCCCGGCAAACAGGCTGTCACCCTCACCCCCTCGGCGGCGAAACAGATCGCGCGGCTGATGGAGCGCCAGCAGTCGCAGGGCCTGCGCATTGGCGTGAAGAAGGGCGGCTGCGCGGGCATGGAATACACCATGGATTATGTGGCGGAGGTCAATCCGCTGGATGAGGTGGTGGAACAGGATGGCGCGCGGGTGATGATCGCACCGATGGCGCAGATGTTCCTGTTTGGCACCGAGATTGATTTTCAGGTCTCGGCGCTGGAATCGGCCTTCAAGTTCAACAATCCGAATGTGGCCGAGGCCTGCGGATGCGGTGAATCCATCAAATTCAAGGACCAACCGGAGGTCTGATCGCCGGAGGGGCCTTGCGGCCCCTTTTCCTTGCCGCGCCTGCCTGCCATACATCGCGGGGAGACGCAGGGAGGATGACATGCGCAAGCTGGCAGCGGGCAATTGGAAGATGAATGGCATGGCGGCCTCGCTGTCGGAGGTGACGGCGCTGCTGGCCGCCCATCCTGCGCCGGGGTGCGAGATGCTGCTGTGCCCGCCCGCCACGCTGGTGGCGGCGATGGCGGCCCAGGCACGGGGCAGCGCCTTGCAGGTGGGCGGGCAGGATTGCCATGCGAAACTCTCGGGCGCGCATACTGGCGATATTTCGGCGGCCATGCTGGCGGATGCGGGCGCAAGCCATGTGATTCTGGGCCATAGCGAGCGCCGCGCCGATCATGGCGAAAGCGACGAGGACGTGCGGATGAAGACCGGCGCGGCCTGGGCGGCGGGTCTGGTGGCGGTGGTCTGTGTCGGCGAGACCGAGGCGCAGCGCGATGCCGGGCAGACGCTGGCGGTGGTGGGCGCGCAGCTCAAGGCCTCGCTGCCCGAGGGCGCGACGGCGGCCAATCTGGTGATCGCCTATGAGCCGGTCTGGGCCATTGGCACCGGGCGCACGCCGACGCTGGCCGAGATTGCCGAGGTGCATGGCTTCCTGCGGGCCGAGCTGACGGCGCGGTTTGGCGCGGAGGCGGGCGGGATGCGGCTGCTATATGGCGGGTCGGTGAAGCCCTCGAATGCGACCGAGATCTTTGCGCTGGCCGATGTGGATGGCGCGCTGGTGGGCGGCGCAAGCCTGAAGGCCGCGGATTTCGGCGCGATTGTCGCCGCGCTCTCGGCGGCATAAGCGCGCGCAGCGACATCAAACGTCGGTCCCGGCGCAGCGATGGGCCGGGCATCCGGGCAGGTTGCGGGCATCCCCGGATGAAAGAGCCCCGATCTTGCGCCCCCTGACTGCCAATCTGCTGTGCCTTGCCTCGATGCTGGTCTGGGCCATGGGCCTGCCGGCGGCCGATCTGCTGATCGGGCCGGTGCCGCCTTTGTGGCTGGTGGCGGCGCGCATGGCGGTGGCGGCGGCGGTGCTGTTGCCGGTCTGGCTGATCTGGGAGCGCCCCGATTGGCGGCGCGCGCCCTGGGGCAAGGGCGCGGCAGTGGGGGCGCTGCTGGGGGCTTGCGGCTTTCTGATCGTGGTGGCGCAGGCCGCGACCGATGCGGTGACGGTGGCGGTGGTTTCGGCCAGCATGCCGGTGATCGGCATCACCATCGAGGTGCTGGCCGAGGGGCGGCGGGTCAGCCTGCCGCTGCTGGCAGGCGTCGCGCTGTCGCTGGCGGGGGGATTGCTGGTCTATGCGGCGGCGATGGGGAACCTGGATCTGGGGCTTGGGGCGCTGGCGGCGCTGGTCTCGACTGTGCTGTTCACGCTGGCCTCGCGCTGGACGGTGACCGCCCTGCCCGCGCAATCGCCGCTGGGGCGCACGGCGCTGACCATCGCGGGCGCGGCCCTGGTCACCGGAGTGGCGGCGCTGGTGGCCAGCGCCTTGGGCAGCCCCAGCCCGGATTGGGCGGCCATCGGGCCGCGCGAATGGGGCGCCTTGCTGATCTATGGGTTTTTCGCGATGGGGCTGAGCCAGATGCTGTGGATCGCCTCGCTGGGCCATCTGGGCATCGGGCTGGGGGCCTTGCATATCAATGCGGCGCCCTTTTATGTGATGATCTTCCTGTTCCTGCTGGGCCAGCCGTGGAACTGGATGCAGGCGCTTGGGGCGCTGATTGTGGGGCTGGGCGTGCTGATCGCGCAAAGCGGCCCGGTCGAGGGGAGGAAAGCCTGATGCAAAGCCTGTCGCAATCGCCGACCGATCCGGATTTCGTGCAGAACCCCTACCCGTTCTACGAGCGCGCCCGGGCGGCGGGGCCGTTCTTCCATTGGGCCGAGTTCGACCGCATCTGCACTGGCAATGCGGCGGCGGTGAATGCGATTTTCCGCGACCGCCGCTTTGGCCGCGAGGTGCCGGAGGATCAGCGCAGGCCGGTGCCGCCGCATCTGGCGCCCTTCTATGCCGTCGAGGCGCATTCGATGCTGGAGCTGGAGCCGCCGCGCCATACGCGCCTGCGCGGGCTGGTGCTGCGGGCCTTCACCTCGCGGCGGATCGCGGCTTTGGCGCCCGAGATCACGGCGCTCTGCCATGAGCTGATCGACGCCCTGCCAGAAGGGGAGTTTGACCTGCTGGCGTGCTTTGGCCAGCGCCTGCCGGTGATCGTGATCGCGCGGCTGCTGGGCGTGCCGGAGGGCATGGCGGATGATCTGCTGCGCTGGTCGAATGCCATGGTGGGCATGTATATGGCGGGCCGAGACCGCGCGCGCGAGGATGCGGCGGTGGCGGCGACCGAGGCTTTCGTGGGATTCATGCGCGGTTATGTGGACAGCCGCCGGGCGACGCCGCGCGATGATCTGATCTCGGCCCTGATCGCGGCGGAGGAAGCGGGCGAGAAACTGTCGACCGATGAGCTGATCACCACCTGCATTCTGCTGTTGAATGCAGGGCATGAGGCGACGGTGCATTCGCTCGGCAATGCGGTGAAGCTGTTGCTGGAGCAGGGCACGCCGCGCGCGGCGCTGGCGCCCGAGGCGATCGAGGCGACAGTGGAGGAGACGCTGCGCTTTGATCCGCCGCTGCATGGCTTCACCCGCTGGGCTTACGCCGACATCGAGGTGATGGGGACGGTGATCCCCAAGGGGGCCGAGGTGCAGCTGCTGCTGGCGGCGGCCAATCGCGATCCGGGCGTGTGGGAGGATGCGGGGGCGTTCCGCCCGCACCGCCCGATCAAACCCAATGCGAGCTTTGGCGCAGGCGTGCATTTCTGCGTGGGCGCGCCGCTGGCGCGGATGGAATTGCAGATCGCCCTGCCGATCCTGTTTAACCGGCTGCCGGGGCTGCGGCTGAGCCAGCCCGCGGAATATGGCAATACCTACCATTTCCACGGGCTGACCCGGCTGATGGTGACGCGGGCCTAGCGCGGCCCTGACGTTTAGCGCGGCAAAGCGGCGGCCTCGGCGGCCAGCTTCACGATGCCATCCCAATCGCCCGCCTGCATCAGGGCCTTGGGGGCGACCCAGCTGCCGCCGCAGCACATGACGTTTTTCAGCTTCAGATAATCCGGCGCCTTGGCAAGGGTGATGCCGCCGGTGGGGCAGAAGGTCACTTGCGGCAGGGGGGCGCCGATGGCGGCCAGCGCGGCGGCGCCGCCATTGGCCTCGGCGGGGAAGAATTTCTGCACGGTATAGCCGCGCTCCAACAGCGCCATGATCTCGGAACAGGTGGCGGCCCCGGCGAGCAGCGGCAGGTCATGCTCTTCGCAGGCGTCGATCAGACGGTCGGTCGCGCCGGGCGAGACGCCGAAGGTGGCGCCGGCGGCCTTGGCGGCCTTCACATCGGCAGGCGTCAGCAACGTGCCCGCGCCGACCACGCCGCCCGGCACCTCGGCCATGGCGCGGATCACATCCAGCGCCACGGGCGTGCGCAGGGTCACTTCCAGCACCGGCAAGCCGCCTTTCACCAGCGCCTGCGCCAGCGGTTTGGCATGGGCCAGATCGTCCAGCACCAGAACCGGGATCACCGGGGCCAGCGCGCAAATCTCGGCGGCGCGTTTGGAGGCGTCTTGCGGGGTCATCATAGGCTCCTTGAGTCTTTGGGCGGCGCGCCCGGCGGATGGGGTGGGATGCCTCCGGCGGGGACATTTGGGCCAAGATGAATGGGTTTCACCTTGGCTTAAATATCCAAATTCCGCCGGTGGGGATCAGAACAGCACCGAGGCGCCTTCGGTGGCGTTGCCGACGGTGCGGCGGAAGGTTTCAAACAGCTCGCGCCCGATGCCGTGGCCATTGGCGGAGAGATCGGCGGTGACGGCTTCGCGGGTGGCGAAATCCTCCGACAGCACGGTGAGGCTGCCTGCCACCGCATCGAGGCGGATCACGTCGCCATCGCGCAGGCGGGCGAGCGGGCCGCCAAGGGCCGCCTCGGGGGCGACATGGATGGCGGCGGGCACTTTGCCGCTGGCGCCCGACATGCGGCCATCGGTGACCAGCGCGACCTTGAGGCCCCGCTCTTGCAGGATGGACAGCGTGGGGGTGAGCGAGTGCAGTTCCGGCATGCCATTGGCGCGCGGGCCCTGAAAGCGCACGACGACCACGGTGTCGGAGGTGAACTCGCCGCGTTTGAAGGCGGCTTTCACCGAGTCTTGGTCGTGGAAGATGCGGGCCGGGGCCTCGATGATATGACGCTCGGGCGCGACGGCGGAGACCTTGATGACGCCGCGGCCCAGATTGCCGGAAAGCTGCTTGAGGCCGCCGGTCTTGGCGAAGCCATCCGAGGCCGGGCGCAGGATGCGGTCGTTCAGCGTGGTGCCGCTGCCCGGCTCCCAGGCCAGTTTGCCCTCGATCAGCTTGGGCTCCTGGCGGTAGAGGCTGAGGCCATCGCCCGCCACGGTCTTGGCATCGGGGTGCAGCAGGCCCGCATCCAGCAGTTCGCCGATCATGTAGCCAAGGCCACCGGCGGCGTGGAAATGGTTCACATCGGCCAGACCATTGGGATAGACCTTGGCCATCAGCGGCACGACATCGGAGATTTCGGAGAAATCTTCCAGATCGAGGAGGATCCCCGCCGCCCGCGCCATGGCGGGCAGGTGCAGCACGAGGTTGGTGGAGCCGCCGGTGGCCATCAGGCCGACGAGGCCGTTCACGAAGGCGCGCTCGTCCAGAATTTCGCCGATGGGGCGGTAATCATTGCCCAGGGCGGTGATGGCGGCGGCGCGTTCGACGGCGGCCGTGGTCAGCGCCTCGCGCAGGGGCGTGTTCGGGTTCACGAAGCTGGCACCGGGCAGGTGCAGGCCCATGAACTCCATCAGCATCTGGTTGGTGTTCGCCGTGCCATAGAAGGTGCAGGTGCCGGGGCCGTGATAGGAGGCCATCTCGGAGGCCATCAGCACATCGCGCCCCACTTCGCCGGCGGCGAATTGCTGGCGGACCTTGGCTTTCTCGTCATTCGGGATGCCGGAGGTCATCGGGCCTGCGGGCACGAAGACGGCCGGAACATGGGAGAAGGCGGCGGCGCCGATGATGAGGCCGGGCACGATCTTGTCGCAGACGCCGAGGTAAAGCGCCGCGTCGAAGGTGTTGTGGCTCATGGAAACGCCGGTGGCGAGGGCGATCACATCGCGGGAGAACAGCGACAGCTCCATCCCCGGCTGGCCTTGGGTCACGCCGTCACACATGGCGGGCACGCCGCCCGCCACCTGCGCCGTGGCCCCTGCCGCGCGGGCGGCGGCGCGGATCAGGGCGGGGTAGACCTCATAGGGCTGGTGCGCCGAGAGCATGTCATTATAGGCGGTGACGATGCCGATATTGGGCAGGCGGCCTTCCGCGAGGGCGGTTTTGTCGGGCCCCATGGCGGCATAGGCATGGGCCTGATTGCCGCAAGCCAGATGGCCGCGCGCCGGACCCGCCTGCCCCGCCGCGCGCATCCGCGCCAGATAGTCGCCCCGCAGCCCTTCGGACCGGGCGCGAATCCGGTCGGTCACGCGGGCGATGGTGGCATTGAGGGGCGATTGGGCGGTCATGGCGGGCTCCGTTTGCGGCAGGCTGCCTTCTTGTAGCAAAAACCGTTAGCGCTAACAACCCTTGCGGGACGACCTGGGCCGCTTTGCCGCGACAATACCAAAAGATGAACGCTTCGTTAACGAAGTTTTGCCCCAATCTGGCGGCACCTTGGGCCCAGAAATCATGGTTCCCCGCTGGAGGACAAGATGCAAGCGACGATTCGGGTTCTGGTTCTGTGTGCAGCTGCTTTGGGGCTTTCGGCCTGTGGTGGTGTCGTCAGCCGCTCGGCCTCGGATGCGCAGCTTTCGGTCGCCACGAAAAATGGCCCGACGGTGATGGTGCCGA
>NZ_JAEULU010000321.1 GCF_016792925.1 Gemmobacter sp.
TCCAGCAGGTCAAGCCGCTGCAATTCGACGTGGCGTAAACCGCGCCACCTTTTGCACAATGCCGTGAAGGGCCGGGGTCTTCCCGGCCCTTTGCGCTTGCCGCTGCCCCGCCTGCGGCTAATCTGTGCCGGTTGCAGAAAGGTTTGACGATGGACAATTGGGACGAGATCCGCACCGCATTTCAGGTGGCCCGGCTGGGCACGGTCTCAGGCGCCGCCGAGGCGCTTGGCGTCCATCATGCCACTGTCATCCGCCATATCGACGCGCTGGAAAAACGTCTGGGCGCCAAGCTGTTCCAGCGTCATGCCCGGGGCTATACCCCCACCGAGGCCGGGCGCGACCTGCTCACCGTGGCCCAGACCACCGAGGATCACTTCGCCCAGCTTGCCAGCCGGATCAAGGGTCAGGGCGAGGTGGTCTCGGGCGAGCTGCTGGTGACCTCGATCACCGGCATCGCCGATCTGCTCAGCCCGATTTTCGGCAGCTTCCAGCGCGCGCATCCGCAGGTGATCATCCGCTTTCTCACCGATATGCGGGTGTTCCGGCTGGATTACGGCGAGGCCCATGTGGCGATCCGCGCCGGCAGCCAGCCGCAGGAACCCGATTACGTCGTGCAACCCTTGGTCCGGCTGCGCTCGGCGCTGTATGCCGCGCGCTGCTATGTCGAGGCCAATGGCCTGCCCGAAAGCGCCGACGATTTCCCGCGCCACCGCTTTGTCGGCAGCGACAATCTGGACAGCCGCGCGCCGTTCTACCGCTGGCTGCGCGCCCATGTGCCCGAGGAGGCCATCGCCTATCGCGCCACCGAACCGGATTCGACCAATCAGGCCGTGCGCGCCGGGCTTGGCCTCGGCTTCCTGCCGGTGCGCCATGCCGCAGCCGACCCCGACCTGATCGAGGTCATGCCGCCGCAATCGGATTGGGATGCGCCCTTGTGGATCGTTACCCATGTCGATCTGCACCGCACGTTGAAGGTGCAAAGTTTTCTCACCCATCTGCGGCAGGCCGCCGCCGCCTGGGCCGGGGTATGAGCCTTTCCGCGCAGGGCCAGGGCCATCTGGCGATGCTGGCCTTTTCGGCGCTGGTGGCGGGGTCCTTCTCGCTGGGCGCCCTGGCCGCGCCGCTGATCGACCCGGCGGCGCTCACCGTGCCGCGCTTTGCGCTGGCGGGCGCGCTGGTTGGCGCCGCCGCCTTTGCCAGCGGCAAGGTGACCCGCGCGGCGCTGGTGGCGCCTTGGCGCTATCTGCTGCTGGGCGGGCTGCTGGCGATCTATTTCGTGCTGATGTTCGAGGGGCTGAAAACCGCCCATGCCGTGCCTGCCGCCGCCGTCTTCACCCTGACGCCGCTGATGGCCGCCAGTTTCGGCTGGCTCACCCTGCGCCAACGCCTGACCCCGCGCATGGGGGCGGCGCTGGCCCTTGGCGCGCTCGGGGCCGCCTGGGTCATCTTTCGCGGCGATGCCAGCGCCGCCCTGCGGCTGGAGATCGGGCGTGGCGAGGTGATCTATTTCTTCGGCTGCGTGGCGCATGCGCTTTATGCGCCGCTGGTGCGCAAGCTGAACCGGGGCGAGCCCGCCGTGACCTTCACTTTCCTGATGATGGTGGCGGGCTTTCTGCTGCTGGCCGCCTATGGCGGGCGCGCCGTGCTGGCAACCGACTGGGCCGCCCTGCCCGTGATCGTCTGGATCTGCCTTGTCTATGTCGCCATCGCGGCCTCGGCCCTCACCTTTGTCGCGCTGCAATTCGCCTCGCTGCGCCTGCCTGCCGCCAAGGTGATGGCCTATACCTATCTGGTGCCCAGCTGGGTGATCCTGTGGGAAATCGCCCTTGGCCGCCCGCTGCCCCCGGCGCTGACCCTGCCGGGCGTCGGCCTCACCATGTTGGCCCTGCTGCTCCTGCTGAAAAACGAAGAGCCTGCCTGAATTCGCAAGGCATCTGTGCATTTGCGCAGGGCGACAAGGCCCCTCTGCCTGCCTATCTTGCGGCCAGACAACAGGAGACCCGCCATGGAATTCGGCCTCGACACCTTCGGAGACATCACCCGCGACGCCACCGGCGCGCTTTTGCCGCAAGACCAGGTGCTGCGCAATGTCGTGGCCGAGGCGGTGCTGGCCGATCAGGTCGGCGTTGATGCCATCAATCTGGGCGAGCATCACCGCGACGATTTCGCGATTTCCGCGCCCGAGATCCTGCTGGCCAATATCGCCGCCCGCACCGCGCGCATCCGCCTTGGCACCGCCGTCACCGTGCTGTCGACCGATGACCCGATCCGGCTCTATCAGCGCTTTTCCACCCTGAACGCCCTTGCCGAAGGGCGCGGCGAGATCATTCTGGGCCGGGGTTCCTTCACCGAAAGCTACCCGCTGTTCGGCTATGACATGCGCGATTACGAGCTGCTGTTCGAGGAAAAGCTGGCGATCTTTGCGCAGGTGAACAAGACCGGCGCCCTGAAATGGGAGGGCGAGCATCGCGCCCCCGTCTCGGTGCCCGCGATCTATCCGCCCGCCGGGCCGGGGGGCATCCGCAGCTGGATCGGTGTCGGTGGCAGCCCCGAATCCGTGGTGCGCGCCGTGCGCCATGACATGCCGATGATGCTGGCCATCATCGGGGGCGACCCGCGCCGCTTCCTGCCCTTCGTGAAGCTCTATCACGACGCGGCCGAGAAAATGGGCAAGCAATTTCAACCACTTGGCGTCCATTCCCCCGGCCTGATCGCCGAGACGGACGAGGCCGCGCGCGAGTCCGCCTTCACCGGCTACAAGGCCCTGCATGACCGCATCGGCCGCGAACGCGGCTGGCCGCCGATCACCAAGCAGGCTTTCCTGTCAGAGGTCGAGGGTGGCAGCCAATATGTCGGCAGCCCGGAGACCGTGGCGCAGAAAATCGCCGCCACGGTGCGCGCCTTGGGTTTGCAGCGCTTCAGCCTGAAATATTCGGCAGGCACTACGCCGCATGAAGACCTGATGCGCTCGGTCGAGCTTTACGGCACGCAGGTCATCCCCCGCGTGCGCGAATTGCTGGCCTAAAGCACCACCGCCGGTTCGGGCCGCGCATGGTCCACCGGCCCCAGATCGAACAGCTGCCCCGCCAGCGGGGCGGCTGCCAAAGCCGCCGCATCCATGCCCTCCTGCGCCGTGGTCGCCATCAGGCGCCCCTTCGCAAAAGCCGGGCAAGACACATGCGGCGCAGGCACCGCGATGGCGCGATCAAAGCGGCCATCGGGCAGATAGCGCGCCACCCGACCGGCGCCCCATTGCGCCATCCACAGCGCGCCGGTCGCATCCGTCACCGCGCCATCGGGCGACAGCCCCTCCTCGCTGAAATCGCGGAACACCTGCGCCGCGCCCTCCGGCCAGCCATCGGCATCCAGCGGCTGACGCCAGACGATATGCCGGGCCGTATCGGCGAAATAGGCTGCGTGACGATCCGGGGCAAAGCAGATCGCATTGGGAATGCTGATCTTTTCCGCCACCTGCCGCAATTCCCCGCGCCAGAAACGGTATACCGCCCCCGCGCCCGGCTCGGCCTTCTTGCCCATGGTGCTGATCCAGAACCCGCCCCAGGGGTCGGCCCGGCCGTCATTGCTGCGGGTCAGCGGGTTCTCGGCCTCCAGCGGCACGATCAGGCTGCGGGCGCCGGTGGCGATCTCGAACCGCCACAGCCCGGTCTCCGAAGCGATCAGCAGATGGCCAGCATCCAGCCAGCCCGCCGCCGAGTGAAGCTCCTCCAGCGGCCATTCCGCTGTGCCCTCCGGGCCGCGCGCCAGCAGGCGTTTGCCGATGATGTCGAACCAGAACAGCGTGTCGATCTGCGGGTGCCACAGCGGGCCTTCGCCCAGAAAACAGGGCCGCGCGTCAAAAACCTCAGCCATGCTGCACCGCCGCATCATAGGCCGCCACCAAGGCCCGGGCCTTGGCCGCCACCGTATCCGCCGCGTCGCCGGGTCGATAGAGGGCCGTGCCGATGCCAAAGCCATTGGCCCCGGCCCGCAGCCATTCGCCCAGATTATCAACCCCCGCGCCACCCACGGCATAGACAGGGCAGGCCATCGGCAACACTGCCTTCAATGCCGCAATGCCCGCAGGCCCCATGATCGAGGCCGGAAAGATCTTCAGCCCGTCGGCGCCAGCACGCAGGGCGGCAAAGCATTCGGTCGCAGTGAACACCCCCGGACAAGACAGCATCCCCGCCGCCTTGGTCGCCGCGATGACCTCCGGGTTGCAATCGGGCGAAACGACAAGCCGCGCGCCCATCTGCGCCAGCCGCCCGACATCCGCCGTGGTCAGCACCGTGCCCGCGCCGATCACCCCGGCCTCGCCCTGCGCGCGCAAGATCGCGGCGATGCTGTCAAAGGCATCGGGCGAGTTCAGCGGCACTTCGATCTGTGTGATCCCGGCCTCGATCAGCGCCGTCGCCACCGCGACGGCCTCGGGCGGGGTGATCCCGCGCAAAATGGCAATGATCGGACGGCTGCTCATCTCGGGCTCTCCTGCAATTTCCGATAGGCCGCGCACAGGCCCGCCAGCGTGACCGCCTCGGCGTCAGTCAGACTGGACGCTTGCCCGAACAGCTGCAAGGCCTGACGATAGCGCCCGGTCAGCGTGCCCGCGCCGATCAGCGTGACCGGCTGATCCTGCCACAACGCCCGCGTCGCAGCCAGTTCGGCTCCGATCAGCAGGCCCGACAGGCGGGCGCGCGCCGCATCCGGCGACAATTGCCCCAAAAGCCCGCCCGCGCGCAGCGAAAACAGCGCCGCCATCAGGCTGTCCGGCGCGGCCTGCATCTCGGCCACCGCCGCCACAAAGGCCGCATCCTCCCAACCGGCACCCAGACCGTGCCGCAGGACCGAATGCTGGGCCAGCAGCGCAAACAGCTCGCCCGTCAGGCAGGTCTGAAAGCTGCGCACCTCGCCAGCCGCGATACGCGCCCATTTCATATGGGTGCCCGGAAGGCCGATCACCCCGTCATAGTCCGGCACACTCGCCAGAAACCCGGCGATCTGGGTTTCCTCGCCCCGCATCACATCCGCCGGGTCCGCCTGCGACAGGCCCGGCACGATATGCAGCCGGAAGCGCGGATCCTCCGGCGCGACCGTCAGAAAGGGCGCATCCAGCGGGCGCGCGGGCACCGCCCGATAGGCCGCCTCGCGCCAGCCCTGCCGAGCGCCGACCATCCCGCAGGCCACCACCTCGGTGCGCTCCCGTCCCAGCCAGTCACCGATCAGCCGCAGCAAGGCCGCCTCGAAGGCCCCCGGCGCCAGCTTGCCCATCCCCTCCGCAGAGGACCGGCATTCTTGCGCCACCGCGCCCGACATGCGCCAGGCCCGCAATGCGGTGGTGCCCCAGTCAACGGCGATCCACGGGCTCATGACAGCCAATCGCCCTGAAGCATCGCCGCAGGCATGTTCTGGTAGGCCACGGGCCTCAGCCATCTGCGAATGGCCATGGTGCCCACCGAGGTTGCCCCGAAATTCGTCGAGGCCGGATAGGGCCCGCCATGAACCATGGCTTCGCTGACCTCCACCCCGGTGGGAAAACCATTGGCGAGGATACGCCCGGCTTTCCGCTCCAGCACCGGCAGCAGACGTTTTGCCATCGGCACATCCGTGTCATTCAGATGCAAGGTCGCCGTCAGTTGCCCGTCCAGACCCCGGGCGATTTGCTCCATCTCCTCAAATGATTCGGCCTCGATGATCAGACCAAGGCTGCCGAAAACCTCCTCTGCCAAAGCCGGTGTCTGCTGCCACACCGCTGCCTTCACCATGAACATCTGCGGCAGCGCGACACGGCCTTCGCAGGGCTGGTTTAGCAAGGGCTGCACCCCGTCTTGCGCCGCGATCCGCGCCCTGCCCGCCTCGAACGCACGCGCGATGCCATCGGTCAGCATCGTCTGCCCCGCCATCCTGGCCAGTTCTGCCACAACCGCCTGTGCAAACTCCTTTGCCTGATCGGCCAGAACGACCGCAATTCCCGGGTTGGTGCAGAATTGCCCCGCCCCCATGGTCAGACTGCCCGCCCAACCTGCGGCGATTCCCGCGCCACGTTCGGACATTGCGCCGGGCAAAATGAACATCGGGTTAACAGACCCCAACTCACCGAAAAACGGGATCGGGTCGGGCCGCGCTGCGCAAAGATCAAACAGGGCGCGCCCTCCGGCCAAAGATCCTGTGAAACCGACGGCGGTTATCAACGGATTTGTAACAAGTGCTGCGCCAATATCATGGTGCCCGCCCTGAATCAGCGCAAACACAGCCGGAGGAACATCGCATGACCAAATAGCCGCCAGAATCGCCTCTCCCACGATCTCCGAGGTTCCCGGATGCGCGGGATGCCCCCGCACCACGACCGGGCAGCCAGCCGCCAGCGCGGATGCGGTGTCGCCACCCGCCGTGGAAAAGGCCAGGGGAAAGTTCGAGGCTCCGAACACGGCAACCGGGCCGCAGGGGCGTTGCATCAGGCGGATTTCGGGGCGCGGCGCCGGTTGGCGCTCGGGCAAGGCCAGATCAACCCGACGGTCCAGATACTCCCCCGCGCGGATATGGCTTGCAAACAGGCGCAGCTGGCCGGTCGTGCGCCCGCGCTCGCCCTCCAGCCGGGCCGTGGCCAAGCCGGTTTCCTGATGGCCGATCTCGGTGATCGCGGCGGCGCGCGCCTCGATTTCGCGGGCGATCGCCTCCAGAAAACGCGCGCGCTCCTCGCGCGAGGTGGCGCTATAGGCCTCGAAGGCTGCCTCCGCGGCGGTGCAGGCTGCCGCCACCAAGTCCACAGTGGCGGTGCAGAACCGGTGCGCGGGGCCGCTGGCGGGATCGGAGGCAAAGCTGTCGGCGCTTGCAACCCACTCCCCTGCGATCAGATGACAGCCATGAGGCGTGTAAGACATTGGATTTCCTTTCAGAGGAGGAGGCTCTGACAGATCAGAATTCAAAAGCCGCCACTGTATTGCGGCGCCCGAGGGTCAGGGCATCGGCCACATGCACCATCGGCGCCAGATCGACATCCGATTGCCCGCGTGCCACCAGATCGGCCATCCGCGCATAAAGCGCCGGATATTCGCCCATGATCGTATCGGCACCGCCAGCGGGTTCGCCGTCAATCTCCAGCCGGTTGCCGCCCATACGCAGGGCCAAGCTGCCCTCCGGGGTCTCGACCTTGATGTCCCAGGTCTGCGGGCCGGTCTGGCGCCAGTCGAAATCGGCGCTGACGCCGCCCGAAAACTGCAAACGCGCGGCAATCGGGGTCTGACGATTGGCCGGGAAATCCAGCTCAGCCCCGGTCAGATGCACCGGCGCTGGCAGGATATGCGTCAGGATCGACAGCGCATTGATGCCGGGATCGAAGACGCCCATGCCGCCGGGCTCGAACACCCAATCCTGACCGGGATGCCATTTGCGCACATCCTCGCGCCAGGTGATCCGCGCCGCCGTGACCACCTTGCCCGCAAGCCAGGCCCGGGCGGGCTCCACCGCCTGCGCCATCCGGCTGTGCCAGGTGGTGAACAGCGTCAGGCCGCGCGCCGCCGCCATGGCCTGCAATTCATGCACCTCGGCCAGCGTCGCGCCGGGCGGTTTTTCCAGCATGACATGCCGCCCCGCCTGCAAGGCCGCCGCCGCATAGGCAAAGCGCGGCACCGGCGGCAGGCAAAGCGAAATCACTGGAATATCCGGCCGCTCGGCCAGCAGCGCCGCGAAATCGCTGTATGCCGCCACGCCCTCCACCGCGCCATGGCGCGAGCAGGTCGCCGCCAGCTCCCAGTCCGCGGCGGCAGTGATCGCCGGAACATGTTGATCCAGCGCGATTTTTCCAATCCCGACCAGAGCGACCTTCATTCAGTGCGAATCCTTGCCCACGTCGCGCCCGCGACAGCCTTTCAGGAAATCGAGATCGGCGCCGGTATCGGCCCCCTCGACATGCTGCTGATGCAACCAGGCATAGCCCGAGGCCGCGCGCTCATGCGCAGGCTGCCAGACCGCCAGCCGCGCGGCCAGCTCCTCATCCGAAATCTCCAGCTGCACCACCCGGTTCGGCACATCGAGCCGGATGAAATCGCCGTTTCGCACCACCGCCAAAGGCCCGCCCGCCGCCGCCTCGGGCGAGGTGTGCAGCACCACGGTGCCATAGGCGGTGCCCGACATGCGCGCGTCCGAAATCCGCACCATATCGGTGATCCCCTTGCGCAACACCTTGGGCGGCAGGCCCATATTGCCCACCTCGGCCATGCCGGGATAGCCCTTGGGGCCGCAATTCTTCAGCACCATCACGCAGGTCTCGTCGATGTCCAGCGCCTCATCGTTAATCTTGGCCTTGTAATCGTCGATGTCCTCGAACACGACCGCCCGCCCGCGATGCACCATCAGTGCGGGCGTCGCGGCCGAGGGTTTCAGCACCGCACCCTTGGGGGCCAGATTGCCCTTCAGCACCACGATGCCGCCCGATTGCGTCAGCGCCTTGTCGAAGGGCAGGATCACATCGGGGTTGTCGTTGCGCACATCCTTCACCTCGTCCCAGATCGTACCGCCCGAAACCGTCAGCGCCTCCTTGTGCAACAGCCCGGCCTCGCCCAGCCGTTTCAGCACCACCGGCAGGCCGCCGGCATAAAAGAACTCTTCCATCAGATACTTGCCCGAGGGCATCAGGTTCACGATGGTCGGCACGTCGCGACCGCAGCGGTCCCAATCCTCCAGCGTCAGGTCGATGCCCACGCGCCCCGCCATCGCAAGCAGGTGGATCACCGCATTGGTCGAGCCGCCGATGGCCGCATTGGTGCGGATGGCGTTTTCAAAGGCCGGTTTCGTCATGATGTCGGAGGGTTTCAGGTCATCCTTCACCATCTGCACGATGCGCCGCCCGGTCATCTGCGCCATCACGCGGCGGCGTGAATCCACCGCCGGAATCGCCGCATTGCCCGAAAGCGCCATCCCCAAAGCCTCGGCCATCGAGGCCATGGTGGAGGCCGTGCCCATGGTGTTGCAGGTGCCCGAAGACCGGCTCATCGAGGCCTCGGCCTCCAGAAACTCCTCCTGCGTCATCTCGCCCGCCTTCACGGCCTCCGAGAATTTCCACAGATGGGTGCCCGATCCCACCCGCTCCCCACGGAAATAACCGTTCAGCATCGGCCCGCCGGTCACCACGATCGAGGGGATGTCGGTCGAGGCGGCGGCCATGATCAGGCTGGGGGTCGTCTTGTCGCAGCCCACCAAAAGCACAGCACCGTCAATGGGTTGCGCGCGCATCGCTTCCTCCACCGCCAAGGCGGCAAGGTTGCGATACATCATCGCCGTCGGGCGGAAGGTGTTTTCCGAGGCCGAAAACACCGGCACTTCCACCGGAAACCCGCCCGCCTCCCAGACGCCCGCCTTCACCTTTTCCGCCAGCTCGCGCAGGTGGCCGTTGCAAGGCGTCAGGTCCGACCAGGTGTTCAGAATGCCGATCACCGGGCGCCCGTCGAACAAGTCATGCGGGTGGCCCTGATTTTTCAGCCAGCCGCGATGATAGATCGTATCGCGCGAGGTGCCGCCGAACCAATGTTGCGAGCGCAATTTGCGGGGCCAGGGGGCGGGTTTGAAACTCATTCTGGCCTCACAGTTTCTGGACGGTGACGGGGGCGGTTTGCGCGGGCATCTGCACCAGCGGGTTGCGCAGCGGCAGGCCGAAGGCGGGCACCTCGATCTCGAACTGGTCACCCGGCTGGCAGGTGATGCCATCGGCAAAGCTCAGCGTGGCGGTGCCGAAGAAATGCACATGCAGATCACCGGGTTGGCGGAAGATCGGGTATTTGAAATGGTGGTGTTCCAGGTTCGACAGGCTGTGGCTCATATTCGCCTCGCCCGAGACGAAGGGCTTTTCCCAGATCACCGCGCCATTGCGGCGGATGCGGCTTTGGCCCTCCACATGCTCGGGCAGATCGCCCACCAGCAGTTCCGGGCCAAAGGCGGCGGGGCGGAGCTTGGAATGCGCAAGCCACAGGTAATTGCCGCGTTCCGTCACATGGTCGGAAAATTCATTGCCCAAGGCGAAACCCAAACGGAAGGGCGTGCCATCGGCGCCGATCAGGTAAATGCCTGCGATTTCAGGCTCTTCGCCCGCGTCCAGCGCACAGCCCGGCGACACCAGCGGCATGCCCGGCGCGGCGGCGGCATGGCCATTGCCCTTGTAGAACCATTCCGGCTGCGCGCCAATGCCACCGGCCTCGGGGCGCCCGCCCTCCAGCCCCATGCGGAACATCTTCATGCTGTCGGTCAGGGTTTCCGGGTCGGCCTTGGCATGCATAGCGTTGCGGGTGGCCGCAGAGCCCAGATGGGTCAGGCCGGTGCCGGTCAGGTGCATGTGGCAGGGGTCGGGATGATCCACCGGCAGCAGCACCCGGCCCTCGGCCAGTGCGGCGGCCAGATCCACCGCCTCGCCCCGGCCACGCGCCGCCACCTCGGTGCCCAGCCCATGCCCGGCATCCATCGCGGCCTGCGCCAGCTCGATCACCGAGGCCACCCCCGGCACGACATGCGCCGCCGCCCCGATACGCGCCACCACGGCGCGGCTTTCCCCCTGACGGATTTGCGAAAGGAACATGGCTCAGCCCTGCTTCTGCTTGTTGTAGACATCGAAGAACACGGCTGCCAGCAGCACGAGCCCCTTGATAACCTGTTGATAATCAATGCCGATCCCCATGATCGACATGCCGTTGTTCATCACGCCCATGATGAAGGCACCCACGACCGCGCCCACGATCTTGCCCGAGCCACCCGACATCGAGGCCCCGCCGATGAACACGGCGGCAATCACGTCCAGCTCCACCCCAAAGCCCGCTTTCGGCGTGGCGGTGTTCAGGCGCGCGGCAAAAACCAGCCCGCCAAGCGCCGCCAGAACCCCCATGTTCATGAAGGTGTAAAAGGTCAGCCGCTCGGTCTTGATGCCTGACAGTTTCGCCGCTTTCTCATTGCCGCCAATGGCATAGACGCGGCGGCCCAGCGTGGTGCGCTCGGTCACGAAGGCATAGATCACCGTCAGCGCCACCATGGAGATCAGCACATTCGGCAGGCCCCGGAACCCGGCCAGCTTCCAGATCACGAACATCAGCGCGGCCGAGATCACGGCATTGCGGGCGGCGAAAAAGGCGAAGGGCTCCACCTCCATGCCATAGCGCGTGGCGCGGTTGCGCCCTTGCACCGCCAGCCAGATCAGCACGCCCACCGCAATCACCCCGGCCACCAGCGCGGTGACATTCGGCTTGTCCACCCCGAACAGGTCGGGGATGAAGCCGTTGGACAGCGCCTGAAACGATTTCGGGAAGGGCCCGATGCTTTGCCCGGCCAGCAGCCACAGCGACAGGCCGCGGAACACCAGCATCCCCGCCAGCGTCACGATGAACGAAGGGATGCGCCAGAAGGCCACGAAATAGCCCTGCGCCGCCCCGATCAGGGCCCCGACAGCCAGGCTCACCGGGATCACCACCCAGACCGGCAGCCCCCAGGTCACCAGCATCACCGCCGCCAGCGCGCCCACAAACCCCATGACCGAGCCGACCGAAAGGTCGATATGCCCGGCCACGATCACCATCAACATGCCAAGCGCCATGATGATGATATAGCTGTTTTGCAGGAACAGGTTGGTGATGTTCACAGGTTTCAACAGCGTGCCATCGGTCACGATCTGGAAGAACACCATGATGGCGATCAGCGCGAACAGCAGCCCGTAATC
>NZ_JAEULU010000336.1 GCF_016792925.1 Gemmobacter sp.
GCATCTGTTCCATCTGTCTGCGCACCCCTCCCCCCTTTCCATGCATCGTGGGTTCTTTGGCAGCCGCCCCTTCAGCCGGGTGAATGACTGGCTGGAGGCCCAGGGATCGGCGCCGATCGACTGGGCCGCGTGAATCAGACCGGGCGGCGTGAAAGCGTATATCGCGTTACAGTTTGAGGTGATTCCCTTTCAAAAGCGTATACGCGCTTACCGTTTGGCGGGTTTTCAACCTGCCCCCCACAGGTTAAACCTGCGGAAAGGAGTCTTGCCATGTCCACCATTCTCGACCGTATCAAGGCCTATAAACTTGAGGATGTGGCCGCCCGCAAAGCCGCCCGCCCGCTCGCCGAACTGGAGGCCGCCGTCAAGGAGGCCCCCGCGCCGCGCGGCTTCGAGGCCGCTTTGCGGCAAGCCTCCGCGCAGGGCTATGGCCTGATCGCCGAGATCAAGAAAGCCAGTCCTTCCAAGGGCTTGATCCGTGCCGATTTCGATCCGCCCGCGCTGGCGCAGGCCTATGAGGCCGGTGGGGCCACCTGTCTTTCGGTGCTGACCGACGGCCCTTCTTTCCAGGGCGATGACAGCTATCTGACCGCCGCGCATGATGCGACCAAACTGCCCTGCCTGCGCAAGGATTTCATCTATGATCCCTATCAGATCGTGGAGGCCCGCGCCCTGAAGGCCGATTGCATCCTGTTGATCATGGCCTCACTCGATGATGCGCAAGCCATTGAACTGGAACAGGTTTCCATGGAACTGGGCATGGGCGTGCTGATCGAGGTGCATGATCGCGACGAGCTGGAGCGCGCCTCGCGGCTGAAATCGCCGCTGCTCGGCATTAACAATCGTAACCTGCATACATTCGAGGTCACGCTGGACGTGACCCGCGATCTGGCGCGCCGCGCCCCCGAAAACCGACTGATCGTGTCGGAAAGTGGCCTTTTCACGCCCGCAGACCTCGCTGATATGGCGCAATACGGGGTGCGCAACTTCCTGATTGGCGAAAGCTTGATGCGGCAGGCCGATGTGACCGAGGCGACGCGCGCCCTGCTGGCCAACCCGTTGCGCGCGGAAGGCGGCGCCTGATGCTGACCCATTTTGATGCCGAAGGCCGGGCGCATATGGTGGATGTCTCTGGCAAGGCTACCACATCTCGTGTCGCCACGGCGATTGGCGCTGTGCGTATGGCGCCGGAAACCCTGGCGCTGGTGACCGAAAACCGCGCGGCAAAAGGCGATGTTCTGGGTGTGGCACGGCTGGCAGGCATCATGGGGGCGAAGAAAACCGCCGATCTGATCCCGCTGTGCCATCCCTTGCCGATCACCAAAGTGGCGCTCGAACTTGTCCCCGATCCGGGCCTTCCGGGCATCCGCGTCAGCGCCACGGTCAAGACCACCGGCCAGACCGGGGTGGAGATGGAGGCATTGACCGCCGTGTCGGTCGCTTGCCTCACTATCTATGACATGCTGAAAGCTGCCGAAAAAACCATGGAAATTCAAGGCATTAAAGTGACGCTGAAAGACGGCGGCAAGTCCGGCCGCTTTGAGGCCACGCCGTGATTTCCGTTGCCGAGGCGCTGGAGCGCGTGCTGGCGCTGGCCCGCCCCCTGCCAGTGGAGACGGTGCCGCTGGCCGCCGCTGCCGGGCGCTGGCTGGCCGAGCCCTTGGGCGCCCGCCTCACCCAGCCGCCGTTTGACGCCTCGGCCATGGATGGCTATGCGATTGCCGGCCCGGCGCCAGCGGGCGCTGCGTTTACCGTGATTGGCGAGGCCGGCGCGGGTCATGCCTTTGACGGCAGCCTTGGCCCCGGTGAGGCTGTGCGAATTTTCACCGGCGCCCCCGTCCCTGACGGCGCGAGTCATGTTGCGCTGCAAGAGGATGTCAGCCGCGCAGATGCCCGCATCACGCTGACCGCGCCCGCCGACAAGACCAATATCCGCCACCGCGGGGACGACTTTGCCATTGGCCAGATGGTGACACCAAGGCGCTTGAGGCCACAAGATCTTGCGCTTTTGGCGGCGATGAACCTCGATCACCTGCCCTTGCGGCGACGCCCGGAGGTTGCGATTCTGACCACGGGCGACGAGCTGGTCATGCCTGGCGAGCAGCCGCGCGCGGATCAGATCGTGGCCTCCAACGGCTTTGCCCTGAAGGCCTTGATCGAGGGGGTCGGCGGCATCGCGCGCCTGCTGCCCATCGCGAGGGATACCGAGGCCTCGCTGCGCGCTGCATTTACTTTGACCGAGGGGGCGGATGTGGTGGTGACCATCGGCGGCGCCTCGGTCGGCGATCACGATGTTGTGGCGCGTCTGGCCCCCGATCTCGGCCTTGATCTCGCCTTTCACAAGATTGCCATGCGACCGGGCAAGCCCTTGATTGCAGGCAATTTTCGCGGAACGCCCTTGCTTGGACTGCCGGGGAATCCTGTCTCGGCCTTTACCTGCGCGCATCTGTTCTTGCTGCCGCTTCTGCGCGCCATGCAAGGCGATCCGGCGCCGGCGCCGCAGATGAAGCTTGCGCGCCTCGCCTGTGACACCGGCCCCACCGGCCCGCGCGCGCATTATATGCGGGCCCATGTCGAAAATGGCGTGATCACCCCCTTCCAGCGGCAGGATTCTGCTTTGCTGTCCGTGCTTTGCGAGGCAAACGCCCTTTTGCTGCGCCCCTTGGGCGACGGCCCTCGGGCTGTGGGTGATGAGGTTGAATACTTGCCGGTCTGAGAGATTTTTCTTGACACAAAGCAAGAACATCGACAGAACATTAGACTAACACCCGAGCGAAACTGCACAAGGGATCGGCCTGATGCTCACGCGCAAGCAGTTGGAACTTCTTGATTTCATTCGCATCCGCATGGATCGGGACGGCGTGCCGCCCTCTTTCGATGAAATGAAGGAGGCGCTGGACCTGCGCTCCAAATCAGGCATTCACCGGCTGATCACCGCGCTGGAAGAGCGGGGGTTCATCCGGCGTCTTGCCCATCGCGCCCGCGCCATCGAGATCGTCAAGCTGCCGGAAGCCATGGAAAAGCCAGGGTTTTCGCCGCGCGTGATCGAGGGAGACCGCCCCTCCGCCCCGCCACCGCGTGCCGCATTGCCGGTCGAGGGGCTGCATGCCATTGAACTGGCGGTGATGGGCCGCATCGCGGCAGGCGTGCCGATCGAAGCTATTTCCGAGGTCTCGCATCACATCGCCGTTCCGGGTTCGATGCTCTCGGGCGCAGGCCAGCATTACGCCCTGGAGGTGAAGGGCGACTCGATGATCGAGGCGGGTATCAATGATGGCGACATCGTCGTGATCCGCGAGCAAAACACTGCGAATAGCGGGGATATTGTGGTCGCTTTGGTCGAGGATGCAGAGGCGACTTTGAAGCGGTTCCGCCGCAAGGGCAATATGATCGCCCTCGAGGCCGCCAATCCGGCCTATGAAACCCGTGTTTTCCCGGATCATCTGGTCAAGGTGCAGGGGCGCTTGGTCGGGCTGATCCGCAGCTACTGATTGGGCAACGTCCAGACGGCCTCTGTGGCGGGTGGCGTATTCCCCTGCCAGAGGCGCAGGCCTTGACGTGATGGCACGAGATGCAGGGCGTTCCCCTCGCGCCAAAGCGCCAGGCCGCCGCTGCGGCGCAGCGTGCTTTGATCCAGAATGCGGCAGCCATCGGGTTTCTCCGCAAGGCGCGCGGCAATGATCACCAGATCATGCGCCGCACAGGCCGTCATCAGCGCTGACTCGGCGCCCTTGCCTTTCAGATGAATTCCCCGCCACAGCCCCAGCTGAAAACTTCGCTGCATGGGCGGGCCGGAAAAGCCCGCCCGCTTGGCGGCTTGGGCCTGATCGCTCAGATCGCCGTCATTTTCCAACCAACTGGTCGCCGCAAACCCCGCTCCGCGCGCGACGGACAGCGCCCGCCCCTCGCCTCCCAGTACTCCGACCAGCCCGGCATCCGGTGCGATCAACACATCTGGACGCTGCACCTCGGCCCAAAGGGCAAAGGCCAGCATTACCGGCAAAACCCCGGCCAATCGCCCCCATCCGCGCCAGACCGAGAGCCAGATGCCCCCCAGCGAGATCAGCGCGAGGGTCAGCCCGTCCGGCGAGGGCACCGCCGTCACCGCCCCCTCCCAACTGCCAACCAGCGCGGCCACATAGAGGATCCATTGGCAACCGAGGCCCATGACCCAAAGAGGCAGATCCGCCAGCCCGAGAGGCGCGAGCAAGGCTGCCACGGCGCCCGCGGGCATGACCACAGCCCCCATGACGGGCACCGTCAACAGATTGGCAACAAATCCGAAATCGGCAATCCGGTTGAAATGCGCGGCCCCGTAAGGGGCGGTCGCAGCCCCGGCCAGCGCCGATGACAAGACCAGCGTGAAAACCGGCATGACCCATGGCGGGATGCGCCCGCGCAGCATACCGCCCTCCAGCGCACCAAAGCCAGCAATCAAGGCGGTGGTCGCGGCAAACGACATCTGAAACCCCGGGTCCAGCAGGCTTTCTGGTCGCAGCATCAGCAAAACCACCGCCGACATCGCGACCGAGCGCAGCGACAGGGCGCGCCGATCCAGCAAAACGGCGCCCAGCATGACGCAAACCATCAGGAAGGCGCGCTCGGTCGCCACATTGGAGCCGGACAGCAACAGGTAAAACCATGCGACACCGAGCGACACCACTGCAGCGATCTTTTTGGCATTGATCCGCAACGCCACTGCCGGAACCAATGCAATTCCAGAGCGGATCAGGGTGAAGACGAACCCGGTGAGAAAGGCCATGTTCATGCCCGAAATCGCCAGAAGATGCGCAAGGCTGGAGGCGCGCAATGCCTCCACCGCGTCGAGGCTCAGGCCGGAACGATCGCCGGTCATCACCCCCGCCGCAAAAGCGCCCGGATCACCCGGAATGCGCGCCTGCACCCCGGCGGAGAACCAGGCGCGCAGCCGGTTCACCCCTTGCTCGCGCGGGGCCGGATCGGCAAGGAACAGCACCGGGTGACGGGTATATCCAATGGCGCCAAGGCCTTGGAACCAGGCCATGCGCTGAAAATCAAAGCCTCCGGGTTCAACCGGCGCCTCGGGCGGCGAGAGATGCGCGGTCACTTGCACCACCTCGCCGGGCGCGGGCGCATGCACGGTGAGCGGCCCGTGCAGCGCAATGCGCACCTTCTCCGGCAGCTTGGCGGGCGACACATCCGACAGCACAACCCGGTCCAGCGTCAGGCGCAGCGCATCGGATTGCGAGCGATCTATCGCGATCACGCGCCCCTCCACCGGGCCATAATAGCGGAAGTCCAGCACCGGCGCGGCCACCAGATGTGCCCGCAGGCCCGCCGCCAGAAAACCCAGGGCCAGCATCGAAACGGCCACAAAAAACGGATGCGCCAGCTCTGGCCCGCGCCACCACAGCCCAAGCGCCGTCAGCAAGAGGCCGGAGGCCAGCAGATAGGCCGGCACGCCGGGCTCGTTCAGCAGGCTGAACCACAGCCCGATACCAAAGGCCAGAAAAACGGGCACCCAGGGGAACAGAATCCCCCGGGCCTCGGCCAGGGCCAGAATCGGCCAGAGCATTGCCCGCCGCACCGCCTCCACCTTGTTTCCGCCCCTCCGCTCGCCTATCACCAGCCGAAAGGCTAAGGCCAACAAGGTTTCCGAAAGGTTAACGCGCATGAACACGCCCGTCGTCACCCGATTTGCCCCCTCGCCCACCGGCTATCTGCATATCGGCGGCGGACGCACGGCGCTGTTCAACTGGCTGTATGCGCGCGGGCGTGGCGGCAAGTTTTTGCTGCGGATCGAAGATACCGACCGCGAACGCTCGACCCCCGAGGCCACCGCCGCCATTCTGCGCGGGCTGGAATGGCTGGGCCTCGACTGGGATGGCGAGGTGGTCAGCCAGTTCGAGCGCAAGGATCGTCACGCTGCGGTGGCGCATGAGATGCTGGCCCGGGGCACGGCCTATAAATGCTTCAGCACAAAGGAAGAAATCGACGCGTTCCGCGCCGAGGCCGAGGCCCGTGGCAGCTATGCGGTGTTTCAAAGCCCCTGGCGCGATGCCGATCCGACCACCCATCCCGATGCGCCTTTCGTCATCCGCATGAAGGCCCCGCGCAGCGGCGAGACGGTGATCCGCGACGAGGTGCAGGGTCAGGTCACCATCCAGAATGCCACTCTGGATGATATGATTTGTTTACGCTCTGATGGTACGCCCACCTACATGCTCGCCGTCGTGGTCGATGATCACGACATGGGCGTCACGCATGTCATCCGGGGGGACGATCACCTGAACAACGCCGCGCGCCAGCAGATGATTTATGATGCGATGGGCTGGGACATCCCGATCTGGGCGCATATTCCGCTGATCCACGGGCCGGATGGCAAGAAATTGTCCAAGCGGCACGGGGCCTTGGGCGTCGAGGAATATCAGGCCATGGGCTATCCGGCGGCCGGGATGCGCAATTATCTGACCCGTCTCGGTTGGGCGCATGGCGATGCCGAATTCTTCACCAGCGCGCAGGCGATGGCCTGGTTCGACCTGAAGGGAATCGGTCGCGCGCCGGCGCGGCTTGATTTCAAAAAGCTGGAAAATCTGTGCGGATTGCACATTTCTTCGGCAGATAATGCTGCGCTGCTGCATGAATTGCAGGCCTATCTGGCGGCATCCGGGCGTCCGGCCCTGACCGAGGCACAGGCCGCGCTGATGCTGAAGGGCATGAACTCGCTGAAAGAGCGGGCCAAAACCTTCCCCGAACTGCTTGATAAGGCTCGCTATATCCTGGAATCGCGCCCGGTCGGGCGTGATGAGGCGGCAGAAAAGGCGCTTGATACGGTATCCCGTGGTATACTGAAATCATTGACGCCGCGCCTGCAAACTGCTAGCTGGACGAAGGAAGACCTTGAGGCCATTCTGAATGCGATTGCTGAAGAAAACGGCATCGGCTTCGGAAAGCTGGCCGCCCCCTTGCGAGCGGCGCTGGCCGGACGCACGGTAAGCCCGAGTGTCTATGACATGATGCTGGTCATCGGTCAGGACGAGACCATTGCGCGGCTGGAGGATGCCGCGGCCTGATCGCCGCGCCCTCTGCCGATGATATTCGCCGCAGCGCCGATCCGGCGCTGCACGCCAACGCAGAGGGATGTGGAAATGGCAGAAGCTACCAAGAGCGCAAAGCTGACACTCGGCGACAAGGTCATCGACCTGCCGATCCTGTCGGGCACCGTCGGCCCCGATGTTCTGGATATCCGAAAGCTCTACGCTCAGGGGGACGTGTTCACCTACGACCCCGGCTTCACCTCGACCGCCGCCTGTGACAGCGCGATCACCTATATCGACGGCGACGTGGGCGAATTGCTGCATCGCGGCTATCCCATTGATCAGCTTGCAGAAAAATCGCATTACCTGGAAGTCTGCTATCTGCTGCTGAACGGCGAGCTGCCGAATGAGGCGCAGATGAAGGATTTTGAAAGCCGCATCACGCGTCACACCATGGTGCATGAGCAGATGCACAACTTCTTCCGCGGCTTCCGCCGTGACGCGCATCCCATGGCCACCATGGTGGGCGTGGTCGGCGCGCTGTCGGCCTTCTACCACGATTCGACCGACATCAACGATCCGTGGCAGCGCGAAGTGGCTGCGATGCGGCTGATCGCCAAGCTGCCGACCATCGCGGCCATGGCCTATAAATATTCGATCGGCCAGCCCTTCGTCTATCCGAAGAACAGCCTCGATTACGCGGCGAACTTCCTGCACATGTGTTTCGCCGTGCCCTGCGACGAATATACGGTCGACCCGATTCTGGCCCGCGCCATGGACCGGATCATGACCCTGCACGCCGATCACGAGCAAAACGCCTCGACCTCGACCGTGCGTCTGGCCGGGTCTTCGGGCGCGAACCCGTTTGCCTGTATCGCGGCGGGCATCGCCTGCCTGTGGGGGCCGGCCCATGGCGGCGCCAATCAGGCCTGCCTTGAAATGCTGCGCGAGATCGGCACCGTCGACCGCATCCCGGAATATATCGCCAAGGCGAAAGACAAGAATTCGGGCTTCCGCCTGATGGGCTTTGGGCACCGGGTCTACAAGAACTTTGACCCGCGCGCCAAGGTGATGAAGGAATCGGCCGACGAGGTGCTGGGCCTTCTGGGCATCGAGAACAACCCGACCCTGCAAGTCGCCAAGGAGCTGGAGCGGATCGCGCTGTCGGATGATTACTTCATCTCGAAAAAGCTCTATCCGAATGTCGATTTCTACTCGGGCATCATTCTGGATGCGATGGGTTTCCCGACCTCGATGTTCACCCCGATCTTCGCGCTGTCGCGCACCGTTGGCTGGATCAGCCAGTGGAAAGAGATGATCGGCGACCCCACGCAGAAGATCGGTCGCCCGCGCCAGCTTTATACTGGCGCGCCGAAGCGCGACTATGTCGATGTGAAGCATCGCTGAGACCGGGGGCGGCCAAAGGGCCGCCCTTTTTCATTGCGGCGCGGCCCTGGCCTTGCGACAAGGGCACATGCCGCACCGCCTCTGGATCCTTGATACCGCCCGCACAATGGCCCTTCTGGGCATGGTGTTGTTCCATTTCACCTATGATCTGGAGATGTTCGGGCTGCTGGCCCCCGGCACTGCCTCGGGCGGGTTTTTCTGGTATCACGCCCGCGCGGTGGCGGGCAGTTTTCTGGCACTGGCCGGGGTTTCGCTCTGGCTCGCGCATGGGCAGGGCATCCGCTGGCCGGGCTTCTGGCGGCGCTGGCTGAAGCTGGCGGCGGCGGCGGCGCTGGTCAGTCTCGCCACGCGGCTGGCGATGCCGGAGGTCTGGGTGTTCTTTGGCATCCTGCACGCCATTGCCCTGTTCAGCCTGATCGGGCTGGCCTTCCTGCGCCTGCCGGCTGTGGTGACGCTCGCCCTCGGCCTTGGCATCATCTTGGCCAGCCCGCATCTGGCGCAGGCCCTGCAATGGAACACTGCGGCGTTGCGCTTTCTGGGTCTGGGCACGCTGCCCAGCTATACCGTGGATTTCGAGCCGGTTTTCCCGTGGTTTGGCCCCTTTCTGCTTGGGCTTGGCCTTGCCCGGCTGGCCGAGCCGCTGCGCCCGGCTTTGGCGCGCCTGACAGGGCCCGGTTGGCTGGCCTGGCCGGGGCGGCATTCGCTGGCGATCTATCTGCTGCATCAGCCGCTTCTGATCGGGCTGCTGCAACTCTGGCTGATCGTGACGTGACGTCAGGCTTTCACGCCCCGCCCGCCCCCGCCACTCTGCCCGCATGACCGAGCCGCTTTTCGCCCAGAGCCCCGCCCAATTGCCCGACCGCGAGACGCTGCTGTCGCTCTCGGGGCTGGACTTCATGCAGCGCCTGCTGCGGGGAGAGCTGCCGCATCCGCCGATCGCCCGGCTGATGGGCATCCGGGTGACCAGCGTGGCGGAGGGGCGCGTGACCCTGCGCGCCGTCGCGGGGTTCGACCATGCCAATACTTTCGGCGCGGTGCATGGCGGCTGGTATGGCACGGTGCTGGATACGGTTCTGGGCTGCACCGTGATGACGGCCGTGCCGCAGGGCCGCTGGTATACGACGCTGGAATACAAGGTGAATATCGCCCGCGCCCTGCCCATGGGCACCGAGGTGGAGGCCGAGGCCAGGCTGGATCACGCGGGCCGCAGCACCGCCATCGCCCATGGCAGCCTGCGCGGCGTGGCGGATGGCCGGATCTATGCCAGCGGCTCCACCACCTGCATCATCCTCGCATGATCGGCTGGCCGGTGGCGGCGGGCGTGGCGCGCCTTGGCTCCACCTCCAGCACGGAAGGGTGCAGCCGCTCGGACGGATCGCGCCCGACCTGACGCTTGCGGCGCAACAGGAAGGCGGCACCAAAGCCGCGCCAGGTGCCCACCATCGGCCCATGCGGATCACAGGGGAAGCGGTTGTGCCAGCCCTCGGGCAAGGCCAGCCCGCAGGCCTCCCCCCGCTCCAGCATCCAGACCAGCGGGATATTCGCCAAGGGGCGCGCGGCCTCGAAATCGCCAAGCTGCCCGCCAATATCGGCATGGCTGCCGCGAAACCAGACCTGCTCCACATTGCTTTCCCAGCCCGGCGGGCAATCCCACAGCACCGGCGTAAAGACCTCGCGCGTTTCATGCAGGGCCAGCGCCTGAAAGCCGTGGCGGATCGAGCTGCCAAGGTGGTGGTTGTGGAAGGCATGCCGCCCCTCGGTCAGCATCCACAGCAGCGGCAGGCGCAAGCCAAGCGCCTTGACGGTATCCCAGACCCCAACCATCTGGATCGGCGCCTCGTCATGGCAATGCGCCAGCGCGAAAATGCGGGCCACGCGGGTGTCGGGGTCGCGCTCGTAATGGCGATAGGCCAGTGTCACATTGCGCTCGGTCGCGTGGTCATGCCGCAAAAGCCCCAGCCGGTCGATCACCCCGGCCAGGCTGCGCACCGCATAGGCACCGCGGGAATAGCCCAGCAGGAAGATACGGTCGCCGGGGCGATAATGGCTGGCCAGCCAGCCATAGGCGCGGCGGATCTGGCGATTGATGCCACGCCCTTGCAGCACATCCACCGTATCGGACCAGGTTTCCCATTGCAGGCCCGGTTCGTAATAGAGGTTGCGCCGCGCCGCACCCGGCACCGCCTCGCGCAGCAACTGGAAGGCGCGGCCCGCATTGCTTTCATGCCCGGGCCGCAGCGAGGCCAGCGTGCCATCCAGCACCACGACATGATCCACCGGCCCGCGCAGCAGGCCGCGCGGCGGGGCCTCTGCCGGCACCACGGCGGCGGGGCGCCGGAACCAGCGCGACACGCGGTCCAGAAAACTCATCCGCTGCCCCTGTTCTGCCCGATGCCAGCCATCCGCGCCTCCGCCCGTTTCAGGCCTGCTACAGGGCAAATGGTAAACGCCCGGTGGATCAAGTCCAGCCGGGCGTTCGGAAACAGTCGATTTGTGACAGCCGCAGCTCAGACCTTGAGCGACAGCACCGTGGCGATGGTCAGATCGCCGAACCCGTTGAACCGGGTATTGGTGGCGATGGAATAGGCGCCCATGCCGTGAATGATCAGGTAATCGCCCTCGGCGATCCCCTCGTCCAGCATCAGCTCGCCCGGCACGCGGTCGACCGAATCACAGGTCGGGCCAAAGACGATCCGGATTTCCAGCGCGCCCTGACGCGGGCGGCCCTCGCCATCCACCACCTCGATGCGGTCGATGATGCCCACCAGCGGCAGCTCGGCCAGCGCGCCATAGACCCCGTCATTGAGGAAGACATGGGTGCCGTCGCGCACCGCCTTGACCTTGGCGGCATGGGTGAAGGCATCGCCGCACAGGCCCCGGCCCGGCTCGCAGACCAGCATCGGGCGCTGGTCACCAAAGGCCTCGGTCGCCACCCGGTCGATCAGGGCGAAGGTCTCGTCGATCTGCGGCAGCACCGCTTGCAGGCGATGGTTCGGGAAACCGCCGCCCACATTCAGCCGCGCCACGGTCACGCCCGCCTCGCGGCCGATCTCGGCGGCGGCGCGGATATAGGCCTCCCAGGCATGGGGATCGGTGCATTGCGTGCCGGGGTGGAAGGTCAGCGAGGGGATGAACCCGGCCTCGGCCGCGCGTTTCAGCAGCTGCGCCGCCAGCTCGACCGTGGCGCCGAACTTGGCGCCAAAGTTATAGGCGGCACCCGCCACCGGCAGCTTGAAGCGCACCGAGATTTCGCAATCATCCGCCGGCACCAGCTCGATCAGCTTTTCCAGCTCCGACGCGCTGTCGACTGACCAGCTTTTCACCTTCAGCTCCACCGCCTCGGCGATCTCGGCACGGGCGCGGACCGGGTTGTTGTAATGCAGCGCGGCATCGGGGGCGAGGCGGCGGATCAGCCGGATCTCGCCGGGGCTGGCCACATCGAACCCGCGCACACCGGCGGCGGCGAGGTTTTCGATCACCACCTCGGAGGGGTTGGTTTTCACCGCATAGGTGACCATGCCCGGAAAGCCGTCGATGAAACGGCGCGCCGCGGCCTGCAACACGCTGGGCGAAAAGAAGATCACCGGGTTTTCAGGCCGCACGTTGCGGATGAACTCGGTGGGGTTGGACCAGATCGTTTTGGAGAGTCCCATCGGCGTGTCCTTTCTGCCAACAGAACGCAAGCGGCCATTGCCCGGAACCCATCCGGGAGCCAGCACCTGCGCGGTCATTACAACCAGGCCAGGTGCGTATGAGCCGCCCTTTTCCTGAAAACGTGGAATGCGCATATGGGGCCAAACTTAACCGATGAAAACTACAAAATCTTAGTGTATGGATGACAGATTGACGAAAAAACCGGGCAAATTGCATGGATGAAATGGATCGCAACATCATCGGGCTTCTGAGCGCCGATGCACGCATGTCTGTGGCGACCTTGGCCCGCCGGATGAAGGTTGCGCGGTCCACCGTGCAGGCCCGGCTGGAGCGGCTGGAGACCACCGGCGTCATTGCCGGATACACGCTGAAACTGGGCGAGGCGGCGCGGCAGGGGCGGCTGCGGGCCAGCGTCTTGCTGACGATCGAGCCCCGCGCGCAGGCCGCGATCATCACCCGGCTGAAGGCCATCGGCGAGATCGAGAAGGTCTTTACCACCTCGGGCCGCTATGACCTGCTGTTGCAGGTGGCGGCGCCGTCGACTCAGGTGCTGGATCAGGTGCTGGACCAGATCGGCGCGCTGACCGGGGTTGTCAGCTCGGAAAGCCTGATCCATCTGTCGACCAAGTTTGACCGGGCGGTCTGACCCCGCAAAACACCCGAGTTTGGGATTGTTTTTTCGCCGCCGCGCGCACAGGCTTTGCCTCAAAGTGCCAGTGAGGAGAGACAGCATGACCATCGGATATATCGACGGGTTTCTGGTGCCCGTCGCCACCGCCAATCGCGAGGTCTACCGCGCGCATGAGGCCAAATGGTGGCCCAGCTTCCGCGAGCTGGGCGCGCTGAGCCTTGTGGTGGGCTGGGGCGATGATGTGCCGCCGGGCAAGCAGACCGATTTCCTGCGCGCGGTCGATCTGCAAGCGGACGAGACCGTGGTGTTCTGCTGGCTGACATGGCCCGACAAACCCACCCGCGACGCCGCCTATGCCAGGATGATGGAACAAGACCCCGCCACGATGGCCGAGATGCCCTTTGACGGCAAGCGCATGGTCTATGGCGGCTTCACCCCGCTTCTGGTCGAGGAGGCCGCAAAATGAGCCGCGATGCAATAAATCGGGGAACCCCCTGCTGGTATGAGCTGACCACGCGCGACACCGCCGCCTCGCAGGCCTTCTATGGCGCCCTGCTGGGCTGGACCTATCAGGATGCCGGGATGGAGGGCTTTGACTACACGCTTGCCATGGCGGGCGAGGCGATGGTGGCCGGGCTTTACGCCCCTTTCGAGGGCCAGCCCGAGGCCTGGCTGGTCTATTATGAGGCCGAGGATCTGGACGCCACGCTGGCCCAGGCCACCGGCCTGGGCGCCACGGTGCTGCAACCGGCCAGTGACGTGCCGGAAACCGGGCGCTTTGCCGTGCTGGCCGATCCGCAGGGCGGGGCCTTCGGGCTGTTCCAACCCCTGCCCGGCCAGCCTTCGCAGGCTTTCGACCAGAAGAAACACGGGCATGGCAATTGGCACGAGCTGCACAGCACCGACCCGCTGGCGGCGCAGGGCTTTTACGCCGCGCTGTTCGGCTGGCAGCCCAGCACGGTGATGCCGATGGGGCCAATGGGCGATTACCGGCTGTTTGCCCATGCGGGGGCCGATATTGGCGGCATGATGCCGCTGCAATGCGCCGATGTGCCGCCGCATTGGCTGGTCTATTTCGGGGTGCCCTCGATTGCCGGGGCCATCAGCCAGATCGCTGCCTTGGGTGGCACCCTGACCCATGGCCCGGTCGAAGTGCCCGGCGGCGCCTTCATCTGCATGGGCCAAGACCCGCTGGGCGCGCATTTCGCGCTGGTGGGCGGCGCCTGATCCGCCTTCCCCTTTCGGCGCCTATTGGGTAAGACCAGCGGCGACGAAAGGGGAACGATCATGCCGATGGAAAAGACCTTCAACGCCGCCGAGGCCGAGGCCCGCATCTCTGCCCGCTGGATGGACGAAAAGGCCGGTCGTGCAGGCGCGAACGCCAAGCCGGGCAAGCCCGCCTTTTCCGTGATGATCCCCCCGCCCAACGTCACCGGCAGCCTGCATATGGGGCATGCCTTCAACAACACGCTGCAAGACATTCTGGTGCGCTGGCACCGGATGCAGGGCCATGACACGCTCTGGCAACCCGGCACCGATCACGCGGGCATCGCCACCCAGATGGTGACCGAGCGCGAGATGGCCGCCCATGGCGAGCCCACCCGCCGCGAGATGGGCCGCGAGAAGTTCCTTGAGCGCGTCTGGCAGCAAAAGGTCAAATCGCGCGGCACCATCATCGGCCAGTTGCAGCGCCTTGGCGCCAGCTGCGACTGGGACCGCGAGGCCTTCACCATGGGGGGCGCCAAGGGCGACCCCGATCTGGGCAAGACTCAGAATTTCCACGATGCCGTGATCAAGGTTTTCGTGGATATGTATAACAAGGGCCTGATCTATCGCGGCAAACGCCTCGTGAACTGGGACCCGCATTTTGAAACCGCGATTTCCGACCTTGAGGTCGAGAATATCGAGGTCGCGGGCCATATGTGGCACTTCAAATACGAACTCGCGGGTGGCGAGACCTATGAATATGTCGAGAAAGACGAAGACGGCAATGTGACCTTCCGCGAGAAGCGGAATTACATCTCCATCGCCACCACGCGCCCGGAAACCATGCTGGGCGATGGCGCGGTGGCGGTGCATCCGTCGGATGCACGTTACGCGCCCATCGTCGGCAAGATGGTGAAACTGCCGCTCTGTGATCGCCTGATCCCGATCATCGCCGATGAATACCCCGACCCGAACTTCGGCTCGGGCGCGGTGAAGATCACCGGCGCGCATGATTTCAACGATTATCAGGTGGCCAAGCGCGGCGGCCTGCCCTGCTACCGCCTGATGGATACCCGCGGCCGGATGCGCGACGATGGCGCGGCCTATGAGGTCGCCGTGGCCCGCGCCCGCGAAATCGCCGCAGGCTCGCCCACGACTGAATCCGAGGTGGACAGCCTGAACCTCGTGCCGACGAAATATCGCGGGCTGGATCGGTTCGAGGCCCGCAAGGCCGTGATCGCCGATATCAACGCCATCGGCCTGGCCGTCACCGTGATGATCTCGGAGATCGACCCCGAGACGGGTTCAGAGCATCTGCGACTGGAACCGGTGGTCGAGTCGAAGCCGATCATGCAGCCCTTCGGGGATCGGTCGAAGGTGGTCATCGAGCCGATGCTGACCGACCAATGGTTCGTCGATACCGCCAAGATCGTCGAACCCGCGCTGGAGGCCGTCCGCACGGGCCGCGTGAAGATCATCCCGGAATCGGGCGAGAAAACCTATTATCACTGGCTGGAGAACATCGAGCCCTGGTGCATCTCGCGCCAGCTGTGGTGGGGCCACCAGATCCCGGTCTGGTATGACGAGGATGGCGCGCTTTACTGCGCTCCGACCGAGGCCGAGGCGCAAGCCAAGGCACCGGGCAAAACCCTCACCCGTGACCCCGACGTTCTCGACACCTGGTTCTCCTCCGGCCTCTGGCCCATCGGCACGCTGGGCTGGCCCGAGCAAACGCCGGAACTGGAGAAATATTTCCCGACCTCGGTTCTGGTCACGGGCCAAGACATCCTGTTCTTCTGGGTCGCCCGCATGATGATGATGCAACTGGCCGTGGTGGAGGATATCCCCTTCCACACCGTCTACCTGCATGGCCTCGTGCGCGACGCCAAGGGCAAGAAGATGTCGAAATCCTTGGGCAACGTCATCGACCCGCTGGAGATCATCGACGAATACGGCGCCGATGCGCTGCGCTTTGCCAATGCCGCCATGGCCTCGCTGGGGGGCGTGCTGAAGCTCGATACCCAACGCATCGCGGGCTATCGCAATTTCGGCACGAAACTGTGGAATGCCTGCCGCTTTGCCGAGATGAACGGCGTCTGGGAAGGCCACCGCACCCAAACCACCCCGCCCGTGGCCACGGCCACCGCGAACAAATGGATCCTGGGCGAAACCGCCAAGGCCCTCGCGGAAGTGAATGCGGCACTGGAGGATTTCCGCTTCGATTACGCGGCGCAGGCGCTTTACGGCTTTGTCTGGGGCAAGGTCTGCGACTGGTATGTCGAATTCGCCAAACCGCTGTTCGACGGCGAGCAGGCGGCGGAAACCCGCGCCACCATGGGCTTTGTGCTGGATCAATGCATGATCCTGCTACACCCGTTCATGCCCTTCATCACCGAGGAACTCTGGGCCACCACCGGCACGCGCGAGGGCCTGATCGCCCATGCCGATTGGCCGGAATTCGGGGCGGAGCTGATCGACACGGAGGCCGACCGCGAAATGGGCTGGGTCACCGGGCTGATCGACGACATCCGCTCGGCCCGCACGCAAATGCATGTGCCGGTGGGCCTCAAGCTCGACATGCTGGCGCTGAGCATGGATGCAGGCGCACGGGCAGCATGGGAACGGAACGAGGTGCTGATCAAGCGCCTCGCCCGGATCGAAAGCCTGACCGATGCGGCCGCCGCCCCCAAGGGCGCGCTCTCCATCGCGGCTGAGGGCGCCACCTTCGCCATCCCGCTGGAAGGCATCATCGACATCGCCGCCGAAAAAGCGCGCCTTGTCAAAGCGCTGGAGAAACTGCGCAAGGAAATCGGCGCCTTGCAAGGCCGCCTCGACAACCCCAAATTCATGGCCTCGGCCAAGGAAGAGGTGGTGGACGAGGCCCGCGCCAATCTTTCCGCCCGCAGCGAGGAGGCCGCGCAGGTCGAGGCCGCCGTCGCCCGTCTGGCCGAAATCGCCTGACGCCGCCAAACCCTTCTGCAATCTTCACCTTCGCTTCATGTTTTGAAGCGAAGGTGTGTTCCACAGCTTAGTGAGTGACCTATGCCCCGCAATGCCCTTTTCGTCGGCCACAGTCTTGTCAACCAGACCATGCCGCAAATGCTCAACCGCCTGCTGACCGGCACCGGCATCAAGGCCGATGCGCAGGTGATCAACGGCGCCCCGCTGCAATGGCAGTGGGAGCATGGCGCCGACGCGCCGGGGCTGAATGCCCGCGACGTCCTGCCCTCGGGCAATTACAACACCCTGATCCTGACCGAAGCGCTGCCGCTCGCCAGCTCGCTGCAATGGTCGGATACCTATCACTATGCCCGCGAATATGCGGAACTGGCCTGGGCCGCGCAAAGCGGCGCGCGGGTGATGATCTATGAAACTTGGGCCTATTTCGGCCCCGATGAATGGAACCCCAACCTGCCGCGCTACACCGATGCGCAATGGCGGGCGCAGATCACGGCGGATCGCAGCCTGTGGCAGGGCATCGCCGACCGGCTGAACAGCACGAAACCCGCCGATGATGCCTCGGTGGTGGTGGTGCCGGGCGGCACGGCGCTCGGGCGGCTTTACGATGCCATCAGCATCGGTCAGGGCCAGGGGCTGACCGGCATCCGGCAGATCTTCGGTGATCTGGTGCATCTGAACGACGCGGGCAATTACCTGATCGCGCTGGTGCAGCATGCGGCGATCACCGGGCGCTCTGGCGTGGGGCTGCCGACCAGCCTGACGAATGAATGGGGCGCCCGCTATACCGGCTGGACCGAGGCGCAGGCCGTGCTGTTTCAGCATCTGGCCTGGGAGGCCGTGGCGCTGGAAAGCCGCATCGCCACCACAGGCAGCGATCCGCTGGTGCGACTCGGCACCAGCGCGGCCAATAGCCTGAGCGGCGGCTCCGGGGATGACCGGCTGCATGGGCAGGCCGGGGCCGATACGCTCAGCGGTGGCTCCGGGCGCGACATGCTGACCGGCGATGCCGGGGATGACCGGCTGGTGGGCGGTGGCGGCGGCGACTGGCTCTCGGGCGGGGCCGGGCGCGACAGGCTGGAGGGCGGGGCGCAAAGCGATGCCCTGTTCGGCGGCACGGACGGTGACCGGCTGACCGGCGGCGGCGGTGCAGACCGTCTGAGCGGCGAGACCGGCGCCGATGTCTTTGTCTTTGCGCGTGGCCATGGCGCCGATACCATCACGGATTTCCGGCTGGCCGACGGCGACCGGCTGGCGCTGGCCTCCAGCCTTGTCGGCGGTCTGTCGGCGGCGGCGCTGGTCAGCCGCTTCGGCACCGATCTGGGCAGCAGCGTGCAACTGGATTTCGGCAATGGCGACCGTATCGTGCTGAGCAAGGTGGCCAGCCTTTCGGGCCTTGCCGCCGCGATCGACGTGATCTGAACCGGCCTGCCGGGGGGCAATCCCCGGCTTGCAGCGCGGGCGCGCTTGCGGTGATATGCGGGCATGAGCCACACGCCCCAAACGCCCCGCTACACCGATCTGGCCGCAAGCCTGCCAGCCTCCGTGCCCTTTGTCGGCCCTGAAACCGCCGAGCGCGCCGCGGGCCGGCCCTTTGCCGCCCGGCTGGGCGCCAATGAGAGCCTGTTCGGCCCCTCGCCCCGCGCCATTGCCGCGATGGAGCGGGCGGCGCGCGAGGTCTGGATGTATGGCGACCCCGAAAACCACGACCTGCGGCATGCGCTGGCCGCCCATCATGGCGTCACGCCCGATCATATCGTGGTCGGCGAGGGTATTGACGGCTTGCTGTCCTATCTGGTGCGGCTGGTGGTGGCGCCGGGCGATGCGGTCGTCACCTCGGACGGCGCCTATCCGACCTTCAATTTCCACGTCACGGGCTTTGGCGGCGTGCTGCACAAGGCGCCCTATCGCGGCGCCCATGAAGACCCCGAGGCGCTGCTGGCGCTGGCGGCAGAAACCCGGCCAAAGCTGCTTTATATCGCCAATCCCGACAATCCGATGGGCAGCCATCACCCCGGCGCAGTGATCGCCGCGATGCTGCCCCGCCTGCCCGAGGGCACGCTGATGGTGCTGGACGAGGCCTATATCGACCTCGCGCCCGAAGGCACGGCGCCGCAGATCGCGGCGGATGATCCGCGCGTGATCCGCTTCCGCACGTTTTCAAAAGGCTATGGCATGGCCGGGCTGCGGGTCGGCTATGCCATCGCGGCGCCGGGGCTGATCGCCGCCTTCCACAAGGTGCGCAACCATTTCGGCATGGGGCGCATTGCGCAGGCGGGGGCGCTGGCGGCCTTGCAGGATCAGGGCTGGCTGGGCGAGGTGCGCGCCCGCGTGGCCGCAGCGCGCGACAGGCTGGCGCAGATCGCGCGCGAGAACGGGCTGACCCCGCTGCCCTCGGCCACCAATTTCGTGACGATGGATTGCGGTCAGGATGGTGCCTTTGCCCGCAAGGTGCTGGCCGAAGTGGTGGCGCGCGGCGTGTTCATCCGCATGCCCTTCATCGCGCCGCATGATCGCTGCATCCGGGTCAGCGTGGGCGATGCCGCCGCGCTGCAAACCTTTGCCGAGGCCCTGCCGCACGCCCTCGCGGCGGCGCGGGCTTAATCGGCCTTGGCGGTCTCCGCCGGGCCGAGGCTGGGCGCGGCCCCTTCGCTGGCCAGCGCGCTGCCCAGCTTGGGCGCCGGAGCCTCGGGCGCAGGCTGCGCCACCAGCGGCACGGCAGCCAGCGCCTCGGCCGTCTTGCCCGCCACCGGACGGCGGAACACCAACAGGGTCTGATAGCTGGTGCTTTTGCCGGTCAGGCCCGCGCGTTCCTCGCAAGGCAGGGTATCGGCGCGCAGATACTCCCATCCGTCCCGGGCCAGATCGTTCATCACCTGCGCCAGCGTATGCGCGAACCGATCCGCCGTGGTCTTCAGCCCCCGGGCTTTCTCGGCCCGACGGGGGGCGGGAATGACTTTGAATTCAAACTGTTGCATCACGCTCTCCGCGCCGCGCCAAAAACTGCAAGCCCTGCCGGGACAGAGCCGGGCCGGGGCCGCGACCGGGCCGGGCCAGAGCCAAGCCTGTCGGGCCGCCTGTCTTGATAGAAAGCCGCAGCGCCGCGCGCAACTGCCGATCTCGGCCATGGTGCAGATCGGCTTGCGGAAAACCACAACTATTCGTGACCCCGGCAGGAGAGTAGCCACGATCCACCCGCATTGCGGCCACAGGTCATTCTGGGAGGAATACCATGATCGTTACCCCGCACACGGCCCCCCAGGGCCGAAAACCGCTTTATGCCCAGCTTTACGTTCAGGTGCTGGTTGCCATCACGCTGGGCATCCTGCTGGGTCATTTCTGGCCCGATATTGGCGCCAGCCTGAAACCGCTGGGCGATGCTTTCGTCAAACTGGTGAAGATGATCATCGCGCCGGTGATCTTTCTGACCGTCTCCACCGGCATCGCCGGGATGACCGACATGAAGAAGGTCGGCCGCGTGGCGGGCAAGGCGATGATCTACTTCCTCACCTTCTCCACGCTGGCGCTGGTGGTGGGCCTTCTGGTCGGCAATCTGGTGCAGCCGGGCGCGGGCATGAACATCGACCCGGCGACGCTGGATGCCGAGGCGGTGGCGAAATACACCGAAAAGGCGCATGAAACCACCATCACCGGCTTCCTGATGGAGATCATCCCGACCACGCTGGTCGGCGCCTTTGCCGAGGGCACTATCCTTCAGGTTCTGTTCATCTCGATCCTGTTCGGCCTGTCGCTGGCTTTGGTGGGCGATCATGGCAAGCCGGTCTACAATTTCATGCAGACCCTCACCTTCCCGATCTTCAAGCTGGTGGCGATCTTGATGAAATTCGCCCCCATCGGTGCCTTTGGCGCGATGGCCTTCACCATCGGCAAATATGGCATCGCCTCGGTGGTGAACCTGGCCTTCCTCGTGGCCTGTTTCTACCTGACCGCCTTCCTGTTCGTGGTGGTCGTGCTGGGCGCCGTGGCGAAATATAACGGCTTTTCCATCTTCAAGCTGGTCCGCTATCTGAAAGAGGAGCTGCTGCTGGTCTTGGGCACCTCGTCGTCGGAGGCCGCCCTGCCCTCTCTGATCGAGAAGATGGAGCGCGCCGGCGCCTCGCGCTCGGTGGTGGGTCTGGTGGTTCCGACCGGCTACAGCTTCAACCTCGATGGCACCAATATCTACATGACCATGGCGGCGCTGTTCATTGCGCAGGCCACCAATACCGACCTGACGCTGGGACAGGAAATCCTGCTGCTGGCGGTGGCGATGTTGTCCTCCAAAGGGGCGGCGGGCATCACGGGGGCCGGTTTCATCACGCTGGCTGCCACGCTTTCGGTGGTGCCGACGGTGCCGGTGGCCGGTATGGCGCTGATTCTGGGTGTGGATCGCTTCATGTCCGAGGTGCGCGCGCTCACCAACTTCATCGGCAATGCCGTCGCCACGCTGGTTGTGGCCCGCTGGGAAGGCGAGCTGGACCAGACCGCGCTGCACGCCGCGCTGGAGGGCAAGGCCGCACCGCTGCCGCCGCATCCGGTGGATCTGCCGCCCGCCTTCGCGGATGATGTGGTCGCGGCAGACTGAGCATTCAAAAAGGAAAGGGCGCCCTTTTTCAGTTCTGGATCAAAGTCTTACAGGCCAAGTTTCTGCGCGACCATGGCATTCACAACCGCCGGATCGGCCTTGCCGCCGGTGGCTTTCAGCACCTGGCCCGTGAACCAGCCCGCCAATTTGGCATTGACCTTGGCCTTCTCGACCTGAGCCGGATTGGCCGCGATCAGATCATCCAGCGCCTTTTCGATGGCGCCGGTATCGGTCACGGCCTTCATGCCGCGCGCCGCCGCCACCTCGGCCGGGTCGCCGCCTTCGGTCCAGAGGATTTCAAACAGATCCTTGGCCATCTTGCCGGTGATCTCGCCCTTCGCCAGCAGGTCCAGCATGCCGCCCAGTTGCGCCGCCGAGACCGGGCTGTCGCTGATCGCGTGACCCTCTTTGTTAAGCCTTCCGAACAGCTCGTTAATCACCCAGTTCGCCGCCGTTTTGCCCTCGCGCCCCTGCGCCACGGCCTCGAAAAAGGCCGCCGCGTCCAGCTCGGCGGTCAGCACATTGGCGTCGTAATCGGTCAGGCCGAAATCGGCCATGAAGCGGGCCTTCTTGGCATCCGGCAGCTCGGGCATCCGCGCCGCGATGTCATCGACCCAGGCCTGTTCAATCTCCAGCGGCAGCAGGTCCGGGCAGGGGAAATAGCGGTAATCATGCGCCTCTTCCTTGGAGCGCATCGACCGGGTTTCGCCCTTGTCGGGGTCATAGAGCCGGGTCTCCTGCACGACCGAACCGCCATCCTCCAGAATCGCGATCTGGCGCCGCGCCTCGTAATCAATCGCCGCCTGAATGAAGCGCAGCGAGTTCATGTTCTTGATCTCGCACCGCGTGCCCAGATGCGAAAAATCCTGCGTTTCCTGATACTTCTCATATTGCCCCGGACGGCAGACCGAGACGTTCACATCGGCCCGCAGGTTGCCGTTCTGCATATTGCCATCGCAGGTGCCCAGATAGCGCAGGATCTGGCGCAGCTTGGCCACATAGGCCGCCGCCTCCTCGGGGCCGCGAATATCGGGGCGGCTCACGATCTCCATCAGGGCCACGCCGGTGCGGTTGAAATCGACGAAGGACATGTTCGGGTCCATGTCGTGAATCGACTTGCCCGCATCCTGCTCCAGATGGATGCGCTCGATCCGCACCAGCCGCGCCACGCCCGGCCCCATCTCCACCAGCACCTCGCCCTCGCCCACGATCGGGTGGTAAAGCTGGCTGATCTGATAGCCCTGCGGCAGGTCGGGGTAGAAATAGTTCTTGCGGTCAAAAGCCGAGCGCAGGTTGATCGCCGCCTTGAGCCCCAGACCCGAGCGCACGGCCTGCTCGATGCAATATTCGTTAATCACCGGCAACATGCCCGGCATGGCGCAATCGACGAAGCTGACATTGCTGTTCGGCTCGGCCCCCACGGCGGTCGAGGCGCCCGAGAACAGCTTGGCATTCGAGGCGACCTGCGCGTGGATCTCCATCCCGATCACCAGTTCCCAATCGTGTTTCGCCCCGGCGATCACCTTGGGTTTCGGCATGTCATAGGTCAGATCAAGCATCGGTTTCCCCTTGCAAACTTGCCCCCTTCATAGGCGGCGGCGGGCTGTCGGGCAAGGCGCTGCGCAAGGCCCGAGTGGCGGATTTTCGCGCATTCGACCAAGGAAAACTTGCCACAACGCACAGAAGCACGGCACAAAACCGCGTCGCGCAAGGACGCGTCGCCGCTATGGAATCGCCCATGTCCCGCAAAATCGGCCTTTTCGGGCTCATTGCTGCCCTCACCCTTGCCGGGTGCAGCCTGCAATCGACGCAAAAGGCCGAGGCGACGACGGTGCCGCCGATGCGGTGGGATCACCACCCCGAAGCCGCGAAATGGACGACGAACACCCTGCTGGCCGTGGCCGAGGAGGATGCGGTTCTGGCCGCCCGCGTGCCCGCCGACATCGCGCAATGGTGCCCCGGCTACGAGAGTGCCAGCCTGCCCGAGCGCCGCGCCTTCTGGGCCGGGCTGATCTCGGCGGTGGGAAAATACGAGAGCAGCTACAATCCGCGCGCGGCAGGCGGCGGCGGGCGCTATATCGGCATCATGCAGATCTCGCCGCGTTCGGCCGCCAATTACGGCTGCGACGCAAGATCGAGTGGTGCGCTGAAGGATGGCAGCGCAAATCTGGCCTGCGCGGTCGAGATGGTGGCGCATAATGTCGCCCGCGACGGGGTGGCCGTCGGCGGCGGCAATCGCGGTATCGGTCGCGACTGGATGCCCTTCCGCAAGGCAGACAAGCGCGCCGAAATGCGCGCCTGGCTCAGCAGCCAAAGCTATTGCCAGTGATCAGCGCAGCTTGAAGGCCAGCGCCAGTTCCGCCAGCGCCTCTTTCTGCTGGGGGCTGATGCCTGCGGGCTGCGCTGCGATCACATCGCGCAGCACCGCCATGCAGGGGTCAAAGACCTCCGGCCCGCCCAGCTTGGCCAGACGCCGCGCCAGACGCGAAAACCCCGGCATCGGCCCGCCGCACTGCATCATCAGCCAACGGCCAAGTATCTGAGCTTCCTGCGCTTTTTGCAGATCATACCCCAGATGGTGCTGCAAACTGACCAAAAGCGCATTCTGCTGCTCTTGCGTCGGCAAGCCGCCCAGCTCCATCATCGCCATGCCAAGGCCCGCCACAGCCACATCCGGCTCTTCCAGCGCCTCGACCGGATGACGGCCCGCTTGCCGCCGAAAGCCGAAACGGCGGGCGGCGGCGGCCAAATCTCCTGCCATATCAACAAGATCCTGCGCAGCATGGCCCGCAGCGCGCGCCCGCATCATCCAGTAAATCAACCCGGCCGCTGCCGCCAAAATTGCCAAGATCACCGGCATCACTCGCCCTCCAATTGTCCCTTTCTTGGGTCGCACATCGCCGGCCCCAAGGTCAAGCACCCGGTCAACCCCCTGAAAAACCAACATTTTCTGTTCAAAAATATCCCGCGGGGGGCGGGGCCGCAGGCACCGGGGGGCGCGAAGCCCCCCCCTGCGCGGGGTCAGCCCAGCATCCGCCCCACCATCTCGCCCAGATCCCGGCTGAGGCCGGGCGCTGCCGCGATCCGGGTCAGCTCCCCCCTGATTTTCGATTGGAAATCAGACCCATAGCGGCGCCAGGTTTCAAAGGCGGTGGACATGCGGGCGGCGGTTTGCGGGTTTTTGGCATCCAGCCGGATCAGCCAATCGGCCAGCAGGCGATAGGCGGCGCCCGAGGGGTGGTGGAAGCCCGCATGGTTACCCGACAAGGCCCCCATCACCGCCCGGAAGCGGTTCGGGTTTTCCATGCTGAAATCGGGCCGAAGGGTAAGCGCATGTACAGATTCGGCCAGTTTTTCGGGCGAAGTGTACAGCACCTGTACACTGAACCACTTGTCCATCACGAGACGGTCATGGCGCCATTCGGCCTCGAAGGCGGCCAGCGCCTCGGCCCCTTGCCCGATGTCGAGAAGGGCCGCGAGCGCGGCCAGACGGTCGGTCATGTTGGAGGCCGAGGTAAACGCGGCGCGCGCGGCTTGCCCGCCATCGACACGGCTGAGCAAGGCGAGGCAGGCATTCGCCAGCGCGCGATGGCCCGCTGGCCCGGCCTCGGCGGAAAACGCGCCGGGGGTGGCATGGGCCGCACGCATGCCGGGCAGCGCGGGCGCCAGCACCTCGGCCAGTGCGGTGCCCATCTGGCGGCGCGCGGCGTGGATCGCCGCCGGGTCAGGCACCTGCCCGGCAGCGGCGAGGGTGGCGGCCATGTCATCTTCCGAGGGCAGGCGCAGCATCAGGGCGCGATAGGCCGGATCGAGGCTTTCATCCTGCACCAGCCGCGCCACGCCTGCCAGCCAATCGGCAGGCGCGGGGGCGCCGCTGGTCGCCATCTCGGCCAGACCCTGTTTCGCCAGCGCGCGGCCCGCCTCCCATCGGTTGAACGGGTCGGTGTCATGGGCCAGCAGCAGCGCGCGGTCGGCGCGGCTTTGGGCATGGTCCAGCACCACGGGGGCGGAAAAGCCGCGCAGGGCCGAGACGACGGGCCGCGCCGCCAGCCCCTCGAAGTGGAAGGTTTGCTGCGGCTGCGACAGTTCCAGCACAGTGGTCGGCAGCACCTCATCGCCATTGGGGTTCAACAGGCCAAGCGCCACCGGGATCAGCTTGGGCGCCTTGTCGGGTTGCCCCGGCGTGGGCGGGTTCATCTGCGTGAGCGTGAGCGACAGCGTGCCATCCTGCCACTCTTCCGTGAGGGTGACGCGCGGCGTTCCGGCCTCGAAATACCAGCGGCTGAACTGGGCAAGGTCGCGCCCCGTGGCATCCTCGAACACCTTGAGCCAGTCCTCGATGGTGGCAGCCTGCCCGTCATGGCGGCTGAAATAGAGGTCGAGCGCCTTGGCATAGGCGGCCTCGCCCACCAGCAGGCGCAGCATGCGGATGATCTCGGCGCCTTTTTCATAGACGGTGGCGGTGTAGAAATTGTTGATCTCGACAAAGCTGTCGGGGCGGACCGGATGCGCCAGCGGCCCCTGATCCTCGCGGAACTGGCGGGCGCGCAGCGCCAGCACATCCTCGATGCGCTTCACGGCATGGCTGCGCAGATCGCCGGAGAATTGCTGATCGCGGAAGACGGTCAGGCCTTCCTTGAGGCAAAGCTGGAACCAGTCACGGCAGGTGATGCGGTTGCCGGTCCAGTTGTGGAAATATTCATGGGCGATGATCGCCTCGATGCGGCTGAACTCGTCATCCGTCATGGTTTCGGGGGTGGCGAGAACGCATTTGGAGTTGAAGATGTTCAGCCCCTTGTTCTCCATCGCGCCCATGTTGAAATCATCGACCGCGACGATGTTGAACACGTCGAGGTCATATTCGCGCCCGTAAACCTGTTCGTCCCAGGCCATCGAGCGTTTCAGGCTATCCATGCCCCATTGGCAGCGGTCGGCATCGGAGGGGCGGACCCAGATGTTCAGCGCCACCTCGCGGCCCGACTGGGTGGTGAAGCGGTCGGGATGGGCCACCAGATCGCCCGCGACGAGGGCGAAAAGGTAGGCGGGTTTGGGCCATGGGTCGTCCCATTCCGCCCAGCCCTCGCCGCTGGCAATGGGGTTGCCGTTCGACAGCAGCACCGGATGCGGGCCTTCCACGCGGGTGCGGAAGGGCGCCATGACATCGGGGCGGTCGGGATAGAAGGTGATTTTGCGAAAGCCCTCGGCCTCGCATTGGGTGCAATACATGCCGTTCGACATGTAGAGGCCCTCAAGGGCGGTATTGGTTTCGGGCGAGATTTCGACCTCGGTTTCCAGCGTGAAGCCCGCGGGCGGCAGCAGGGCGGCGGGCAAAGTGAGGCCGGTGGCATCGGGCGAGACGCCGAGCGGCTGGCCGTTGAGGGAAAGCGCGATGAGGCTGAGGCCCTCGCCATGCAGGCGCAGGTCTTGGCCCGGATCGGCGGCGGGATTGGGCGCGAAGGTGATCCGCGCCAGAACCCGCGTGGCGCGGGGGGCCAGGCGGAAGGTCAGCGCGACCTGGGCGGGCTGCCAGGGAAAGGGTTTGTAATCCGAGAGATAGACGGTGTTCTGATCGGCCATGTGCGCCTCCTGCATCGCGGGCAGGCTAGCGCATGGTGCGCCGGGCGCAAGGCATCAACTGGCCCCGAATTCAACTGGGCCGGGTGAGGATCAGCGGGCCGGACTCCAGCGCCACCACGGTATGTTCATATTGCACGACGGGCGCGGCGGGGCGGCTGAGCAGCGTCCAGCCATCGCGGCCCTGATCGGCCCAGACGGCGCCGGTTGACAGGAAGGGCTCGACCGTGAGGACAAGGCCCCGGGCGATGCGGCGGCGCTCGCGGCGGGCGGGCCAGGTGGGGATTTCCTCGGGGTCTTCATGCAGCGCGCGGCCAATGCCGTGGCTGGCAAGGTTGCGCACGAGGGTATAGCCGCGCGCCTCGGCAAAGCGGCCGATGGCCTGGCCGATGCCCGCGAGGGGGCGGTCGGCGGCGACCTGATCGAGGCCGATTTGCAGGGCGCGCTGGCCGTCGCGGCAGAGGCGCTCCTGGTCGGGGCGCACCTGGCCCAGGGGGATGCTGGCGCCGGTATCGCCGAAAAACCCGCCCTTGGAGGCGGAGACGTCGATATTCACCAGATCGCCCTCGCGCAGGATGCGGTCGCCGGGGATGCCATGCGCGGCCTCTTCATTGACCGAGATGCAGGTGGCGCCGGGGAAGTTATAGACCGTCTCGGGTGCCGATTGCGCGCCCTCGCGGTCCAGATAGGCGCGACCGATGGCGTCCAGCTCGCGCGTGGTCATGCCGGGTTCCATGGCGCGGCGCATGGCTTGCAGGGTATTGGCGACGATGAGGCCGATGGCCTTGAGACCGTCGAGTTCATATTCCTGCGTGATGGTCATGCGCGGCTCCTGTGGGTGGGGGGCGATATGCCCCCCTTGCAGTGTCAGATCAGGCCTTCCTTGCGGAACAGGGCCTTCAGGTCGGCCTCGGGGCGGGCGCCGAAATGGCTGATCACCTCGGCGGCGGCGACGCAGCCCATGCGGCCCGCAACCTCCAGCGACTGCCCGGTGGCCATGCCATAGATGAAACCGGCGGCGAACTGGTCGCCCGCGCCGGTGGCATCCACCGGCACCACGCGGCGGACGGGGACCACCGCGCGCTCGGTGCCGCGCAGCACGATGACCTCCTCGCCCGAGCGCGTGCAGGCCACAAGGCCGCAATCGGCGGCGGCCTGTTTCAGCGCCGAATCGAGATCGGTTTCATAGAGGCTTTCCCATTCGTGCTGATTACCGATCACATAATCCAGATCGCGCACCAGACGGCGGAAATCGGGGCGGTGGCGGTTCACGCAGAAGGGGTCTGACAGCGCAATCCCGGCGCGGCCCCCGGCCTGACGGCAGAGGCGGGCGGCGCGCTCGAAGGCCTCCTTGCCCTTGGGCTTGTCGTAAAGATAGCCCTCAAGGAACAGCACCTCGGTATCGCCCGCGACCGCATCGCTCACATCCTCCGGCCCCAGTTCGGAGGAAATGCCAAGATAGGTGTTCATCGACCGCTCGCCATCGGGCGAGACGAAAATCATCGAGCGTGAGGTGGGCAGCTCGCCCCCCGGCACCGGCGCGTTGACGAAGGCGGTGCCCTCGTCGGCCATGGCCTTGGCGTAGAAGCGGCCAAGCGCATCATCATGCACGCGGCCAATGAAGGCCGATTTCAGGCCCAGCATCCCCAGCCCCGCCAGCGTATTGGCGACCGAGCCGCCCGGCGCCTGCACGCGGTCTTTCA